>NZ_JBHSOW010000040.1:0-140875 GCF_042656405.1 Paenibacillus solisilvae | reverse complement strand
TTAACGCGGTGTCGTATTAAATTATTTGAACATAAACAAGGCTGTCGAGACTTTCTCGACAGCCTGACGGGACCTTTTGGGGTCCCGTTTTCTTATAAAAGTCACGGAAAGGTTACATTTCTCAGAGAAGGCCATCAGATAGAACATCTCCTCGTCATCCGGCAGTCCATGTTTAAATGTTCCTCGATTTCATCCTGCGAGCCCCAAGTAAATAATTTTGAAGCGTCTTGTAATAATCTGTTGGCTATTTTGTCATCAGTTTATTTCTGGCTCTAAATCAAACCAATATCCTCTCTATGGCTAAATCAACAATTTATTATGAAATTTTTAAATTACCATCGTTCTGAATGACCGTATGAATTCTCAGGTCCAATTGCAAATTAGGAAAGTATTCGGATCTCCAATTCTGTAATTGTTTCCGAGGAATTTTATTTCTAAAAAACTGTCCTAATCCCAAAATGTCAGCTTCCCTTGTTTGGGTTTTAATAAACATTCGTTTGAACCTCTTTGCCAGAAGCTCATCCAATTCCTTTTTAATGATCTGGGTTGTTGGATTTCCCCTCGTCTCCACAATAGAAACTTTCATCGTAATTTTAGTTTTCAGGTATGGCTTATCATTGATAAACTTACTTTTGTGACTCATTGAATTGCTTAGGATCAGAACACTCGCGCTTTTCATAACTTCTATTTTTCCTTGAGTGCTTTGCCCGTTGAATGCATTAAACAAAAGAGTCTCTTCTGGGCTGATTTGATCGACCATCTTCCCGTTTTTAATAATCGCCGAACCAAGATAATTGACTGTTCCGCTTTTCCCGGACTTATAAATAGGTATGGCTACATCTCGGGTATAAGAATTAATGCTTCGGTATACCTCCCATATGCGCGTCAAGGCCATTTGAGGATTCCATCCCGCATTTTTTTCGAAAGAATCATAAAGGGTCGTTCCTTTTGGTGCCATCGTCCTTTTCACATTTGCAAAAAAAGGATCTAGATCTTCATCGCATATTGCGACTATTGCTTTTGGAGATATATCTCTAGCCCTCATAAAGCTAGCGATACTGTCTTTTAGCCCTTGCTTTGCATATTCTTTTTGAATCAAAATGGCTTTCAAATGAAGTAAGTCTACACTGCTCTCCATTTTTTCGCTTATTTTATCCACGGCTTGGTTTATCGTTTCTCCCGACTCCGACACTATTCTTAAATTTATTCCGTTTTGAAGAGGCTCAGGAATTTGCAAAACGACCTCATATAAGTCGTTATGCATGGAAATACCCATCACGACGGGTAAAGAGCGGTGATTGATATCCCTATTGTCCCAGCAACCGCTTAACGTTACCGCCATACAGACAACAATCAACAACTGGATCGAGTGTTTAATCGTCTGCTTCATAGATGACCTTCCTTTTTGCACGAGCCGCAAAGTAATAAGTTGATAGCGGAACCGCAATTAAAATGTAGAATCTTAAATACGTATTCCACCAAAAGAGTTTTTCGACGACTTCCCAGCTAGGAATCATTAAACAAACGATAAAAACGAATAATGAAATGGAGATCAGTAAATAGACGGGTTTAAAGGATGGCATGCATCGATTTACGATTCTCATCGTTTTCCACAAGATAGTCGAGAGAAAGAGCATCGTAAACGTAATAAGGCTCAGTAAGAAAAACATCGTAATCCTGTCAAACATTAGCCAAGTTATATTGATGGCATCTAAAGTCACGATGAAAGGGAAGTGAAACGTTGAAGCTGTAGCCTGACCAAAAGTAAGAACGGGAATGTATACAGAGAAGATAAAAAAAGGTAAAAGGACAAAAGCAGCAATCAGAATTTTACTTTGCTTATAGAAAAAATAAGGTTGAACAAAACCAAGGAACAGAAACCCTCCCCCGAACGCAAAAAAACTTTTTAGGTAGGAATGGTTTGTAATAAACGAAAAATCATCAACTAACGGGAAGACGTACCTCCAATCGACATTTTGAAAGGAAGCGGAAAAGATTAATAAAATAAGAGGAAGACATAAAAGTCCAATCAAGACGCCCGTACGAAAAATGGCTTCTACGCCTTTTGATGCGATATAGGTCGTGATAATCAAAAATAAAACCATTATAGCCCAGAGCGGCGTTCCCGTTAAAAAGATGATTGTCATGATCTCTGCGTATGAGCGTACCATTATGATGTAAATCATAAGAAAATATACAAACATCGGTAACAGAAATAATAAGGCTGCTCCTTTGCCTACTCCTAAGTAAAGACTGATGATATCTTTTTTTCCCAAAAAACCTAGACCTTTCATATAAATGGATATAGCAAGTATATGTACAATAAAGCCAAGTACGATTGGAATCCAGTGACTTTCTTCCGTGCTGGAGATAATGTCACCTGGGTACAAGAAAAAGATGAGTCCAAGATGGGTTATAACGTACATCAGAGTCACTTGCCAACTTTTATCCATTCTTAACTTCATCCTTTTCGGTATGGAAGTAGACATATGGAATTCCGAAAGTAGTCAAACTCGCTATATAGGCGCATACCAATACCAAACCCTCTAAGATTCCCAACACTCCGTATATGGAAGCCAGAATGACAATGACATATTTCGAAACACGAAGCGAAAGTGTTGTTTGAAGCCCTATAATGGTTGAATTCGCAATTGTAGTGGCTGCCAGAATGATAATAAGAAGATTGCTTACTAACTTTGCCTGCACAACCGCTTGTCCAAGAATAATTCCACCTACCATCGTAATGGTGGGGCCGATGTTTTTGGGTAACCTTATGCTGGCCTCAATAATTAACTCAAGAATAACGAGCATCAACAGGATTTCGACAATGGCTGGATAAGGTACTCCTTCACGAGATTGTGCGATGGATAAGGCGAGCTCAATACGAAGAACTTCAGGATTTACGGATACAAGGGCTACATAAAGTCCTGGCAGGGTTAAGGTTACTAATGCGCCCATGATACGTAAAGCACGCAAAAATAACATTAATGGAAGAGGCAAATTTCGATCGCTATCTAGAACAAAAACATCCCAAAACTGAGCGGGAAGCACTAACGCAACTGGTAATCTGTCTAAAAATAAAATAGCTCTTCCCTTCCTTAAAAAGTTCGCAGCTTCTTGGGGAAGCTCCGTTTGGTTAAATTTAGATATCGTCACCCAAGAGTTAAATCCCATTAATCTAGATAACTTTTGCAAGTTGTTTATTTCTTTACTTTTGTTTTTTTCAATTTGAGTAATTATTTTATGTATCAATTCCATATTTACATAACCCTCATAATAAAGAAGAGAGAGCTCCGTCGTTTCATCGCTTCCCAAAAAGTAAGAATTTACCCGAATTTTATCGGAGTTTAGTTGTTTTCTAAGGATCCCAATATTAGAGTGTATATCTTCAGTGAACGAGCTTATAGAACCTAGAATAACATTTTCGTTAATAGGCGGTTCAATAGCGCGATCTAGAAGCTTCATAATGGGTTCCGCAACTACATAGGTTGGGTCATTCTCGAAATAAATAATGAGTTTCCCTTGAGTAATTGCCCTTATGGCTTCATTGCCGTTAATTTCTTTATCCTTTACTTCTCCAATAATCAACTTTAGTTCATCCAATGTTTGTTTTGTTGCAATGGCGGTATCGATATATTTTTGTAAGGTTAGTTTCGTTTTCGTTAAATCAATCAAAGTCCTAAAACCTAATAAAACAACCGGAGCTTCGAAGAGATAATCACGTTGAGCAAAAAAATCATTATCATTCGAAAATTTGTCCTTTAGCTCCTGCAATATTGCTTCCATATGTCCGAATTCCCTTCTTAAGAGAAAAATAGCTACTTATATTGTCTCTTAAGTGGAGAATATTATACACAGTGATGAAACTGTAGAAAGTCAAAAACATTATATTGACGTATAGTTGTTAATCACGAAGACGTTCGAGCGATTTACGGATTTAGTGGAGCCGTTTAGTATCGATGAGTAGTTCTTGGACGTGACAGTTTCAGCGGCTCTTTTCGGATCGACTGACGAAATTGCTCACCAAATTCAAACGTTCATTCTGCTGCAAACTGGCGTCTATTTGTCCCAGTTGTTAACCGATCCACATTGAAAGGAGGACATCTACAGCTCAAGCTTCGCAATAGCTTTTTCAGCATTCGGTACGGCATTCTCTGCAAGTAGTGGGATATTCATGCCTTCAGCTCTTACGGTTTGAACATTTTCAATTCCGATAAATCGTAAAATTTGACGTAAATAGGGTTCCACAAAATCCCACGACTTCCACGAACCTTCAGTGAATACACCGCCCGAAGCCACGACTAAAATAGCCTTTTTATCTTTTGCCAGTCCCAGAACACCTGTTTCTGTATAGGTGAAAGTCTTGCCAGGTCGGACAACAAGATCAATCCAGGCTTTGAGCAACGACGGAATACCGAAGTTCCACATCGGAGTTGCAATGACCAAAAGATCAGATGCCAGAAGTTCCTCGGTCAATTGATCCGACAGGCGGGCAGACTCTTTGTTGGCCTGTACTTCCTCTGGTCTTTTTGATGAAATGGCTTTTAAGGTGTTGTCATCTAGATGAGGAATCCAACCTTTTGTGAGGTCACGGTATACGAACTTGGCTTCTGGAAATTCCCCCCTAAGCCGCGTCGAAAGTTTTTGAGTTACCGCGCGACTGGCTGATACAGGCCCTCTTGGGCTCACTTCAATGATAAGAATCTGTTTCATGTGACACATCCTTTTATTATTTATGACTGACGAATGAGATTATTTAGAGGGCGCCATTAGTGCGTTCCAGGCCGCTAAAGAGTCCATATAGTCTCTCCAGTGTACGATCTTTCTGTTTTCAATCGTGATGACGGAGAGAAGCCTGTTGTCGTAAGGTACGCCTGTCGCGAGAATCTTACCGTGTACTTCGCATTCGAGGATCACGACACGGCTATCTTGAGCATGGTGCATGACAAGTTTATCAGCCGAGTGAAGCCTGATATTGTCACCATACCCGGAGTATTGAGTCATCAAATTGGCGCGACCTCGAATCGTCTGAGGCCAACCGGGAAAGTTATAGAGGAACTCGAAAAATGCGTCATCTGCGATGGTGTCGAAATAATGTTCGCCATCTACGAGGCCGCTTAGTCCTTTTTGGACTATTTCAAAATAGGGCTTAAGAGCTTCAAAAGCTGCATATTTGTTTCTTGGCATTGTCAACACACTCCTTTGTTGTGATGCTTACTAATACATAATAAAATATAAATTGGATGCTTGTATAAAACAAGAAGGCACATTAAAATTTGTAACTAACATGGAGGGTAGTCATGAAGAATATTAATGAAAACAATCACTTTAATCCGGCATTCGTCTGCGGACATAAAGATCCTGCGGCTGTACGAGAGCTTCTGACGAAAATCGGCGATAGGTGGAGTATCTTTCTGATTCTTTCCCTTGCTAAATTGCACCGAAACCGTGCTCGATTTTCCGAGTTAGAGAAGTCAATTCCCGGCATTTCCCAAAGAATGCTTACGCTGACTTTGCGAAATTTGGAGCGTGATGGATTGATTACAAGAGAACTGTTTCCCGAAGTTCCACCTCGTGTGGAATATGAACTCACAAATCTCGGAATGAGTTTGCTCCGCCCAATGGAAGGGCTAATAGATTGGGTCGCGATTAATTGGGAAGAGGTAAATAAAGCGCAATCTCGGTTCGATTCGAGATAATTCACTGTGCAGCACAAGCGCCACACCACAGATTATGGAAGTAATTCCGATCTTCCATGGGAGCGTGCGTCATTACATAAAGAAAGAGCCTGCAGGTTTCAGTCCGAAGGCTCTTTCTTTATGATCAGTGCAACTACTGCCCACAAATTGGCAGCCTTAGATGAAAAGGGGAGATCATTAATTTTCTTCGGAATATCAGGTGTTGAAGACTCGTTAAGTTTTTCAAGTAACGGGGGAACGATTGAGCTCAATAACCACACGACAGGCTGGCGCAAATATGATTTTTTTGAGAGCAAATAGCAATAGCTGTACCCAAATACATACCATTTGAGCGGTCGTGAGCATGGCTATAAGGAGGTCTTATGATTGTTTCTATAGCTTTATATTTCGCAACAAACCGATGCTTGAGTATCCAATACACCACCAATAAATTTCGCAACTTGTAGGTGTAATGGATCGGCAAGATAAGTTTCCATATCCCTCATCGATGCAAATTTTGTGATCAGAATGAGATCGTAAGAGAAGATGCATCATGACGAATTCAAGATGGCCTTAGGGAAAGCGTCCCTAAGGCCAATGATGATGATTGCTTAGAAAATGGATAGACTCACAATTTTATCGTCTACTATACTGAAATGATAGTTCAACAATAACGGATCGGGTAAACCGGTTTTGTCGTAAGTTCCATCCAACTTGCATGTTACCACAATCTTATCGCCATTTTCTTTTGCTTCTTTTGGCTCCAACGTTACGTTTGCCCCGAAATGGTATTGTTCACTCCATTTTTTGATCACATGTTTACCAATCCGCTTTTTTCCTTCATCCAACACAACTGCATCTTCTGAAAAACAATCTACAAATGCTGCAGGATCGGGCTTATTGGATGCGGCAATGTAGTTGTGGATCACAGATGGGATTTGTTGTAAGTCCATGTTGTTCCCTCCCTTTTTCAATGGTTAAACTGTGGGAATGGTTCCGCCATCAATGACGTATTCACTTCCTGTAATGGATGCTGCGCGGTCGGAAACCAAAAATGCGACCAGTTCAGCCACTTCTTCTGGGAATCCTGGCCGACCGATTGGTATGCCTCCGAGCGAATCCATCAGTTGCTCGAGCGCGCTTTCTCTGCTTCCTGTCTCAGTTGCGATCCGATCAATCAATGCATCCGCTGCCTCTGTCTGAATAAAACCAGGAGACAATGTATTTATCCGAATTCCCTGAGGTGAAAATTCATTAGATAACCCCTTGCTGTAATTAGCGAGAGCGGCTTTTGCGGAAGCATAAGCTAGTGTCGTTTCATAAAGAGGCAACCGTCTTTGGATCGAGGTGAAATGAAGAATAACGCCTGATTTATTTTCCAACATGAGTGGAATTAAGCCACGATCAAGCCGAACAGCGGCGAGCAGATTCCAATTTAATGCCTGAAACCAATCTTCATCGCTCAATACAAGAGCGCCTCCTGGAGGTGTGGTTGATCCACCTACGCAATGGACAATAATATCGATACCGCCAAGTTGTTCTTTCACTGCTGTGATCACTTGCTCTACACCTTCAGGTGAAGCAATATCTGCTTGAACAAACTTGACCGAATTCGGCAAGTCGGCAGATAGGGAACGGGCAGTTGTCAGGACAGTAGCTCCACTGTTGGCAAGTCTTTTCACAACAGCTTGTCCCATTCCTTTTGTTCCTCCGGTTACAAGCACCTTCTTGCCTTCAAATTCTGATGCAGAGAACTCAAATACTTTACTCATATCTATTCCTCCTAGTGATGGACACGTTCAGATTCAATTTTTAATCTAAAAGCGCTCTGTCCCTTTAACCTTGATGTGTTGTTCGAGAGGGGCTAGATCTAATATTACACTTGCCACTTCTATAACGTCCAATTTATTATAATAATAAAAACGATGAATAATATTAATATAAAGAGGGGGATATTTTAATGGAGCTTACACAGTTAGAATACTTTATGACCGTTGCACGGCTTGAACATATGACCTTGGCCTCCAAAACACTCGGTATTACCCAGCCAGCGTTAAGTCATGCGATTGCCAAGCTTGAAAACGAAATCGGAGCTCCCTTATTTGAGCGAAATGGACGAAATGTAAAGCTGAACCGAAATGGCTCCATGTTCTCTAAATGGATTGGCAGAGCATTGCAAAACATTGAAAATGGCATAAAGGAAATTGAAGAGTGGTCTAACCCGGATACAGGGGTGATTACTTTATCTTATCTGAACATCCTTGGTGTTGACTTGATCCCCAGTTTAATCCGAAGTTATCAGTTGGACTATCCCAAAGTCCGTTTTGAATTGACACAGGGGAATCTATGGGATATTGATGAACATCTGGAACAAGGTTTTTCGGATGTTATGATTACATCGAGGGAATCCACTTTAGACAATCATCAATGGGTAATTATTCAAAAGGTCCCTTTATATATTGTTGTGTCCTCCCAGCATCATTATGCCGATTGTTCCGCTCTAAATTTGGCAGAGCTGTCGGGCGAGCCATTCATTGGTTTAAAAAACAACTGCGGATTAAAGGCTACGATTATGTCCCGGTTCCAACATACCGGGTTTGTTCTTGATTCGGCGTATGAAGCCGAGGACCTGATTACTGTGGCCGGTTTCGTGAAGTCAGGTCTCGGTGTATCTGTACTGCCTAAGACTCTGGGGTTGATGTTGAATGAACTTGTTTGGATTCCGATTATTGACGAAGGTTGGTATTGGGAAATAGGATTGAAGTGGAGAGAAGATCGTCATATTTCTCCAGCAGCCAAACGGTTTATTGCATACGTTGAAAATTCAAATCCGGGAGACTAGAGATTGAAGTACCGGGAATGGAGTGAAGGTCACATTAAAATCAATGGAGGCCATGAGGCCTACCAAACCGACCTAACGCTACGTGGAAGCCAAGGAGCTGCCACTCCCTACCAATGGACTATCATTCATTTTGAAAGTCGGTGAAACCCCGGTCCCCATGCCTGGCATAAATGGATGGTTTACCAAAGATGAAGTGTTTGCTACTGGATTACCCTATTACTTACCAGCATTGAAACAATGGAACGATGAGCCATAGGATTTTGCGATATTGCTTAGTGAGAAACGCTGTTTGATTTTTGGGGTGCCGAACCTCAAGATATTCCCTTGCCCACAGGATTTGGAGACGTATACAGCAACGGATGTCAAGTATATAATCAGCGTGCCGGAGGTCTTACGGGTACAGAGATGGCTGCACAGCTCATCGCACAGGCGAAACGTAGTGTGGGAGAACGAACTGCTGTAGAAGAAGCAAAGGCATATTTAAAACGGCTCATTGAAGAATTTGAACGCGTTACCACCATGCTTGAAGAGATGGAGAAGGACATCGAAGCTCTGCTATCTGAGATTCCAATGGCGGCACAACTGCGTTCCATAAAGGGTCTCGAAAAGATCTTCACAGCGGCCATACTGGCTGGCACAGGAGATTTAAGACAGTATGCGCATGGCCGTCAGGTACTACGAAAAGCTGGCCTAAATTTGGCCGAAAGTACGTCTGGAAAACGAAAAGGACGAGTTATTCTTTCGAAACGAGGCTAATAAATCAACACCAGGCAAATTCATACCATGCTTTCACGTTTTACCCGTTGGGATCGGTCTGGGAATACCCAAAATAATCCTCAGCGACAGAATTAATGCGGTTCGATGTGTACATGGACATATTTGATCTGGTGTTTGTTCAGCAGTTCATGTTCCACGTTTTCTGAAATGGCATGGCTCTCATATACGCTCATTTCATGATTCACCTCAATAACCAAATCCACAAAGATTTCATTTCCGTGGACACGGCCTTTTATGTCCTTTACCCACTCAATCCCATCCAGACCGATTACTGTGTCCTTGATAGTTTCAAGCTGCTTTACATCAAATCCGTCGGTTAGCATGTGCGTGGCTTCCCGAAATATATCCCAAGCCGTTTTGCAAATAATAACTCCAACAATGATAGCAGTAAGCGCATCAAGCCAGGGAAGGCCCCATATGGTCCCTAATATACCGACGACCGTACCCAAACTAACGAGGGCATCTGACCGATTGTCGACTGCTACGGCTTTTAAAGCGCGGCTGCCGGTCCGCTCGGCTAAGCGACTGTTGTAACGGAAGACAAGAAACATGATGCCAGCACAACCCAATGCGACCCAAGCAGCAATAATATTTGGCGTTGAAATGTCACCTTTTAAGAATCCGGTAACGGAATTGATCAATACTTCTATCCCGACTCCAATCATGATAAAAGAAGCGACCATGGATGCGATCGTTTCTGCTCTCGAATGACCATATTTGTGGTCGTCGTCAGCCGGTTTTTTCGAGATTCGGAGTCCGATCAGTACGGCAAGTGAGGCAATGATATCCGTTGTATTGTTGAGTCCATCTGCCAATAACGCTTCAGAATTGGAAAAGTAGCCGATGGCCAGCTTTACAGCGGATAAAGCGATGTAAACCCCTATACTAAGCCAGGCGCCAAATTCTGCATTGTTTTTTCCTTTTTTGACCTTCACGTCGGTAACTCCTATCCTTTATAAGATATCGTCACATTATACAAAATCAAAATCATGTGGGTCTAGAGAAACAGTTTTGCTCTTTCCAAGAAGTCTTAACTTCTCACAATAAAGTTTGGCCAGCCTAATTAAGTTGGTAAAGGACAACAATCAATAAAAAGAAAAAAAAACGAGCAAAGTGAACGGTATCCGTTCTCTCTGCTCGTTCATGAGATAATAATTGAATAACGCCTCATGCAGCCACTACTGCCTATGCGGTGTTTTGACCCGGTATATGGGCTTTGATTGTTTGTTTGGGTAATATACAAATTTCGCCTTAGATGGTGCGGTTAATATGCCCAGCGATTAGAAAGGGATTATCAGAGTTGGAGGGAATCATCAAAAATACTTAAATGGGTCATTTTTTTAACTAACGAAGATAATAGTTCAACTCCGGAGGGGGCGTCACGCGGCGGTCCCTCCGGCCCGCTAACGGGAGATTTGCGTGGTAAATCGCCGATATCTACCTAGATGATCAAACCTATATACCACTTTGAGCGTTAGCTATAGAGAAGGAGTAATAACCCAGTGAAAAGGATGTGGAGGAGAAGTGTTCAATAAAATTGTAAGAACTTGTTTAATCATTATTGCCTTGACCAGTGTATTAGCTGCTTGTTCCGGGAAATCGAGTAACACCGAATCAACTTCTACTGGTACGAATAGTCCGCAATCTATAAAAATCGATATGAACGAATTCAGCTTTTCGGTAAAGCAACTAACAGTTAATCATGGAGATACCGTGCATTTCATACTAACGAATTCAGGCAAGTTTCCGCATGATATAAACAGTGAAGAATTGAAGATGGACGAAGATGTTGATCCCGGAAAGACAGCAGAATTTGACTGGACTGCCCCTCAGAAGACGGGCACCTATAAAGTGATTTGCGATAAACCTGGTCATATGGATAAGGGTATGTTCTTAAGTTTAATTGTAAAATAATAATTTTAAATCATGCATCGCCTCTTAAACAAATACAAGTCACAGCTATTCTTGTTTAGAAATCACCCAAGGTTTACACAGCGTAACCTTCTTTGATGGGGTAGAAAATTCTTTATATTGGGGTATTACCAGCGAAACTGACACTGCCCGCAAAGTAGATGGATATATATGCTAATTAAACTCTCAGAGTCTCATATTGCGAAAATATACGCCAAGCCTATGATTATGTCTACCGGCTTGGCGTTCTCCTTTAAACAATACCTAAGTTTTAGTCTGATCATTGAAATAGAAAAAGCAGCAGCTAACGTGAAAATAAAGTTTTAGATTGCAGCTTCCTTCTTTAACTATTTCACACCCGTTTTTTATACACCCACATTGCAAAGAAATAGGCTGCGAACAAAATCCCTAAGCACCAAGCAAGAGCGACCCATATGTCATTGCCCACCGGCTGACCTGACAGCAGCGCACGGATGGCTTCCACGATCGAGGTTACCGGCTGGTTTTCGGCAAAGGCGCGAACGACCGACGGCATCGACTCGGTCGGCACAAACGCCGAGCTGATAAACGGGAGGAAGATAATCGGGTAGGAAAAGGCGCTTGCGCCATCCACCGTTTTTGCGGTCAGTCCGGCAATCGCCGCGACCCAGGTTAATGCCAGCGTAAACAGTGCGAGTATGCCGGCTACTGCAAGCCATGACAGTATCCCCGCCGGCGAACGAAAGCCCATAATCAATGCTACGAGAATGATGACGAGAACCGATATGGCGTTGGATACCAGCGAGGTCAGCACATGCCCCCACAGTAAGGTGGAACGTGAAATCGGCATGGTGTGGAACCGCTCGAATATGCCTCGCTGCTTATCCAAAAACAGGCGGTAAGCCGTATAGGATATACCGCTTGCAATCGCAATCAGCAGGATACCGGGCAGCAGGTAGTTCACATAGTTATCCGTACCGGTTTGGATGGCGCCGCCAAACACATAGACGAACAGCAGCATCATCGCAATCGGAGTGATGCAGACCGTGACGATGGTGTCCATACTGCGGGAAATATGGCGCATGGAACGTCCAAGCATAACGCTTAGATCACTGAAGAAGTGTTTCTTTGCCGCCTCCATTACTTCGCCTCCTTTTTGCCGACGATTGCGAGGAATATCTCTTCCAATGTCGGCTGTTTTTCAACATACTCCACCTTTGCGGATGGGAACAGCTTTTTTAGATCCGAGAGCGTGCCGCTGGCGATAATCCTGCCCTCGTGCAGAATGGCAATTCGGTCGGCAAGCTGCTCAGCCTCCTCCAAATACTGCGTGGTTAGGAGTACCGTCGTGCCGCTGCCTGCAAGCTCCTTGACAATCTTCCAAACCTCGATGCGCGCCTCGGGGTCAAGCCCAGTGGTCGGCTCGTCGAGGAAAATGATCTGCGGTTTTCCCACAAGGCTCAAGGCGATGTCGAGCCTGCGGCGCATACCACCCGAATAAGTAGACGCCCTGCGGTCGGCGGCGTCTGTCAAGCCGAAGCGTTTAAGCAAGTCGTCCGCAGCCTGACGCGGATTTTTGAGGTATCGCAGCTTGGCAATCATGATCAGATTTTCCCGTCCGGTCAACATTTCGTCCACGGCGGCAAACTGCCCGGTCAGACTGATCGCCTGCCGCACATTCTCTGGTTTTGACGCAACATCGAATCCGTTTACGGCGGCGGTTCCGCTGTCTTGTTTGAGCAGCGTGGTGAGGATTTTGACAACCGTTGTCTTGCCCGCCCCGTTGGAGCCGAGGAGAGCGAAAATACTGCCCTTTTCCACCTCGAAATCTACGCCCTTTAGGACTTGATGCTGCTTGTAGGACTTTTGCAGACCTTTTACTTGAATGGACTTGGTTTGCACGGGTTGCATTTGATGACCTCCCTTAAATGACTGTAACCTTGGACAAAGCGGCCCCCATGCCTTTAAGCGCAGCATAGGTCAGCTTATCCATCGTCGCGCCGTCAAAGCAGATGGTTTTGATACCACGGTAATACTTATTGGTCAAGGAAAAAAACGCCTGAAAAGACACATTCTTGAGTGTAGCGCCCCTAAACGAAACATCGTTCACTGCCGACTTGTCAAACTTGACGCCAATAAAGGTTTGCCCGTCAAGACGCAGACCGCTCAGGTCGGAATCTTTGAAGATCACGCCGTCAAAGATACAACCTTCAAAGATTGTTTTTCTAAGGTCGATCTTGGTTAGCGTGACGTCGGTCAGTTTTACGCCTGTGAATTTTGCTCCGTCCAGCCCCGATATGCTGAAGTTGGTGCGTACAAGGATCGATTTATTGAAGCTCGCATTGGAAAGGTCATTGGCGGATAGGCTGCAGTCGGTCAGATTCGAGCCGTCAAAATTGGCTTCACGTACGTCGCTGCTCTTAAATGAGCTTCCGGTCAAGTCTGCGCCCGCAAAGTCGGAACCGCGTAACGCGCTGGCATTAAATTGTCCCTTATGAGCAATAACGCCCGCAAAGTCGCTCTGCGTCAGGTTACTCGCGCCAAAGTTTGTCACCACCTGCCGCTCCAGCGAACGGGAGAGGTTGGCGACCTCCAGTACCGTTTGCTCAATGTCGCCGATGCTGTCGATGGTCATCTCAAAAGCGGCTTCATCATCCTTGCCTTCGGCTTTGAGTTCACGGAACCGCTCCTGCAAATCGGAGAGCAGATCAACCTTTAATTCGGTGACGCTTTTTACCCCATCGTACGGTGCGAAAACGCCGTTCAAATAGTTGGTCAATTTCTGATTCATAACATCCATCTCCTTATAATAAGTTTTCAAGCACGCGCTTTGAGTACTCCCAGTTGCTTTTGTTGCGGGCGTAAGCACCCTTGCCCTTCTCGGTTATCCTAAAATACTTGCGTCGTCCGCCCTGAGATTCATCGCCCCAATACCACTCAATATCGCCGTCTGTCTCAAGACGTCTGACGCTGGAGTACATCGTAGCTTCCTTTAATTCATATTCGCCGCCCGAGCGCTCGGCAATCAGCTTGACAATTTCGTATCCGTAGCGGTCAGCTTCGGACAAGAGCCGTAAAATCATGGTATCCGTATGTCCGCGAAGCAGGTCGGATGTGATTTTGTTCTCGCTCATATCATCACCTCCATATTCACATGATACGATATACTACTATGAGTGTCAAGGTAATATTTTAAGTTAAGTACCTTGTTTGAAAAGTAAGATATATCTTCATAACGGTATTAAACGGATTCATTCTTTTTTTCGTGCTTAATTACTTATGTAAACCGCAGCCTGTCAATAAAGCCGCGCGATTCTTATTGACAGGGAAAAAATGTAAGAGCATAATATGACTAACGAGTCATGTGACTCATCGGTCATATTTTTTGGTTCTTATTGTGTTCTGTTGATCATTGAAGGGGTGAAGGGATGCCGAAAGAAACCTTTATAAACTTGAGTCTAGAAAAACAAGAAAAAGTGATGAGAGCAGCCATTCACGAATTTTTAACCCATGGTTACGAGAGCGGGAATATTGGTGAAATCGCCAAAAATGCCGGCGTCGCTAAAGGAAGCATGTATCAATATTTTGAGAATAAAAAGGAACTTTTCTTGTATTCGGTACACTGGACAATGGAGCTATTCATGAAGATAGACAGCAACTCCATGCTGTTTCAAACAAAAGACATCAATTTTTTTGATGTCCTGAACATGACTTTGGACCAGGGATGGATTCAACTGAAAGAGGAGAAAGAAGCCGCTTTATTCATGCAAGAAGTGATGCTCGGTACATTCAATCCTGTTGCCGCAGAATCCAGGAAAGCGATGCTCAAGACTTCAGAAGATTTTCTTCTAAAGTTGATTAAAGACGGCCAGAAAAACGGTTATTTTCGAACGGACATCGATGACGAAATGCTTCTTATGTTTCTGTTAGGCGCATCGATGCGTTTTAAAGAAAAGTTCCTCAATCAGGCACGACTCAGTGAAACTGCGTTTTCGGACGAATATCTTGAGGTTTACAGAAAAAAGCTGAAATCGATTTTCGAATTGATATTGAACGGAATGGGAGTGAAGTGAAATGTTTGTGCATTTGGATAATGTAAAGAAGAGCTATGAAACCGGCGAAGTGAGCACGACCGTGTTAAAAGGGGTCGGAATGGAACTTGATAAGGGAGAGGTCGGGGTTATTCTCGGTCCGTCAGGGTCGGGCAAATCGACTTTGCTTAATATACTTGGAGGGATTGACCGCGCAAATTCCGGCAAAGTGACTGTAGGCGGGATCGATGTAACCGGACTCGATGATAATCAACTGGTGGAATATAGAAGAGAACATGTTGGCTTTATTTTTCAATTTTACAATCTGATCCCTAACTTAACGGTGGGGGAAAACGTGGAAATCGTTTCGAATATTAGCAAGTCGCCTTTAGAGATAGATAAAGTACTGAAGGCGGTAGGAATGCTGGATAAGAAATCCAGATTTCCAAGAGAATTGAGCGGCGGCGAACAGCAAAGGGTATCCATTGCAAGAGCGGTCGTCAAAAACCCGAACCTGCTTTTGTGCGATGAGCCTACGGGAGCGCTGGACTTCAATACGTCGAGGGATATTCTAAAGCTGCTGCAGCAAATCAATAAGGATTATGGCACGACGATTCTGATGATTACCCACAATACGGCGATTAGTGCGATGGCGAATCGGGTCTATAAAGTAAGAAGCGGGGAAGTTATTGAGAAAAACGTTAACGAGACCGTTGTTCCCGCGGAGAGGATTGAATGGTAATGGTCATTAACAAAAAGGTGAGAAGGACGATGCTGGAAAGCAAGGCCCAATATTTCGGTTCGTTGGTGCTCATTGCGATCAGCTGCATGCTGTACACATTGTTTAATCAGCTTGGCGCCATTACAAGCGACGGCGCTTCCGCTTTCGAGAAGGATTATGTACAGGAAGACGCAAGCTTTATAACCGACAAGAAGCTGAACAATATTCCGGAGCTCGAATCGCAGTTCGGCATGATCATTGAAGAGGGCGAATCATTTGACTACGCCGTTACCAAGGAAAAGACGCTGAGAGTATTCGCCGAAACGACCAAGGTCAACAAGTATGCGGTTATCAAAGGACGGACGTTATCTGGCAGCGATATGCTGCTCGACCCCGCTTACGCCAAGGCCAATGATATTAAGATCGGCGATACGGTTAGTGTTCGCGATCACCAATTTACCGTGTCAGGATTTATGTCGCTTCCGAACTATATTTATCCGTTGAAGAAAGAAACCGATGTACTGAACGCTCCCGGCAGCTTCGGGATTGCGGTAATCGGCAGAGACGATTATGCCAGCTTTAACACGGACAGCAGCTTTTACAGCGTGAAGGTTGCCGGCGACCGGAACAATGTGGACGGCAAGCTGGCTGAATTGAAGGATTCCTTGAAAAACGAAAATGTCGTCATTCTGAAATGGATCGGCATCGAAGAGAATCCGAGGGTTACCTTGGTCACCAGCAAGTTGGAAAACATGAAATCCGTTGGGGCCGCTATGCCGGTCGCGATCTGCTGCTTACATGCATTTTAGCGGCAGTAGTCATGCGCAGAATGCTCAAGAGGGAAGGCGTCATTATCGGGACCCTATATGCGCAAGGCTACAGAAAATCGGAAATCATGAAGCATTATCTCAGGTATCCGTTAATAATCGCAATCATAGGCGGTGTAGTCGGAACGGCGCTGGGGGCGGCTGCATTAAGTCCGATGCTTGATTTCATGATCGGCTATTTTAATATTCCGATCGACTCCGTAAGCTTCAACGCGACGCATATCGCGGTCAGTCTGTTATTGCCGATTGTTTTGCTGCTGGCAAGCGTTTATCTAGTTATTCGCAAGTCTTTGACCCATTCTCCGATCGAGCTCATGAGAGGGGGAGGGGAGAAGCGCAAGGTCGGCTTTGTGGAAAAAAGACTGAAGCTGAACAAATTTAAATTCGCTACGAAATTTAAACTCCGGGAGCAACTGAGAAGCATACCGAGAAGCATCTTTCTCCTGCTTGGGGTTAT
Organism: Paenibacillus solisilvae; assembly: GCF_042656405.1. Classification (NCBI taxonomy): domain Bacteria; kingdom Bacillati; phylum Bacillota; class Bacilli; order Caryophanales; family Paenibacillaceae; genus Paenibacillus; species Paenibacillus solisilvae. The sequence goes on along the minus strand of NZ_JBHSOW010000040.1, from coordinate 123,652 downwards.
GCTTGCCACGATGCTTCTGCTTCTGGGATTCACCTTGAAGAGTTCTATGGATTTCTTGCTGAAGGACACTTATGAAGAGGCATTCAAATATCAGCATGAATATGTATTCAACTCGCTGCAGCAAGGAGATGCGATGGGCGGAGGAGAAGCGTTCTCGTTCGCGCCCTTTACGCAAAATGCGGTCGATAAGCAAAGCTTCTCGGTCTACGGAGTAAGTCCGGGTTCCCAATCGCTTTCGTTCAAAAACGCAGACGGCGACCCCTTGGCTTTCGACAAGGTCATCGTCACCAAACCGCTGGCGGACCGGCTGAACATTAAGCCTCATGAAACGATCGAGATGATGGGCAAGCTGGATTCAAGAACGTACACCGTTACGGTTGATGAGATAGCAGACAGTTATATCGGCGAATATGTATATATGCCTCTTGCTGCGTTTAATGAAATGGTCGGGTATCCGTCGGATAGCTACCTGGGAATATGGAGCAAGGATGCGCTGAATGTGCCTGAAGAAGCGCTGCTGAGCTCATCGACCGCCGATGAGCTTCAAGAGGCGTTCGCCTCTTTGACACAGCCGATGCAGGCGATGCTAGGTGCCATATCCTTAATGTCCTTCATCATCGGACTTATCGTGATCTACATCGTAACTTCCCTGATCATCGAAGAAAATAAGGAAAACATCTCTTTGATGAAGGTGTTGGGCTACAGGAAAAAAGAAGTATATTCCCTTATTTTGAACAGCTCCACTATTATCGTCGTGCTGGGCTTTATCCTTGGCGTGCCGCTGCTGCTATCCTCCTTGAAGGCGATGTATCGATCCATAGCTGAGACTACGAGCTTTATTATGCCGGTGAAGGTAAATTACGTATACGTGGCTGTAGGATTTGTGATTATTTACCTGATTTTCGAGTTGTCCAAAGCTTTGAGCAAAAAGAAAATCCTTCGGATTTCCATGGTCGAAGCCTTAAAATCGAGGGCGGAATAGCATGAGGAAAGGCACCGGTTATATACTGATGTCCTGATGAGGGCTTAAGCTAACTGGCATTATAACGTAATAAGGACTAGGCATGAGTTCATGATAATATGGAAGTATTGAATTTGATTGAAGCGGTGGTGGAAACAATCAGAACCCCTGAACTTTATGAATTAGAGTACCTTTTTGAGTGTGACGCAAAATTTGTTGATGAAGGAGTACCTTGGCAATATACGACTGTTTCCTTCCATATAACTCGAAATAATCTAAGGGTTGAATTTGATTTTGAGGAAGCAAGTCGATGCGGACAGATAAAATTGTACCTTGGGGAAGATGAAATAAGCAATTTCTTCTTGGAGAACATTCAAAACCTTTTTATTAAACAGTTAAAAGATTTCGAAAGCTTGATTTTAGTGTTTGACAATGAGAATTTTGTTGTTCCATTGGAATTACAAACCAAACCTGTAATCAAGATTACATGGGGTACATCATTGGAATTACACAGGTAATATTTAAGCTAACGGCACATGATAGTGGAATTGCGGCTACTCAACCAGCCGTTTTTACATTGCACCGCTCTTCGTTAGTTAACGGCGGTTCTGATTCATCCAATTGATCAATTGAGGAGGAATCTTATGTCTTGGCCACCGATAAGGGCGTTTTTGAATATGCCGAAGCACCTTACTGGAAAGGGCATTAACATTGCTGTAATAGATAGTCGTTTCCCACACCACCCGGATATTGTAACAAACGAACGTCGTAATACTTATACCGTAAACACTTCTGATTCAAATGCTGAACCCCAGATCATGAAACAAGACGAAGGACCTTGGAGCAAAGGCCTACACGGATTGTGGACTGCCGCAGCTGCCGCCGGTTCAGGTGAACTTTCTAGTGGCCATTATTGCGGATCGGCTCCAGAGGCGAATCTCTTCCTTCTTCAAACGGGTTCGTTTTATACAGCTGATGATATAGACACAAAAATTGGTAGAGCTCTAAGTTGGCTGAAACTTAACTGGGGTAAATATGAAATTCGTGGCGTTGTATTAACTGTGGTTTCAGCCCGTGATACTGGACTCCTACCTTGGCAAGCGGATCCGATTCGCGTGCTCTGTGAAGAATTAGCAGAGGATGGTCTTTTAATTGTTTCTTCCGTAGGTAACACGAAGGAGTTGACTTGCGATGGACCTGCTTCTTCTCCCTCAGTCCTTTCAGTCGGAGGTGTTATCGTTCCTGAGAATGGGGATATTCAAGACGCAAACCCATACCATTGCTGTAGCGGCATCACATTTGAGGGAAAATGGGTCCCGGAGATACTTGCTCCGGCTGAAAACATTGTATTACCAATGCCATTTGTGTCGGAAGCAGAACGTATGAATCATTTTACTGCACCATACGACGAACTCCCATATGGTTACGCCAGGACCGAAGGAACCTCTTTTTCAGGACCAATCATTTTAGGTGCTGCCGCTTGTATCTGGCAGGCTCATCCGGAATGGACTGCTTCCCAGGTGAGGGTGACAATGTTGGAAAGTTGCTATACCAACCCACTATGGGACTCGTTACATTCTGGATTAATCAACGTTGCTGCTGCTATGGATTTTGAATTTTCTCATCAAAAACAATCCAAACCCTTATCTACATTCGATCATTTTCAGATCTTGAAACAAAAAAAGGTGACCGAGCAACTTGCAGTACTTGGGGACGATAAGGAAGGCTTAGGATATGAAGCTGTGTTATCTTCAAATATCGAGGCGGATGCAGCAGAAATTGTTAACCAACTCCGTACGTTTACTTGGCACATTGCTTATCAAGTGCGTGCTGCTTCAATACTTCGTTTGTCAACAATCCCGGATATATCGTTAATCACCGAACTGCATTCCTTGCTGAAAGATGAGAGCAAATATGTTAGAATGGCAGCTCTTCATGTACTTAATAATTTGCCAAACAATTGGGAAGAGTTCACTGATGAACTAATCAGATTATTCACAGACGCGGATCCTAATATCAGGTACTGTACAATGAAACTGGCAACACAAAACAAAAACATCCGGTTTGTGAATCCATTGATATTAGGCTTAATGAATGATGCTTTAGATCAAAGTGTCTCGACATTTGGAGCGGCTTGCGAAGCACTGGAGGCAATCACGGGTCTAAGTTTCCCGCCAACCCCGGAATGGAAAGAAGGACAATGCTGGTACTCCGACCGAAGTACTGAAGCTAGACTTAGTATTGTGCATCAGTGGCTCAAATGGGAGGACAGAGATTTGGCGATCGTAAATTAACCCCTCACTGAACTGACGGGGAACGCTAGTGCAATACAATATGGAATTTGCTGATGTGTGCAGGGCTGCTGCCTATACTGGGATGACGCTGCCGATTATGAATTGGAGCTCCGGTACGATGATTGAGCTGGCATCAGTCGGACTAATGCTCGGTGCTTACAGACGTAAAGATATGCTCGGGTATAACAGATTATCCTTTACTGCTTATTAAAGTAACTAGGAACGATAGTACGAATGGCAGCGGCGAACCAGTCCTTTGGCTTTTCAGTACATAATGAATAGCAAATTATCCGAAGTCAACTACGCAAAAAAAGCTCTCCGAGATACGGGAGCTTGACTTTGGATAATTTTCTTGGACGAAAACGCGGTGGGTTAGCACTATGGGGAAATAAAGATTTTCATTCTGCTCTTGGAAACTAACTTATTCAAACCGAAGATGTTACAGCGTAAAAATAAGAGCTCATGTAAATCAAAAATGCTTGATTAGACACAGTTTCCCCCTCCCCAATAAAGAGGCATTTGAAAAACATTATGCAATTACCTGTTCTGGCGAAGCTCTACCGAGATGGCCAATACCGCAGCAAGGACAGATGGTGAAATCTTTACCCGTCAGCTTTTTTAAAAAATCAAGGGTGGTCAACTTTGGTTTTGGCGGATCATTCAATTTAGTATTCGTAAGCTTTTTACAAAGTTTGAGCTTCGTTGCTTTATTTCTGGGACTTAACAAACCATAATGTCGTATTCTCGTCAATCCAGTAGGCAGCACATGAATCAGAAAACGGCGAGTAAATTCATCTGCTGTTACGCTCATCTCTTTCTGTTTATTGCTATCCTTATAGTCACGCCACTTGAAGGTAACCAAACCATCTTCAAGCTTTACGATACGGTTATTCGAAATCGCAACACGATGCGTATACCTTCCGAGATATTCAACAACACAGCCAGCGTTTTTGAAGGGAGGCTTGCAGTAGACCACCCATTCTTTTTGATAAAGCAATGATAGGAGGTCATGAAACCTGCAGGGATTTTTCAAATCAGAAATGGTGCCATAAAACACAAGCTTGGCCTGTTTAAGGTAATATAAAAACTTACCCCTAAATTTTCTTGATAAAACCTTAACCGGTATGAAGAACTTTTTTCTTGCGCTCACCCACTTGCCGGAAGAATTAAGGCCTCCACCTGGCACAATACAATGAATATGAGGATGGTGCATCAGGTTTTGTCCCCAAGTATGGAGGATCGAGGTAAAACCAATTTGCGCTCCTAAATACTTAGTGTCAGCGGAAAGCTCAGATAAGGTTTCGGCAACGGCCTTAAATAAAATATTATAAACAATCCTTGGATTTTGATAAGCAATCGGATTTAACAGATCAGGAATGGTAAAAACAACATGAAAATAACCGACATTCAGTAAGTCGTCTTTCCTGGCTTCAATCCAGCGTTCCTTATTTAGCGTTTGGCATTTAGGACAATGGCGATTCCGACAGGAATTATAAGAAATGCGCGTAAAACTGCATTCGTCGCACTCATCCACATGTCCGCCTAAAGCAGAAGTTCTGCAGACTTGAACCGCTCGGATGACTTTCCGTTGATTGGGCAAAAGGCGATGGTTGAGTTGAAAAGCTGCCCCATGCTGAGCAAAAATATCTTGTAATTCAGCCATGTGAAGAAACCTCTGAACTACAGTACGCGGGTAAGTTGTCAAGAGGGCTTTTAAGGCCTGATGTGACATTAGCAAGGTGCAAATAGATTGTCGTGGACTGGATACTGGCATGTCCAAGCAATTTCTTAATCTGTAATAGCGTGGCACCATCTTCAATCAAATGTGTTGCAAAGGAGTGACGCAGCGTATGAATGGACACTTTTTTTGTAATATTGGTTCTTTTTACTGCTTCATTAAAAGCAGACATTATGCCTCTGGAGGTAATATGGGATGCGCTGTACGTTCCAAGAAAAAGCCAGCCTTCGGAATGATCCGGGCGATATGCCTTCTAATATTCACGTAAAACATAAAGGCAAGCTTCCGACAGCAGGGTATAGCGATCCTTGCCTCCTTTACCATACTCTATAAATATGCGCATCGTTTTCGAATCAATATGCTGGATTTTGAGTGTCGCGGCTTCACTTACACGTAGACCTGAGCTGTAGATAACCATCAGTATGGCCTTATGTTTGATATTTTCGCAACTCTCTATAATGGAGAACACTTCTTCTCTTGTTAACACTTCTGGAAGAGTCTTACGCTTTTTCTGACGTGGAATCTGAAGATAGTTCAACGTACGATTCAACGTTACGGCAAAGAGAAAACGAATGGCTGCACTGTACGAATTCACAGTTCCAGGCGAAGCTTTTTTCTCATTAATCAAATACCATAAGAAATTGCGTATATCGTCTGTATTTAACTGATTCACTGGGCGGTTGCTGTACTCAAGAAAAATTCGTGCATGTAGGGTATAGCTCTCCAGTGTATTTTGCGACAACCCTCGAAACTGAATGTCTTCCTTCATTCGTAGTAATACTTGTTCTTTGTTGTCCATTCTGATTTCTCCTTAAAATTTAATAGCAGCAGAAGAACTGCATAGTAAATGTTAGGGTACAAACAGATACACAGAAAGCAGTATTAATTACCATCAAAATGGAGGGTTTAGTGGTTTTACCACCGCGGTAGCGGTTTTGTCCAAGATAAGTTATGTACTGAAAAACCCCTGGAAATGATTGTTTTTCGATAACATAACTTTTTAATAGAGCGAATGAGTGAGTATATGTGAGATAAACACTTAAAACCGAGGGACGGGACACGAGTTCAATGAACGAAGGGCTACCGCATGGTGGCCCTTCGTTCATTTAAAGGGAGTATTCTTAAAAATCTTCGAAGCGGTATAGTCCATTTTTGGTATGAATCGATTGTGGCGAGATAAATGATCTTTCGCAAAGCATCGTCTGATGGATAAGCCATTTTTAGTTTTAGTTACTTTACGGAGCTGACGATTGCAGCGATGATTCTCTTTGATCTTTTTTTGGTGTAAATCTATTAGTTATGTATGGAATTAACCAACGATCCAATCCGATTTTTGCCGCATTAAAGCCAGCGACAAGAATGAGAACTTCAACCAAAACCATCTGTGGGTTCGTGCTGATAGATCCGGAGAACATGTAAGAGAAATTCATAACAGCCCCCATCAAAGCAGCAAGTGTAGTAAAAGTACCAAAAATAAGTCCCAACCCAACGAATAGTTCACCCCAAGGGATAAGAATATTGAATAAGTCATTATTAGGAATTGCGAAGCCTTTTAGAAAACCAGCCCACCAGGATTGAACAGCTGGATTTTCACCGGTTGCTTTACTAAGTGCCCCCTTTAGAAAACCCGTGGCATCAAAATTTCCTTGCGTGGTTTTCCCCCACCCGGCATCTAACCACTTCCAACCAACATATAACCGGAGAACGGTTAGAACATAGGAAGCATAGACATTTTCCTTCAAAAATTTCAAAAACATTCATTCACACCCTTTCGAGAATAATAATCATTTTCATTTGATATCATAATTAGTTCGGTTCATTCCATTATTTTTGGGGGGCTCTAAACTCTCCTATACTAGATAACGTTGCAAGAGCAAAATCGGTTTGATCTAAGAAGAAAAAGGGAGGAGATGTCATAGGAACGAAGTCGTGTGCCTTGCAGCTCAGCTGTAAAGTGACTTCTCCAATATTAAGATCACCTAGTTCACCGGCCAACATCCTTAGGCTCTCTTAGATTGTTCGATATGACGCACCTTTCTGTCACTTGTCGGCAGACAGCATGATATCCTCAAAAGAATTCCGATTTATAAAATTCTAGTGTGCGAAGTTTAATTAAACAAAACGCCAAAATAAACTTGACACCTAATGGAGGATAGAGGTATGATACAAAACATAATGATAACCAAGTAAACTTATTGGAATTTGAATTATCAATTGCATTAACGTCGCTTGTCGACCGGACCGCCGGAGACATGCCTAGGGACTTTCTTGTGTTCCCGTGGTATGTCTTTTTTTGCGTTACCGAACGAGCCCTCGCATGAAAGGAGTTTCGGAAATATGGTATTTGATCGCAAGCCATCCTGCTGCTGCACAGCACCAAGGAACGAAACGGCAGCTGCGGTAGAAGCAGACATCGATACGGCACGGGCCGCTTCGGCGTCAGATGCAATGCCGCTCGTCCGCGGGCTGCTTAGGAAAGACATGGTTTATTTGCCCGGCAGCGAATTTCTCATGGGTACGGATGACGAGGAAGGATTTCCGCAAGACGGTGAAGGCCCGATACGACCGGTTAAGTTATCCCCCTTCTATATAGATGCCTGCGCCGTCACAAATGCGGAATTCGCATCATTCGTGGAGGCGACGGGTTTCATCACGGAAGCGGAGCAGTTCGGCTGGTCGTTTGTCTTTCACCTGTTCGCAACGGAGGCTGCGAAAACGGCTGCAAGGCCGGCGCCGGGCGTTCCCTGGTGGTTGGCTGTTAGCGGCGCAAGCTGGCGCAAACCGGAAGGCGAGGACTCACGAATCGACGATCGTCTCAATCATCCCGTCGTCCACGTTTCGTGGAACGATGCCACAGCTTATGCGAAGTGGGCAGGGAAACGGTTACCGACGGAAGCGGAATGGGAATTCGCCACACGAGGCGGGCTCGCGCAGAAGAGGTATCCGTGGGGCGACCTGCTGAAGCCGAATGGAGAGCACCGATGCAACATTTGGCAGGGCAAGTTTCCGGACAAGAACCACGCTTCCGACGGCTATGCTGGTACCGCGCCGGTACGTTCTTTTCCTCCGAACGGCTACGGTTTGTACAACATGGTCGGAAACGTTTGGGAATGGTGCAGCGACTGGTTCACCGCACAGCCCGCGGAGGTGCCGGGTAGCCGCATGAATCCCCAAGGTCCTGCTTCGGGCGCAAACCGAGTCATGCGCGGAGGATCCTATCTCTGTCACAAATCATACTGCAACCGGTACCGGGTGGCCGCACGCAGCTCTAACACACCGGATAGCTCTACGGGCAATATGGGCTTTCGCTGTGCGGCGGATGCGTAGGGCGCGGATATCGAAGGAGGCTTGGAAATGGGAGCATTGATCTCCGCTCGCGATGAAACGGGTGCCGAAACGGAGCGATCCGGTCGGGTGCCGAAGATACATTACCGACTGCGCAAAGAGCTATGGTGCTTGGCTTTCATCGCACCCCAGCTGGCATTGTTTCTCTTGTTCACGGTTTATCCAATTGCAATGAGCTACGTATATGCCTTCTTTGATTGGAATGGCTACGGTCCGCTTAAGCAATTCGTCGGCTTCGATAATTTTGTGGAGACGCTGAAGGACCCGATCTTTTGGAACGCTTTTCGTAACAGTCTTCTGTTCATGATGTGGCTTGTACTCATCCAGGTGCCGCTCGCACTTCTAGCGGCGCTCCTCCTGAATGCCGAATGGCTAAAAGGGAAAATCATCTATCGTACCGTCATCTTCCTGCCGGTCGTGACGACGACGGCTGTCGTCGGCCTCGTCATGCGCTTCGTGTTCGGTGCATACAAGGGATTATTCAATAGAAGTGCTGCTGAAGGCCGGATTGATCTCGCAGTCCGTTGACTGGCTTGGTTCGGTGGACACGGCGTTCATCATCGTTGTGATCGTCGGTATCTGGAAGAGCTTTGGCATGAAAATGGTCTATTGGCTTGCGGGCATTCAATCGCTGCCGAAGGAGCTGTTCGAATCGGCGCGGATCGATGGAGCTACATCATTCCAGTTATTCCGTTACATTATGATTCCGCTCCTGCTGCCAGTCGGAAGTGTGATTGTCCTCATGTCTGCGGTCAATGCGCTGCACGTGTTCGATTTGGTTCAGACGATGACGGGTGGCGGACCGGCGTTCAAGACCGATATGGTTGACGTGTACATTTACCGGTACGCCTTCTCGGGAAGCGGGGAGGCAAGGGTCGGCTTCGCATCGGCTGCGGGTGTACTGTACGGTATCGTCATCATGGTCATTTCGATCGTGCTGGGGTTGTTCGTCCGCTTGGCGGGCGGACGCAAAAGTCAGAAGTCGTTTTGAAAGGAGATTGAACGTATGCAAAGAAAACGATGGCGCGGGCCGAGACTGCTGCTTCATCTCATCTTGATCGCAGCTGGCATCGTCTGGATTTATCCGTTTATTTGGATGCTGACGGCGTCGCTGAAAACGACGAACGAATATATATCGTCGGGTATAACGCTGCTGCCGAAAAAGCTTCAATTCGGCAACTACGAGCGGGCGTGGGAAACGGCACATTTCTCGGTTTATTTTTGGAACACCGTGATCGTGACGGTTTGTGTTGTAGTCCTCATATTGGCCGTGTGCGCCTTGACGGGCTATGCGGTAGGCAGGTTTCGGTTTCGCGGACGGATTGCGTTTATTTCCGCAGTGACTGCCACGATGTTCATGCCCAAAGGCTATACAATCATTCCGGTCTATTCGCTCGTGAATGCGCTCGGGCTGAACAATTCGCTTTGGGGTGTTATTCTGGCCGAGGCCGGTGGCGGGCATGTGTTATTTATTCTGCTCTTCGTCGCCTACTTCCGGGGACTTCCGAAGGAGCTCGAGGAGTCCGCGGAAATCGACGGCAGCGGATTCTTCCGGACGTTCGCGACGATCATGCTGCCGCTGGCGAAGCCGGTGATCGCCACGACAGCAATCATGCAATTCATGTGGACGTGGAACGCATTCCTAATGCCGCTCGTCTTCACGCTGAGCAAACCGGAGCTGAGGACACTCGGCGTCGGCATGTTCCAGTTCGCGGGCGAGAACACGATGGATTGGACAGGTTTCGCCGCGGCGGCGAGTATATCGCTGATTCCGATCTTGGCCGTTTATATGCTGCTGCAGAGGTATTTTATCGAAGGGGTCGCAGGGGCCGTAAAAGGCTAGAAGGCGGCTATTATTTCAGGAGGTTGGAGTCATGAGCAAAAGAGGATTTCAGTTGACGGGCGTAATCTTGTTGGGGGCATCGGTCGCGCTTGCCGGCTGCTCCGACAGCGGCAATAAGGCGGATGATACTGGTAACAAAGCGACTGGTACTACTAACGCAGGAACGAAGAATGCCGGCGCCGATGGCGGCGAAACGGTCGTGACGCTGTGGGGCGCCAGCGATTTCCTAAAAGGTGACGCGAGTCCCGGCCAGCAGATGGTTAAAGAATTCAACGAACAGAACAAAGGCCATATCCGCGTCGAAGCGCGATATATGCCTTGGTCGGAGTACAATACGGCCGTTCAGGCAGCGGCGACCTCCGGCGAGCTGCCGGATATTTTTCAGACGCCGCAGGATACGGATATCCGAACGATCGTGTCGAACGGCTGGGCGCTGCCTTACGACGGTCTCGTGTCAGAGGATTGGAAAAAGCAGTTTACCGCAGCTTCCTTCGCGGAGGGAGTCAACGTAATCGACGGCAAGACGTATTCGTGGCCGCTGACCGGCCCGCAGCTGGGATCCATCCTGTATTACAACAAAGGTGTGTTGAAAGCGGCGGGACTCGACCCTGAGAAGCCGCCGACGACATGGGATGAACTGCGCGCGGCGGCCAAAACCGTTACCGAAAAAGGGAAAGGCGATGTCTTCGGGCTCGTATTCGGCGGCGGTGAGAAGGGTGATTCCTCCGGCATCACAAAGTTCGTCGGATCGCTCGCCGGCGGAATCGACCCGCAGGCAGCAAGCGGCTTCGATTATAAGACGGGGCGTTATGAATACAGCTCAAGCGCGATCGTCGACTCGTTCAATTACTTGACGCAGCTCAAAGCGGACGGCAGCATTCTGCCTTCTTCCTACACGTTGAAGAGCACGGAAGCAAGCGCGCTGTTCGGCCAAGGCACGGCCGCCTTCCTGATCGACGGCCGTGCCCGGATGTGGATCGTCAAACGGGATTCGCCGGACATTCAGCTGGGCCTGGCCTCCGTTCCGACGAAGGACGGCAGCAAACCGACTTACTTCTATGTATCTTCCGATCCTAGCGGTTATCTGATTTCGTCAAGCTCGAAGCATGCCAAGGAAGCGGGGGAGTTCATCGAGAAAGGGTTAGCCTCCCCGTTGTTCTACGAGAAGTATTTGCACAGCGGCGTTGCCTTGACGCCGATTGCGACCATCAACGAGAACAAATCGCTCTATCCTTATCCGGAGTTCGATACGTTCCTGCAGCTGCATCAATCCGAGTTGAAGCTGCGGCCGGACAACGCCATTCGCAATCCGCAGACGGCAAAGGTGATCGTGGAAATGGGGAGTCTCACCCAGCCGAAAATCAAACCGGCCTACAGTGACATTCTTCAGTCAGTACTGATCGGCGCGCAAAGCGAGAAGGATATCGCGAAGCTGCTTCAAGCATACGACGAGAAGTTGAACAAAGGGCTTGACGACGCCATCGCAAAAGTGAGTGGCGCCGGCACGAATGTCAGCCGTGACGACTTTACGTTCCCGAACTGGGATGCCTCGAAAGATTATACGCAGGACGATTACAAGCAATTAAAACCATAATGCGGATGAGAGGTGGCGAAACGTGAGCCGCAAGCCGAATATTTTGCTCATTACAAGCGATCAGCAGCATTGGAACACGATCGGCGCCTTCAACCCGGAGATTTCCACGCCGAATCTTGACCGGCTCGTCCGCGAAGGCACTGCGTTCACCCGGGCGTATTGCCCTAACCCGACCTGCACGCCGACGCGAAGCTCCATTATTACGGGGCAGTATCCGAGTCAACACGGCGCCTGGACGCTCGGGACGAAGCTGTCCGAGGACGCACATACAGTGGGCGAGGATTTCCTGAGCGCCGGGTACGAGACGGTGCTCGTCGGAAAGGCGCATTTTCAGCCGCTCGCATCCACGGAAGAATTCCCTTCATTGGAAGCTTATCCGCTGCTGCAGGATTTGGCATTCTGGCGGACGTTCGATGAGCCCTTCTACGGCTTCCGGCATGTGGAGCTCGCCCGCAACCATACGAACGAAGCGCATGCGGGGCAGCATTACGCCTTATGGCTCGAGGAGAAGGGCTTCGCGAATTGGCGGGACTATTTCCGGCCGCCGACCGGCACGATGGATCCGAAGGCCCGGCATCATTGGCCGATCCCCGAAGCGTACCATTACGACGCTTGGATCGCGGAGCGAACGAATGAACGATTGAAGAAGTATGCCGAAGAGGAGAAACCCTTCTTCCTATGGGCCAGCTTCTTTGATCCCCATCCCCCGTATCTGGTGCCGGAGCCATGGGATACGATGTATGATCCGCTGCAGCTGACGCTTCCGTCTAAGCGTGATGGGGAACACGAGGCAAATCCGCCGCATTTCCGGCTGGCAAGAGAGGAGGCTCCGGATTTCTCCGCTTATGCGGAAACGAGGTTCGGGATGCACGGCTTCCGCTCCCATCGGCATGACGGCGAGAAGCTGCGAAAGGACATCGCCGTCTACTATGGGATGACGAGCCTGATGGATAAATATATCGGACAGATCTTAGACCGGCTCGATGAGCTCGGTCTGGCGGAAAACACCCTCGTTGTGTTCACGTCCGACCACGGGCATCTGTTCGGCCAGCACGGCCTCATTGCCAAAGGGCCGTTCCATTACGAGGGCCTGCTCCGCGTGCCGATGATCGTACGCTATCCGGGCCAGGTGCCAGCGGGCAGGAAATCCGCGTCGCTTCAGTCACTCGTGGATTTCGCACCGACGGTTCTCGGCTTCGCAGGCCTGCCAATTCCGAGGTCTATGACCGGAGTCGACCAAAGCGCGGTATGGAGCGGGGAACGAGAAGGCGCTAGGAATCATGTGCTTTGCGAGAACCACCACGAGCCGTCGACAATTCATTTGAAGACGTATGTAAATGAACGGTATAAGCTGACCGTCTATTATAACCGGACGTATGGGGAGCTCTTTGATTTGGCCGAAGATCCGCAGGAGGTGCGGAACCTTTGGGACGATCCGGCACATGCAGCGCTGAAGACGGATCTGCTGCTAAGATTCGCTTGGGCGGAGCTCGGCAAGGAACCGATGCCGATGCCGAGAATCGCGGGAGCGTGAATCCGGTCGTCCGTCCGGCAGAAAGGAGTGGTAGAGCATGGACGATAACGAAGCCGCCGGCATCGCGTATCCCGAAATGGCGCGACTGCGGCGCCTCTCTCCGCGGCCGCCGCTCGGCTGGAACAGCTTCGACTGCTATGGCTGCGCGGCTTCCGAGGATGCGCTGCTCCGCAACGCAGAGGTCATGGCGGAGCGGTTGAAACCGGCAGGCTATGAATATTTCGTCGTGGACAACGGCTGGTTCGCGGAGTATGCGATCGCTCCCGGCAGTCGGTACCCAATCGTTAGACATGCTGAGGATGTGAACCTGGATCGCTATGGGCGATATCAACCGTCGAGGTGTTATTTTCCGGTTGGGCTAGGGCGGTTAATCGATCGGGTCCACGGGCTGGGACTGAAATTCGGTCTGCATCTTATGCGCGGCATCCCGCGTAAGGCCGTTGCTCAGAATCTGCCGATTCTCGGCACATCTTACCGAGCGTCTGATATTGCCGATGTCGAAGATACTTGTACTTGGTGCCCCTACAACTACGGCGTTAATATGGACCATCCCGGCGCGCAGGCATATTACGACGGCCTGATCGCCATGCTGGCCGGCTGGGGCGTCGACTTCATCAAAGCCGACGACATTACGGGCTATCCCCGAGAAATCGAGGCGATCGCGAAGGCAATCGAAAAATCTGGCCGGCCGATGCTCCTTAGTTTATCGCCCGGCGGGCAGACTTCGCCGCAGTATATGACGTCCTATAAGAAGGCGAACATGCTGCGGACAACACGCGATATTTGGGACAACCGTGCCGATCTCGACAAGGCATTCGAAGCATGGAATGCCTTTGGCGCCTTCGGCGGGGACGGCTTCTGGACCGACTTGGATATGATTCCATTCGGCCATTTGCAGCTGTGGAAGCCCCGAAACGACGGAAAGTCGCTGGAAGATACGCCCGCCGAGGAGGAACTTAACGGCAAAGGTCATGAGCGGATGAGCGGACTGACCGGGACGCAAAAGCATACATTCATGACGATCCGGGCACTGGCGGCATCTCCCCTTTTCATGGGCGGCGATCTGCCGACGTCGGATGACTTGTCGTTCGCGCTTCTCACAAATCGGGATATGCTGGCCTGCAACCAGAACGGTATCGTCGGAACACGAGTGTACCAAAGAGAGGAGCTCGAGGCTTGGCGGACGCCGCATCGGTCGGTGGACGGAGAGGGCTGGATCGGCATTTTCAACCGGGGTGCGTCCGAGCGGCAGGTGAGACTGACGCTCGAAGAACTAGGGCTTCAATCTTCTCGACAGATGACCGGCTTCAAGTTTCGGTCTATCTGGCAAGATCCGCCAGATTATCAGGTCCGCGATAACGTTTTAACGGCCTCGATTGACGGAGACGGCGTACTGTTTATTCACTATTACAATAACGATAGGAGTTGATCGACATGGCTAATCAAAGCCGGCAGCCGAACGTGATCGTCTTTTTCACGGATCAGCAGCGCTGGGACACGACCGGCGCTCACGGCAATCCGCTTGGACTCACACCGAATTTTGATCGGATGGCGTCAAGAGGAACGCATTTGTATCATTCGTTTACATGCCAGCCGGTCTGCGGGCCGGCGCGGTCCGTGTTCCAAACCGGACTTTACCCTACGACGACGGGCTGCTTCCGCAATAAAATTCCGCTTCCGGAAGGCAGCCGCACGCTTGCCCATTATTTCAACGATGCGGGTTATCAAACCGGCTACATCGGAAAATGGCATCTCGCGGATGAAAATCCCGTGCCGGAAAGCGGACGCGGAGGCTACAAGTATTGGTTGGCGGCCAACGCGCTCGAAAGTACATCGGAATCTTATGATGCCGTAGTGTTCGACAACGATAACGAACGGGTCAAATTGCCGGGGTATCGCGTAGATGCGCTGACGGATGCTGCTATTCGTTTTATCGATAAGGAGCAGGACAATCCATTCTTCTTGTTTCTATCTTTCCTAGAGCCCCATCATCAGAATCATCGGGACGATTATCCGTCTCCGGACGTCTACACGGAAGCGTATACGGGAAGATGGACGCCGCCGGACTTGACGGCGCTTGGTGGGAACAGCGCTCAGAATCTCGGCGGCTATTACGGCATGGTCAAGCGGCTCGACGAGGCGTTAGGCCGTATCTTTGACGCTGTCAAGAGCCTGGACCTGGCGGAGGAAACAATCATTCTGTTCACCTCCGATCACGGCTGCCATTTCAAAACTCGCAACAGCGAATACAAACGGTCCTGTCACGAGAGTTCGATCCGCGTGCCGACCGCGGTCATCGGCCCGGGATTTGATAGCAGGGGGCAAATTAGGGAGCTGGTCAGCCTGATCGATATCGCGCCGACACTGCTGGATGCGGCCGGAATCGAGGTCCCGGCGCAGATGCAGGGACGATCGATTTTGCCGCTGCTGCGCCGAGAGACGGAAGGCTGGCGGGACGATGTGTATGTTCAGATCAGCGAGGACGGCATCGGCCGCGCCATTCGTACATCGCGTTGGAAGTATGCCGTGGCCTCTCTTGAAGGCGCGAAGGATGCGCCTTCTACGGACATTTACGAGGAGCGGTATTTATACGACTTGCAGGCAGACCCCTACGAGCTGACGAACTTGATCGGCTTCGAGTCCCATCGCGACGTGACGGCTGTATTGAAAGAACGGCTGCTTCGCCGCATGGTCGAAGCGGGCGAAGCGCCAGCGACGATCAATGCCGCGGAAAGCAAACAAAGTAGGCAGAGACGCGTGAGCGCGTCCGAAGTTCGAGCATAGCGAAAGGGGATTTTTCTTATGACCAATTCCATTGTACTTATATCTGACGAGCACAATCCATTCTACTCTTCCGTGTACGGACATCCGTTTATTCGGACGCCGAATATGGAGCGTCTCGCGCGCGCGGGCACCGTCTATGAAAACGCGTACTGCCCGTCGCCGCTGTGCAGTCCGAGCCGAAGCGCCTTCTTCTCCGGGAAAAGAGTGCATGAGCTCCAAAATTACAGCAACTGTAATCTTGCAATTCCCTCCGAGGCGCCGGCTTATGGCAGCGTGCTCCGGGAGCAGGGAGTCTATACGGCTTATTTTGGCAAAACGCATGTTTATGCGCCTGCCGACAAGCTTGGCTTCTCTGAAATACATGGCTGGAAAGAAATGAAGACACCGGGCGACGTCAATTTCGTTCGGCGCCCGTTGGCTATTCGAGAAGGAGCGGCTGATCGTGCGAACGGATTCGGTGTCAAGGAGGAGGCGTTCGACGGCGATTTGAAAGTCATGGACGCGGCGCTCCGCTGGTTACGTGAGACGGCGCCGACGCTGGATGCGCCTTGGAATTTGACAATTAACCTGCTGAACCCGCATTTTCCCCAATGGAACACGGAGGCCTACTGGAATCTGTATCCGGAAGCTGCGGATTTGCCACGGCTCGGCAGGAATGAGGCGAGCGCCAATCATCCCTACGCGCAGGATCTCCGTGACCATTTCGAAACGGATTTATTCACAGAGGCGCAAATCCGCGGTCTTCGGCGCGGGTATGCGGGCAATGTTGCCTTTGTCGACGACCAGCTCGGTCGTCTTCTGGATGCGGTAGACGACGGTGGCTTTCGCTCCACGACGCAGGTTGTCTATACGGCGGATCACGGCGACATGCTCGGCAAGTTCGGCATGTGGTGGAAATGCTCTCTTTATGAGGATTCCGTGCGGATTCCGTGCATCGCGGCCGGTCCAGGGTTCCCAGAAGGGGAGCGCGTCCGTACCCCGGTTGATCTTCACGACGTGCAGGCCTCGTTGTTTCAAGCTGCTGGAGTGAAACGTCCTGCAGACTGGGTCGGCAGCCCGCTGCAACTCATTCCGGCCGATGATGCCGAGCGGGTCATATTCTCCGAATATCACGGGCATGGAACGCGCTCCGGGGCCTTCATGATTCGCAAGGGCGACTGGAAGCTCATTTATTGCACGGAAGCGCCGCATCTCCTGTTCGACCTGGCGGATGATCCCGATGAGCGTTTCGATGTGCTCGCCGATCATCCGGTGAAAGCGTCGGAGCTGGAAAATGAACTGCGCCGCATCTGTTCGCCGGAAACGGAGGACGAACGCGCCCATGCGTTCCAAGCGCGACAGTCGGAGCTGTTGGCAACAGGAAAGCCATGAGCGGCTCCGGCACATACAGGGAAGAAGAGCTGCTCTCTGAGTATGGACATGAATTCGCAGAATACCTATATCACACGCCGTCCGAATTCGAACGGCAAGGCGGGCTTTGGGTCATCCGCTCCGGCCGCAATTTGGCGAAACCGAACTATGAGGTGGGTCCAAAGGTAATCGAGTGCTTTTCGGTTCACGCCGTCGTGAGCGGAAGCATCTTGTTTGATTATGGCGAGGGAACGGTGCACCTTAACCAAGGGGATTTGTTCTGCCTGTATCCGGGACTTCGATACAGCTATCGAATCACCGCTGGCGAGAAGCAACTGCGGTTGTATTGGCTTGCTTGCCAAGGCAGCCATGCTGAACCACTGTTCGCACGCATCGGGTTCAGCCGGGAGGAACCGTACGTTCGAGACCGCTGGCTGCCGAGTCACGAAAGTGAGATGGACCGCATTCATGAGCTGTTGCGGACAGAAGGAGGTAGTCGCTACGAGGTTCAATTGCTGTCCAGGATGTACCGAGTGTTTGATGCCTTAGGCGCTGCGCCCACCGAAGCGTCTTCATCTTCAACGATTGCAGATTGGCTTGCGCGGGCGATCTTGTACATGGACACCCACTATACGGAAGGAATCGACGTTGCGGATGCTGTCAAAGTCGCCGGTGTCCATCGCTCGCGCTTCTATCAAGCTTGCAGCCGTCAGCTTGGCATAAGCCCTATGCAATATCTGATCAAGCTTCGAATGGAGAAGAGCTGCGAGCTTCTGGTGGATGGTCAACTAAATATGCAGGCTGTTGCATTGTCCGTCGGATATCCCGACATCTACGCTTTTTCTCGTGCATTTAGCAAATACTACGGCATGGCACCAAGCCACTATCAAGCGGCATTCGGTGATTAATCTCCAGGAAGCCTGTCTCAACGTTCTCGTTGAGACTCGTGTCCGCTAACGTTGTGACCACTATTGATTCTAGCTGCAGATCGTTTACTAGGAAATATAGTAGATTGGTACTGTAATGACAAAATCCCCCTGAGCTCAAATGCCCAGGGGGATTTTGTCATTACAGTACAGAAGGAAGCAAGAAACCAGATGTCGGAGGATAAGAATATATAACCATAACGTGAAAATCCGGTAAAGCGGCTATCCTTCATTTTATTTTATTGGGTTGGTATATCTCCAGTTGATGTATCCTACTCGAATGGCAACTTTCGAAATTTGATGGTTGAAGGGAAAACGGCATCGTCCCGGGCATAAACCAGGATGATGCCGAATTGTTTGGTCTGTGAAAAACAGCGAATTGTCAGATCGGCAACTATACGGTTTCGAAAAACAGCGAATCGTCGACCTCGTCGAGTGAATATTTGCTCTTCGGACCCGGAGTTCGATTTATCCATTTCCCGTTTGTAAAATCAGGAAAAGCGACGGAACTGCCGCCCAAGGCGATCGATTGCTCCGAGAGAGCGGTAACGGCCATCCATGCTGCCGTATCGTAGACGTCGATCGGGGTAGATATTTTCATTTTTACGCTCTCGACAAAAGAACGAAGACAGAGATAATCCATGCCGCCGTGTCCCCCGCGGACTCCCAGACTTATATATTCCTTCCAGAGGGGATGCTCGTTCTCTTCTCTATATGGATCAAATGATTCCCAGGTATGTTCAGGACTTTTCCCCTGCAAATGAATGGAATTATTGTCTTCCATCCAGATGCCTTTGGTTCCTTGCACTCTTCCGGCTCTTGAATAAGGGCGCGGAAGGGTTGTGTCATGGGTAAGAAGTACGGTCTCGCCTTGCGCGCATTTGATCATGGTGGTAACGATGTCGCCCTGGGCAAATTCGGCTTTGGCCATCGGATGATCGGTTCCCCTATGATCCGCAATCCATTCATGGAGTCCCCTTGCTTTCGAAGCCATGGAGGTTAAGGACAAAAACCGGTTGCTCCGGTTGATTCCCAAAAATTTGGAGACGGGACCGATCCCATGGGTCGGGTAAATGTCCGCGTTCCTGTTCAGGTAATTGTGGATACGGTAATGCCGGTTTTCAATCCCCAATGCAACTTCATCCCGAAGATCATGCTCATAACCGCTTTGGCAATGAATCAGTTCACCGAACAAGCCCTTCTTGATCATGTTAATTAAAGCCATTTCATTCCGGCCGTAGCAAACATTCTCCAGCATCATGCAGGGCATCCCGGTCTCTTCGGACGTTCTGACCAGGTCCCAGCACTCTTCCAGAGAGGAAGCTCCTCCAGCCTCAGGTGCGGCATATTTTCCGGCCTTCATGGCGGCAATCGCAATTTCCACATGACTGGACCAGGAAGACGGGATGATCACTCCTTTAATATCGTCCCGGGCCAGCAGCTCCTTATAATCACTGTAGCTTCCGGGCTTCTGACGGCCTGAAGCCACAACCTGATCCACACCCATTCGCAGCCTGTCGTCGTACAGGTCGCAGACAGCCGCGATTTCAACATCTTTCATTTCCAGAAGTGCGCCCAACAGCCCTCTGCCCCTGCCGCCCAAACCGATAACGCCCAGTCTGACTTTCGTTTGATCATCTTTTACATTCATTTCATTACCATCCTCGCTATTGTAACTTCGCAGTGCCGAACTACTTGACTCAGAAATTCCCTACTTGTCCATTATAAATCACATGATATCAGGCGAAAATGACTGAATTTTTTGAAACTTAGTAACTTTCAATATAGTAGTTCGAAGTTTTGGGATTTGAGGGAACGGATTATCGACATTCTTTCGACATGACGGACTTTATTCGCTAGCTCTGAAATAATCGGCAACCTTTTTGATAGCCTTGTACATAAGATTGACGTCTTCCTTGGTATACTTGTCATTCCATACCCAGCGTACCGTTCTTGATATAAGTGTGGCCAAGGAACCTGTACACATGATGTTCCTGAAGACTTCGCACAGTTCAGGGAAAACAACGTCAACCCAGCGATTGATTTGGTTCTTCGCACTAACGAGTCTCGTTACGACAGAGTCGCGGTTGGAGAGAAAGACACGTAGTTCTTCAAAGGCTTCTGGCAAAACAAGGCCGCGACATCATGTCGCGGCCTTGTTTTGCCTAGGCACGGGATCGGCGTTGGCCGGCGAAGCCGTCCGGGCGGCGAATTTTCGCTTGCGGATTAGCAGGGAGATGATCAGCATGCTGGCGCCGTTAATGAGGAAGACGGCGTAAATGGAAATCAAATTGGCCAGGAAGCCGCCGACCACCGGGCCGAGCATCGTCCCCATCTGGGTGGACGCCTGATTGAGGCTGAAGGCGCGTCCGCGGAAGCCGGGGTCTGTCGCCCGGACGATCAGTGCGCTGAGCGCCGGATATACAGCGGCGAAGAAGAAGCCGTATATAAACCGCAGCACCCCGAAGCTGACCAGATCATGAAACGCGATCTGCAGCAAACTGCCGATGCCTCCGCCAACCAATCCGATGAACAGAACCTTCCCGTAGCCGATCCTCTCCCCGATCTTTCCCCAGATTGGAGCAGCGATTAATGTGGCGATCCCGACCGCCGAGAAAATAATGCCCGAGCTCAGCGTGGCCGTTTTCTGGTCGGCCCCCAGCTTCAGTACATAAGCCGTCAGCAGCGGCTCGATAATCATGACGGAGGCAGAGACAGCCAGCGTGATGCCGAGCAGAATCATCAGTCCGCGGTTCGAAGCGGCCTCTTTCAAGTCGCCGGCCACATTCCGCCTCACGGTGGAAGGGCTTATCTTCAGCTCATTGACCCAGATGATCGCAATGAAGAAGGCGATGAATACAAGCCCGGAGGAGACGAGAAAGGTTTCGCGATTGCCAAGCCACTGACTCACCACGCCGCCGACGAGCGGACCGATAATACTGCCCGCTGCGGTGGAGGTGGATAATATGCCAAGCGCGTAGCCGGCGTGGTTTTCCGGCGTGTTGGTTGCAACCAGAGCGACGGTGGCCGGTATATATCCCGCCAGCAGACCTTCCATGATGCGGACTCCGATCAGCTCGTAAGGATTTTGCACGAGAAAATAAAGCAGGTAGGTGATGGTCAGACAGATGCCCGCCCGGATCATCATCGGCTTCCGCCCGTAGCGGTCGGCCAGCGAGCCCCAGAACGGAGCGATTAAGGCGGAGGCGAGGAACGTCACAGCGAAGGTGACGCCTGTCCAGGTCTCGAGGTGGTCCTGCACGCCAAGCTGGTCGTGCAGAAAAATAGGGAGGAACGGGATGGAGACGCAGTAAGCGGAGCTGACAAAGAAAGAGCCGATCCATAAAACAAACAGATTGCGCTTCCAGGAGAAAGCCATGTTATAAACACTTCCGATCCGTAGCATTGCCCCCATCTTATCATGAAAACAAGCGGGACGAGTGATAAGTTTTTGTTTCCCGTGCGATCAAACTTTGTTATAGAAGGTAGTAAACAATAAGGATCTCGGCTGCAGACGGCTCAGAAATCATTAAGACGCCTCCCTTTTCCGTATTGTGGAAGAGGGAGGCGTCTTTCTACTTGTAGAACTTACTCTGGTTATTTACTTTGTTAGAATTGTTGCGCCTTGGCCATTTGTAGTTACGGTTAGATTTGGAAAATCGACAAGCGATTTCGCGGAAATGTAAACATGGCTGCTTGAGCTGACCCAAATTGCATCCTTCGATGTAACAGCTTTTCCATCTACTTTTACCTTATTGGACTGCAATTTAAGTTCTACTGAACGTTCGTTGTATTGAAGTGTTACCGTATGTGTTTTGCTATCATAAGTTACAGCAGCATTCAGATTACGCGCAAGATCCACGATTGGAATCATTGTGTTTCCATCTTTTACAAAGGCATTTTCTCCATTTAGCCCGTGAGCAAGAAGAGCATTGTTGAATTGAACCTTAGCAGGTGTTCCCCAAGGAGATACCGACGTGCTGTTGTCATCTTGATAAACATAAGGTGTGAAGCTTGGATGGTTAAAATCAAACATGTCCGTTAAATTGTTGGCAGCAGCGTCATGGCTGTTTAGAGCTGGCAAATTATAGTTTGTTTCAATGAACTTCAAAATGGACGTAGAATCGTATTGTATATGGCTGATATAATTTTGCTTTGCATAAGGTGAAATAACAAATGCCGGTATACGCGGACCATTTCCAACCAATCCGTCCGCCGTTGTAACAGCCGCCGGTGGAGCTACATGGTCGTAAAAACCGCCACTCTCGTCATAGGTGACAATAATAGCCGTGTCTTTCCAGTAAGGGCTATTCATGATCTGGTTAATGGCTTGGACGGTAAAATCCTCTGCGGATGGTGTACTTTGATTTCCGATGCCCGGATGCTCGTCGTCGCCATACCCAGCTTTTACAAAACTTACTTGCGGCAGAGTTCCATTTGCAACATCTTCAGTAAAATTATTATAGTCTTTTAAGTTTGTGTCATATTTTCCATCCTCATAGTTTTGAAAATATTGGAATGGATTGTGGTGCGGTGAATATTTCAGTGCCTCAGGTGAAACAGTTGACAGGCTATCTTTGTCCAGAGCAGGTTTGGTTGCATTTGTTGCTGCCTTAGCCGCATCCCAGCCTCCCGAATACCACGCCCAGGATTGTTTCGAGTCAGTCAACTCATCCCCAATGTTTTTGTAAGTCAGATTATATGTCAGTCCAGCTGAGTTATCTCCACCAAATGGACCGTTCTTAGGCGTTGGGTCACCGGTGATTTGTGAATTAGGATCCTGATTGTTTGCTGCGGCAGACCCATTGCCGGATTGTGCTGCTACAAGATAAAACGCACCTGGTGTAGATGGACCCGAAACAGGCTGGAAAAAATTATCGGCTAAGGCAAAGTGCTGAGCATACTGCCAATAAGCAGGGATTTCATTGTAGTCGAAGTAGGACATGGACAATTTTCCGCGTTCGGGGTTTAAAGTTGTCCCTTTGGAATTCATTGTATAAAACTTGTCCATTTTTCCGCCGTCTATCATCGTGATCATGTCTGCATAATTATGGTTGACGTCTACTTCTTGAACATCGGCTTTTCCTGCATCGTGCCAAGGGTAAACCGGATTGCCGTTATCATCCGGATTGTAGACATTGCCGTTCGCATCTCTTAATGTATTGCCGGCTACATATTTAAAGTTTCTTACATCTTGCGGCGTGTCGCTTAGCGGGTTAAAGCCCGGTGCGTAAGGGTACGTACCAAAGTAGTTGTCAAAAGATCGGTTCTCTTGGAAGATAACAACTGTATGTTTGATTGGTGAAGAAGCGGTGGGAGACGAATCTGCGGCCGCCGATGCAGCAAATGGTGTTGCTGCTAACAATAGAGCGCCTGTTGATGTAACTATACTTCGAAAACCTTTTTTCATTTTTTGTTTCCCTCCTGAGTTTTATGTTACCTGAGCTAGTATAATCTTAAATAATTTCAGTACGTTTTAGATAATAGCACAAAATAATAGCACAAAAATGAGAGGTCTGTTAAGAAAAACGCGACATTTGAACTATTTACACGATTTAAAGTGAGATTCGCATTACTTATGTCCATTATCTATAGCACCTAAAGCAAGGGATCACAATTCATTGAGAAATCGTTAGTAAAGATTTACGAAACAGGAGCTAATCGATCGGTTGATTCAGTGTGAAGAATATGTAGCTGAAACAAAACATCTTTGGCTCGTAGACCAATTTAGTTCTGACTTTTAGATAAAACATGAAGAAGACCGCCAAGGGGTGGTCTTCTTTGCTTTTTTAGTCCTTAGGATTTTGAAGGAATAGGTTCCATTTTGTTGACATTCAATATAAAACGTCGCACCGACGCAGCTGGTTCTTGTGTCGTCGATATGAAAATTGGGTATAAAACGATCAATGCCCGCGCAGAAGGGATTGAGAAGAAACCGGCTTTTCGACATTTGTTGAATCGAAATCGCTTGCTTTTCGTGAGCGATGGCTTTTATGAATGGCGAAAGGAAGAGGGCCGAAAGCAGCCGTTTCGGTTTCAGCTGAAGTCGGGCTGGCGGGGTGCGGATAATAGGATCATCCTAACTGTATACCTGTACATATGTATGGTATACAGAAAAAAGAATCCCTAGAGAGATCAACTAAAATGGGTACTTGGTCGTAAGTCCCCCTGTTTGTATAATGGAAAGCCTCTCAATTTATTTTTCACATTAATAAACGGGCAGCGTTACCGTCACTGTGGTCCCTTCGTCTACCTTGCTGGCAACAGCAATAGCGCCCTTGTAATTCTCCGCCAGCCGTTTGGCGATGGAGAGCCCTAACCCGGTTCCGCCTCGTTCCCGGGTTCTGGCCCTGTCGACGCGGTAGAAGCGGTTAAATAAATAAGGCAGGTGAGTTTCCGAAATTCCCATGCCTCTATCCCGAATCCGAAGAATGGCTTGCCCATCGTGGTAAAAACCCTGAAGACTAATACGCTTTCGGTTCAGCGAATAGTTGACGGCATTGTCAAGAAGAATAAGTAAGATTTGTTCCAAATGCTGTCGTTCGATACGAACAAATACGCCGTTCCAACCGGTAATATCCGTCTCGAACACGAAATCAGGGTGCAGAAAGGCGAAACTGTCGACCGTTTGCCGAATCACATTTTCAATGTCTATGGCTTCAACGATCGTATGAAGGACCCCGGCTTCCGCTCGGGTCAAGTCCAACAGCTCCTTCACGATGCCGTTCAATCGTTTCACTTGTTGAAGAGCGATATGCAATGACTCATCCAATACGAGCGGGTCTTTTTTTCCCCAGCGATCGAGCAGCGACAAGTGTCCCTCCATAATTGAAATCGGCGTCTTCAGTTCATGGGAGGCATCCTCCACGAATCGCTTTTGCTGCTGAAACGAGCCTTCCACCCGGTCCATGAGTCCGTTGAAAAGTCCGGCCATCTGGGAGAGCTCATCTCCATTGTCGGCCAATGCAACGCGCTCTTGCAGTCCGTTCTCATTGACTTTTCTCATCGCGTCGGAGAGTCTTTGAACAGGCCGCAACAGCTGCTTTGCAATGAGATCCATCCGCCCAAACCGCTGATCGCCACGGAGATCACACCTCCTGCGAGCATCACGATCAGCATCATATCGCTCAATCGGCCGAATGTATCTAGACTATCCACAATCTCGATCGTCCCTTTGAACTGGTCGGTGCTTAGCGGACTTCGTAATACAAGGAGACGGTCCCCGTTATACGTCGCATGTATCCATTGGGTCCGGGTGACCGTTTCGGGGGGAACCCATGTATATGGAAGCCTTTCGTTAACGGCCAGCAATAGGTTTCCATTCCCATCCAATACTCGGATCAGCTGGTTATTTTGATTGATGCTCTCGATAAATCTTTTGTGACGGTCGAGAAGCTCCGAGTCATCCGTCAGTAGACTATTGGAAAAATGGTCTTGAAGCTCCGTCATCATCTGGTGAATGGAAGTTTCCTCGCGATTCAGCATCCATTGCCGCAGGACGAGAAACTGGACGAAATTATAGACAATGAACAGTCCGAAGATTAGGACAGCGGCCGCGAGCACGAGCTTCACCTTTAAAGGGAGCCGGGTAGAGACTATCCAGATCCGCCCCTTCATTGTAGTATGTACCCCGCACTCCGTACCGTTTGAATATAGCCCTGCTCTCCGTAAGGACTCAGCTTTTTGCGGACGTAACCTATATAAACGTCCACGGTATTATTCTCCACCTTGGCCTCGGTTCCCCAAATTTCGTCCAGCAATTGATCCCGCGTCACCACTTGGCCCGGATTCAGGAGGAAAAGCCTAAGGATGTCGAACTCCTTCTTCGTCAAGTGGATCGCTTGTTCCGCCCGGAACACGGTCATCCTTTCGACGTCCATCGTGATATCCCTATAGGAGAGATTGGCATGTCCTGGTACAACCGTTTCCAGTCTGCGGAACACTGCCCTCATACGGGCGAGCATTTCTCCTATGGCAAAAGGCTTAGGGAGGTAATCGTCTGCACCGCTTTCCAGGCCTTTAATCCGATCCGTGACGGCATCGCGCGCAGTAATCATGATGATCGGCGTCTGGCTGCGCGTCCGGATCATTCTGCACAACTCGAAACCGTCGAATCCGGGGAGCATGACATCCAATAGGATTAGATCCCACACTTTGGCCAGCGCCATACGCAGTCCGGATTTCCCGTCATAAGCACAGGAAACGACAAAACCTTCGTATTTCAGCTCCAGTTCTATAAATCGGGCGAACGGCTTCTCATCCTCTACCAACAAGATTTCCTTCATGCTTTATTAGCCCCTAGTTAAAATTGGTTAATTGGTTGTACTATCATTATTTTGAAAGTCGATGAAAACCCTGTAAATAGTTCAAATGTCACGTTTTTCTTAACAGACCTCTCATTTTTGTACTATTATTTTGTGCTAGTATCTAAATCGTACTCTAGTACAGCCAGAATAAATTTATACAAGTTAAGTCCAATTATATCCGGAAAATGGGAGGAAAAACGTTGAAGAAAGCAAGAAAAAAAATCAGCAAAAAGAAACTAACGACCATGATTGCACTGGGAACCGTTCTTTTGAGCGCAGGAAGTGTGTATGCGGCTAATGTAAACAATCCTTTCGGGACCAGCCTTGTAGGACGCCAGACGGACGGTTCGGTATTAACGGATGTCAATCAGTTCGTGACACCGGCAGGACAGCAGCTTGAATTCGGAGGAAATCCGATTTCCATTCAAGTCCGTCCAGATGGAAAGACCGCCGCGGCTTTGATTGGCCGCAATAATTATGGCGGCAACGGTGTCAATATCGTTGACCTGAAGACAGGAACGCTGATCACTTCGAATTTTTCCTTAAAGCTCAGCAGCATGTGGGGACTCACTTATTCCCCGGATGGCAATTATCTATATGCAACAGGCTCGACTGGCGGTAAAGGGACAATCGTGGTCATGTCGATCGCTGCGGACGGGATTCCTACAATAGACCATACCATTACTCTTCCTGAAGCAGGTGTGGGCGGGAACATCAATCCTCAGGATATCGTGATGGGGCCGGACGGGAAAACCCTTCTTGTCGCACTCAACCGCGATAATAGCCTTGGTGTCGTGGATTTGCAGACGAATCAGCTCACCGCCCGGATTCCAGTCGGAAATTCTCCGACGAGCGTTATCGTAAAAGGCGGCAAGGCTTATGTGTCGAATGTCGGCGGTAAGACTGCCATGCCGGGAGACTTCACCGTCGATTCCTCCGGAACGCCAATAATAGCAACGCCGCAGGGAAGTTCTGCGACTGGTACGGTATCCGTAGTTGATCTTGCTGCAAAGACAGTCTCGAAAACCATTAAAGTCGGGCTTCAACCGTCACGGATGACGGTCTCCGATAACTACCTGTTCGTGGCGAACACAAACAGTGACACCGTATCGGTCGTTGATACCCAGACCAATGATGTTGTGCAAACCATCGATATCGAACCATACCCGGAAGCTCCGCTTGGGTCCTCGCCAAATGCGGTCAGAATGATCAATGATCATCAATTGGCGGTCAGTCTTGGCCGCAACAACGCGGTTGCCGTATATGATTGGAAGAAGCCTTCGTCTAAACCGCAGCTCATGGGACTTATGCCAACCGCCTGGTTCCCGGTCGATCTTGCAGTCGATCCCATGAATAATCGTCTGCTTGTCGCCAATGCTGACGGAGTCGGATCGCTCGGTGCCGAGCGTACGTCGACCATACAAGGCATTAAGGTGACGGGGCATTCCTCCTATGCACAGCAAGGCTCGTTATCGATGATTTCCTTCCCATCGAACAAGGACCTGGTTAAGGGAACGGATGAGGTATACGCCAACAACAATTGGTTCGACATTTCGGGCCGGAATGCAAAGCCGCGCAACAACAAGAAGCCGGTTGCGATACCTGAACGGATCGGAGAGCCTTCCACGATCAAGCATATTTTCTACATTATCAAAGAAAATCGTACGTACGACCAAGTATTCGGCGACATCGGAAAAGGCAACTCGGAGCCGGCGGTAACCCAGTTTGGCGAGAATGTCACTCCGAACCTGCATGCGCTGGCCAATACCTACCAATTGTTCGATAATTTCTACACCAGCGGCATTCAGTCCGCAAGCGGACATCAATGGGTCATGCAGGGAATAAATAACGATTATGAGGATAAAGAAACGGACACGGCCAATATACGGAGCTACCCGGGCGGCGCAGGCGATTCCCTGGCGTATGCATCGACCGGCCATCTTTGGGATAATGCGCTGAAGCACAATGTATCCGTCGTCAACTTCGGGGAAGATACGAATGCGTTCACCGGTTCAAAGCCATTCGGAACTTGGACGGATTGGTACAACGATTATTTGATCCTGTCCGGTCAGAAACAGGGCGATCTTCATGTGCCGATCGGCGACTATCAAGCGACAAGCGATATTCCGTCATTGAATCCGATCACCTACAAACCGTTTCCAACGTTTGACACCAACATTCCGGATCAATACCGGTATGAAATTTTCAAGCAACAGTTCGATGAGTATGTGAAAAACGATAATTTGCCTCAGCTGATGCCGATGTGGGTGATGGCTGACCACACCTCCGGCACAGCAACCGGCGCTCCGACGCCTCAGGCGGCCGTAGCCGACAATGACCTTGCCGTCGGCAAAATCGTGGATCTCATTTCTCACAGTCCTTACTGGAAAGACTCGCTCATTCTCGTTACCGAAGATGACTCGCAGAACGGATTGGATCATGTAGACGGTCATCGAGAACCTGCTCTTGCGATCAGTCCTTGGGTAAAGAAAGGCATCGTCGACAGCCATTATTGGACCGTTATCAATATGGTCAGAACGATCGAGCAAATTCTGGGTCTGCCGGCCATGAACCAGAACGATGCGGCAGCCCTGCCGCTTAGCGAGCTATTTACGGACAAGCCGGATTTCACGCCGTATAACGCCGTGCCAAACCGCATCGCGCTTGACACCTTGAACGGTCAGCCGGGCTCCAATCAGCCTGCGCCCGTCATTGCGCCTTCCGTGACGACAAGCACAGCGGATCAACAGCCGCAAGCCA
Source organism: Paenibacillus solisilvae (assembly GCF_042656405.1). Lineage (NCBI taxonomy): Bacteria > Bacillati > Bacillota > Bacilli > Caryophanales > Paenibacillaceae > Paenibacillus > Paenibacillus solisilvae. The sequence goes on along the minus strand of NZ_JBHSOW010000040.1, from coordinate 94,217 downwards.
CGAAAGAGATTGAAAAACAATGGACGGTATGGTCCAACGAGAATCAAGTCTACTTTACCGGAAAGCATGCCGCTCCGGACAAAGTGAACGCGAACCTGCTGAACCATGTAACCTGGTACGCTACAAAAGGCTTTGATCAGCCTTACCCGGGAGACGATAAAGTGCTTACCCCGGCCGAGGTCGCTAAGCAACCGCAAAGCAGCGCGCCATCGCCTGCCATCAACCACTAAGTTCGAAAAAAAGACAATGCTGCCGGTCCATAAGCGGACCGGCAACTGCTTGTTCTGACCCCAAATACTATCACCTGTAAGCAGATGGAGTGTGTTAAGGATATGAGTAGCTTAATCGAAGGGATTATGAAGCGGACGGTGCTGCTGATTAGTACGCTCGTAATCATTCTGGCGTGGGGCGGAATATCCGCTTATCAAATGCAGAGGGAATATTTGCCTCCAATCAATAATCCTACCCTTATGGTCACGCTTCATGCGCCAGATGTATCGGCTGATACAATCAAAACAGTCGTTGTTGACCCTATTGAGCAGTCGTTGCGTAAAGTGAGCGGTCTCCAGACCCTGGAAACGAACAGCTTCGACGGGGGACTTCTGATGAGCCTCAATTTCCCTTTGCAATACAATATGGACCGTGCGGAGAACGATGTGATCCTGGCGCTCCATGAAGTTTCTTTGCCGGCAAGCTTTGACAAACCCGCTGTTACCCGGATAAGTACAAGTTCCTTTCCGATCATGAGACTTAGCTTGACGGGAAAGCCGGGAAGCGTTGATGAAGATACCCTGCGTACGGTGACTCAGGCCCAGGTTGCAGGTGAACTGCAAAAGCTGCCCGGAGTCAGTGAGGTTCGTGTGACAGGTTCGGGAAATAATGGATATCAACTGACCATGCGTACGGCAGACTTGCAAAAGGCCGGATTGACTGTCGCCGATGTGAAGAAATCGCTTGGTGAAACCGATATGCCGGACATACAGGGAAAAATATCAAACAGTGAGGTTTCTGTTCCTCTGCATGTAAGCAGCGGAAACCGGAATGAACAGGATTTGCTGCAGCTCCCGGTTCAAGGCAGGGACGGCAAGACAGTCCCGCTCTCTGCAGTCGCGGATGTGACGAAATCCATTGTAGACGTGCAAACGATATCGAGAACAGGCGGCATGACGAGTGTCGTCATTGATATTCTGAAGTCACCCTCTGCTAATATTACGGAAGTATCGGACAAGCTGCACGAACGCATTCGGGAGATTCCCGCCCTGCAGGGTGATAAGATCAGGCTGACCGTGCTTCTTGATCAAGGCGAACAGGTCAAATCCTCACTGCAAGGATTACTGAGAGAAGGCCTCCTCGGGTGTCTGATATCGATGATTTGCGTCTTTCTTTTCTTTCGCAACATCCGATCCACAGCACTCATCGCAATGTCATTACCTATCTGCTTCCTGGTAACGACAGGTTTGCTCAAAACCATGGGGATCAGCCTTAACATTCTCACTGTTTCCGGACTAATCGTGGCAATGGGAAGGGTCATTGACGATTCGATCGTCATTCTCGACAATATGTACCGCAGAACGAATGATGGCAAGGCAAAAGGGAATGCCGTTCTATTGGCAAACGCCGTAAAAGAAATGCTGCCGGCCATTATCGCTTCCACAGCGACTACGATTGCCGTGTATATTCCGATTTCTCTGGTTGGCGGCATGATCGGCTCCGCATTTTCAGGTTTCGCCTGGTCTGTTGTCATTGCACTTCTGACATCCTTGTTGGTTGCCATGTTTGTCGTACCGGCACTCTATCATCTGTGGCAAAACGGGCAAAAGACCTCTTCGGCAATTTCAGGAGAGAAGTTCTGGCAAAACGTCCTGCACTGGTCTCTCCCTAGAAAAGGCAGAATCCTCGCTTCATTTATTCTGCTTTTTCTGCTTGCGGGTGTTGGCGCTGCTTTCCTGCCGGTCAATTTTCTGCCAGCCGTGAAGACCGGGCAAATCAACGTTCAATTGGAGTTCCCCGAAGGCACTTCCTTGACGCAAGTCGATGCTACCGTTGCGCGGATGGAGCAAACCCTGAAGTCGAGCGCAAACGTCGCAGATTTTTCTTCTGTTCTCGGCTCCACCTTCACTCCGCAGTTCGATGATGTGTTCGACGCTGGCGGCGGTTGGATTCAAAGCGACAATATCGCGAACATCGCGGTTTCCGTGAATAAGAAAGCGGATATCGATGCAGTGACCGCTGAGCTGCAGCAGCGGCTTGGAGATTTGGCCGGGAGTGCAGTTTGCACAGTGACGAATCAGAACATTTCCGGCGATGATTCGCAGCTTAAGATTGACCTGACCGGCACCGATGCGGCGACCTTAGAGAATGCCGCGAAGCTAATCAGAAGTAAACTGCTGGCGGTTCATGGGCTCAGCGTTATGGGAGCGGCGGATGAGAATGAAGCAATCCCCAAGCATCAACTGACCATAAACAGGGATGCAGTCAAACAAGCGGGAATCGATCCCCAAGAGATTTATGACCACATTCAGCAGTATTTGGCAGAAGGGACCAAAGTCGATATCAAGGATGGAGAGAAAACGGTTGCGGTTGAGATTAAAACCGATATTGGAGAGAAAGCCGGACAATCGTCCTATATGACGGACCCTGCAACGGACCTGCTCACGCTGCTCGGCCAAGAGACATTCAAGGGAGCAAACAATCAAACTGTCCGCTTGGATCAGCTGGCTTCCCTTGCTCCAGTTAATGGACTAACCGTCATTCGGGAACGTGACGGGCGTCCTTTCTCTGTTGTAACTGCTAACATTACCTCCAGAGATGTAGGAGGGGTATCGGGTGAAGTGCGCAGGATTATCGATAATCTCACTTTACCTGCCGGTGTCCATTACACGTTGAACGGGATTTCAGCACAAGTCACTCAGATGATTGTTGAAATGGGAATTGCAATGTCCGTATCCTTGCTGCTTATTCTATTGATCCTGAGTGCTGCATTCCAAAGCTGGAGAGCGCCCTTTACTGTAATTATTTGTATCCCTTTGGCGTTTATCGGTTCCATCATCGGAATGCTGATATCCGGAGGAGAGTGGAACCTCGCCTCGCTCGTCGGATTATTGATGCTGTCGGGAATTGTCGTCACGAATGGGATTGTCCTTGTGGATAAAATTGAACGCAATCTGGCAGCCGGGATGAATCCGAAAGAAGCGGTCATAGAAGGTACGGTCACCAGGGTGCGGCCGGTATTGATGACAGCGATGACGACTGTACTCACGCTTTTGCCTTTATGCGTCTTCGGCAACGGAGATACAATCGTTTCGCAGTCGCTTGGCATTGTCGTCGTCTGCGGCATGATCAGTTCAACTCTGATTAGTTTGCTGATCATCCCCATTCTATATGACAGGATGCTTGTACGGCGAACAGTGAGGGAAGTCAAAACAAGGGAACATTTAGCTGCAAATAAGCGCGGTCTAAAAGACATACCATCATCATGACGATTTAAGAACGCAGGTATAGCCCTGGCCGGCTTTAGTTTAGAGCTGACCGGGGTTTTGCCGCGATACCCGCGGTATTGGAACATCCCAAACAGAAATTTTCTACTTATAAACTTAAATCTCAAGCTATACGTGCATTGGAGAGAGCATAACGGAATTTCCGCTCAAGTGGAGCAAATGATCTTTGGAATGGGCATTGCTAAAATCAGCAAGTACTGATGAAGTGTCTATGAGGTGGATTACGGAGAAGGGTTAGAAATTGCCGTTCACGAGTCGGGCTACATCTTAAAATGCTAAATTACACGAGAAGGAGGACATAACTTATCCCTCAGCCCGAGCGGATGCATCCTTACAATTGACCAGCGATGTAATCTGCTGTTCGTATTGATAGGGCTACTGTCGTTAAAGTCGGATTGGCTGCACCGAGAACTGGAATTACACTGTTATCGGCCACATATAGTCCGGATATCCCGTGAATTTGTCCGAATCGGTTCACAGCCGAAGTGGAAGGATCGTCACCCATGCGGCAGGTGCTTGAAGCGTGGTGACCTATATACGGAGCCTCATTACGATTGGTAGTGATCACTGGTAAATTGAACAAGGTCGTCAGTTCCTTTACTGTTTTTTCGGTTTCATCGAGATTGGCCCAGTCCCTTTCAGTGATACTATAATGAACCTTTACTTCAGGCAAGCCGAATGCGTCTATTTTCTGCGGGTCCAGTGTGATTCTGTTTTCAAACCGTGGCTGAACCATACTTACCCCGATAATCGTCAATTCAAACGGTGCTTTGATAAGGTTTTGGAGACTATGGAACGTTTCCATGAATGGATATTCAATCTGTACTTGATACGGCTTTCCGCTTACTTGAGGTATCAAAATACCTACGGCTCCCGAAATACCACGCTTGTATTGAGGCTCAAGCCTGGTACTGGCAAGAGCGGCTGTATGATCCGTCAAATAGTGACCAATCGCTCTTCCCGGAATCCCTGAATACAGTAATAGGCGCGGCGTTTCGAACGTGTTTGCCGAAAGGACGAGACATTTCGTTTTCAGATCGAAGGTTTGTTTATTTAAGGACATTACACGTACGCCGGTGACGCGAGTGTTATCGGTCAATACTTTTACGGCGCGTGTCTTGACACATAAATCGAAAGGCCTGTAATTCATCGCTTCTGCTAAAAATTCAATTGAACTGAAATACACATTGGAATGAATGATGGCGTCATGGCTCTTCCTAAGATCTACAGCCATTGGTGAGTTCATGGCATGGGGATAATGATTTCCCCACATCTGGTCCAGAAGCAGCTTGTTTAATGGAGAATCGTTGTAAAATTCAGAAGTCACGCGCATAGTCTGCTCCGCAATGTTGTAGTAACGCTCCATCTCCTGTTCCGGAATCGGCCAGCCATAGTCCGTATTCGTGTACATACGCGGCGCAAGTGCATTCCAGGTCAGCGTTCTCCCTCCAAGCGCGATAACTTCTCGAAAATCAGTGTCGGCAACGGGGAAAGAGTTGTCAATGTAATATTGCTGTAAACGTTTACCATCCAACGTAGCGATATTGTGCGTGTTTGTAGGAATAAGCAAATCACCGGCTTCAACGACACCAATCTTTTTTCCGTTGTTTGCCCATTGTTGGCATAACCTCCAAAGTGCTGCTCCTCCGCCTGCGCCAGTGCCTTAACGTCATACTCGAATTCGGACATGGCCTCAGGGGAAATGGTGGGAATCCAAGGAGCATTGGGGATCGGACTACGCCGATTGTGATTTTGGACAGTCAATGGGAGGTATATGGGAATGCCGGCTGCTTCCTGACTGGGATTAGGGACATGGGGATTTAATGACGTCAGTTCGAGCAAATCGATGCACATTTTCTCAGCAATTCGAATTAAGGTTTCCCCGCGATCTGCCACATAAATACGAATAGTTCTCACATCCTTAATTGTGCCATTTATCTTCAGCTTAGCTGAATCGATTGTTTTGAATATCATGGAATAAGCTTATTTTCAAGTCAGAACAATTATGTTAGGAAAGTTCTTTATGACTGGTTGACTTCTCCGAGGCAATTGCGGTTTTACAATTACGACAGGTTCCAGGCGAAACTAAATAACCTTATTCCGGTTACCGAACTAAGGTTGCTTAGCACCTTCAATTTTTATATTGTCTACTTGACGGGGGTAAGATCACAGTACCGGTGCCAGCTTGCAAGGTAGGGTTTTTCTTAATTGTCCGCTATTTGAGGTCTTGACCATCCGTTGGCGGGGATTTTTATTTATCAAAATGTGACGGAAATACCTTTGTCCATCATAAAATTTATATCTTCTTCTGGCGCTAATTTATCGGTAACGATATGATCAATTTCATCGATGCTGCAAACAAAATGAGTATTAATAACCCCAAACTTGCTGTGGTCCGTTACGAGAACCACTTTGTTTGAGTTTTCAATCATTTTCTCTTTAATTCTGGCTGAAGACAAATAGGGATCGGTTATTCCTTGGTTAATATTAATTCCTGATGTTCCAATAAAACATATATTTGCTCGAAAAGACGAAATCATATTTTCCGCCACTGGTCCGACGATACTCTCTGGATTCACCTCACCCAAGGTTCCACCGCATATGATAACCGATAAATCTTTACGGTTAATGAATTTGTTTGCGATCCGGATATTATTTGTAACAAGCGTAATGTTGGAAAAAGCAAATAGTTGATCTGCAAGATGAAGGTTCGTTGACCCCGAATCCAAAAAAATCGTATCCCCTTCCTTCACTAAAGAAACTGCGCTTGCCGCAATCCGCTTTTTTTCTTCGAAAAACCGATCCTCTGCCTCTTTTCGATCTCTGCGAAGAATGGCTCCCCCTCCATTGACACGCAATATTGAATCTGAATTTTCAAGTTCCGTCAAATCACGTCGAATGGTAGCTGGAGAAACATCCAACTCAGCGCTAAGTTCTTCAATCGTCATAAAAGGTTTAATTGTTAAAAGCCGAATAATCTCTGAAGGTCTGTTTCTCACCGTGAATTCTATGCCTCCATCATTTATTGTCAATTTTGATTTCTGTTCATAGTATAAAGAAATTTGCAACAAACAGTCAACCAATGAAACAAAATGATCAAAATTAATCGAAATTAGAAAAAATACATCCAAAATTAACCTCTTTTTGACGTGGTGATAACAATTGACAACTAGTATAAGTTTAGCAAAGAGCCCAGATTTCCGCAGGCAGCGTTGAGGTATTACTTGTGAATTAACTACTTACATAAGAGGTGGAAAAAGTGGTTGAGTTATTGTTTTTGGGAACTAGCGCCGGCATACCTACAGCAAAACGTCATTCCAGCGGAACGGCAATCAAGAAAGACGACAAGCTTTATTTAATCGATTGCGGTGGCCCGGTTTGCTCGCAGTTAAAGAAAATGAATGAAGATCCTAAAAATATTGAAGCCGTATTTATAACGCATTGGCATCCTGATCATGCCGGCGGCTTGCCGATATTGATACAGGACCTGCAACTGTCGGGCAGAACGAAGAGCCTCACAATCTATGGACCGAAGGGAACTGACCGGAAGGTCAAATTGTTGCAAAATATCTTCATCATTCCTCAAGAAATCTATAACTTCGAGTTGAAGACAAAAGAATACGATGAGAAAACCGTTTATAGCGACGAATCTATCGATTTCCGGTTTTTCAAAACGAGACATCTATCCGACGATTACTGGAAGCAGCTCGACGCAAAACATAACTTTGAAATCGATCCTGTCGCTTATGGATTTATGGTTCAGTTTGATGGTAAAAAAATCGTTTTTAGCGGCGACTTATTGAATTCCGATGATTTGATTCCGGTATTGCCGGGTGCGGAGCTGGTTATTCATGAATTTGGACATATAAATCCGAATCTGCTGAGAACTTTTACCAGAAAGCATGACATACCCAAGCTTATTATTAACCATATTCATCATGACTGGGATAGTCGCGATCAGGAGTTGAAAGAGGTGATATCGGCCGAATTCCAAGGGGAAGTTCACATCGCGCATGATTTGTGGAGAACGACGATTTAAAAAAGGAGGCGGTAAGATGAATCCAACAAAGATAATGTTCTTGGGAACATCGTCGGCTCTTCCGGATGCAGGGGGTGACACGGTCAGTTTTTTGATTAATGATCGCTACCTTGTGGACACGGGGTGGGCCGCTGTCGGCAACATGAGGAAGCTGGAGGTGGATCCTGCACAAATCGAGTATCTTCTGTTTACGCATTTGCATCATGATCATTATCTTTCCTTGCCGTCATTATTATTTTATTTCCTATCTGTTAGAAAACCGCTCAAGGATCTGAAAATTATCGGGCCGGCAGACGATGTGGAACGAGTCGTGAAATTGGCTATGAATTTCCTTCAAACAGACAATTTTTATCCTGATTGTTCTTTTCCAACAGTGATTCCCTTAACGCCGGGGGACTCCTATGAGGATGAAAATTTCAACGTGGCGACAAGCTCCACCAAGCATCCTGTTCAGGGTTTATGCTATCGATTTAAAGATAAACAAACTGGTAAATTTTTCTCATTTACCGGTGATACGGCGTACCATCCACCAATTATTGATCTGATTAAAGGCAGCCCGCTGCTGATCCATGAAGCCTCAATGGGACCTATTGCCGCAAACCCCTCGGATAACGCTTATTTGCATTCCGGAGCGATAGATGCGGCGGAAATCGCCAAGGCGGCCGATGTCGGCAAATTATTGCTCGTACATGGATCGAAGAGCATATCGGAAGCGTCTGTTGAAGCGGCGCGTAAGATCTTTTTAAAGCCAGTGGAGTGGCCAAAGGATGGACAAGCCTACATTCTTTAAGCCAGGCTTGCCATAGTCATTTTACTTCAGGAAGGGGCGAACCGGATCAGCTTTGGGTGCCTGATGAACGTCTCGTCAAGTGGTATTTAACGCATAAAACCATATAAAACTGAGAGGTGTATTGAATTGACTCGTAACAGGAAATTATCTGGCTTGATTGTCAGTATGGCTGTCTTCTTGCTATCCGCTTGTTCCAACCCGGCTTCTCCGTCCACTTCCGGAACGAATGATGGATCGGCGTCAACCCAAAATACACAACAGTCATCCGATTCCGCTGCCCAAGACACGAAACAGACGACGGATCCGGTGGCAGAGCAGGTTAAAGCGGGTAAATTCAGTCCCAGCATCGAATTGACGATCGGACGTTCGACACATACGGGGCTTACGTTCGATCAAGGCGAAAGCTATGACAAAAATTCCGTATATGACGCCTATGAGCAAAATCTTGGGATCACGCTCAAAAATATGTGGGTGGTCGATCCGGCGCAGTACGACCAAAAGGTTCAAACCAGTATCGCTTCGAACACACTACCAGATCTTATGGAAGTCAATGCGGTGCAGCTGCAGCAGATGGTCAATGCCGGAGAAGTCATGGATATGACCGATTTGATCAATAAGTACGGATCGCAAGAAACAAAAGACTTCTTCAACGGGAACATTTCGAAGAAACAAATGGGTACTGCCACCTTCGACGGAAAGATCATGGCGATCCCCTTCACGGACAGTCCCTACAACTTTTCCTGGTACTTTTATATTCGCAAAGATTGGCTGGACAAGCTGAATCTGCCAGAGCCGAAAACGATGCAAGACGTCGAGAATATCGCCAAAGCATTCGTGGAAAAGCAGCCCGGGGGTGCAGGTAAAACCTACGGAATTGCGTTGACCAAAGATTTGTACAGCGATGCCTACGGACTGATCCCCTTCTTCAACGGCTATCACGCTTATCCGGGGCAATGGATCAAGGACGCATCGGGCAAAATGGTTTACGGCAGTATTCAGCCCGAGATGAAAACAGCTCTTCAGCACCTTCAGGATATGTATAATTCCGGCTTGATCGATCCTGAATTCTCCATCAAAGATCCAGACAAAGAGAACGAATTGGTGGCTAACAATCAACTTGGCATCGCTTTCGGAAAGTTTTGGCTCACTTCTTGGCCACTAAAACAAGCAGTCATCAAGAACGGCAAGGCCGATCAAGTTTGGGGTACCTATCCTTTACTGTCAGCTGATGACAAGCCGGCTTTGGTGCAGATTCCACTCGGAATCAACGGATATTATGCCGTTTCCAAAAATGCTAAACATCCCGAGGCCGTCATTGCGCTTGTCAATAAGCGGGTAAACGATATGATTCAGCAAAGCAAAGGTGATGTTCCGGACTCTGAGAAGGCCTTTACGGAATCCGCCTCCGGCAATGGCATGTATTCCTTCTTGCAGCCTATCGTGTTCTACAATCCGGAAGATCGTCTTAATGACGGGAAGTTGATCCCGCAAGCGATCCTTCGATTCTTCCCAAGAATCAAGTGGCCGGTTACAACGATGTGCAGTCTTATCTGAAAGACGGCAAAACCGATTACTGGAACTCTTGGATGCAGGCTCAACCTGGCGGATCCCTTTCCATCATGTACCAATACAGTGTGGACAACCGTTACTTGTTTGACGAATTCAACGGTGCGCCAACTCCGACGATGGCACAGAAGCAAACCACTTTAGACGCCATGGAGCAGGAAACATTTACAAAAATCATTATGAATCAAGCTTCGATCGACGAGTTCGACAAATTCGTAACGAGCTGGAAAGCGCTCGGCGGCGATGCTATCACAAGCGAAGTGAACGGCGGCTAATAGTAAAAGCCATTTCCTTAAACAGAAATGGATGAAGCAGATGGGGGAAGACTTGGTTAACAGGTTTCCCCCTTTCTTATCCGTTTGAACAGCAGGGAGGTACAGATAAATGTTAGGAAAGAAAACAGAAAATGAACTGCTGCTGACTCGCCCGCTCTATCAAACGAAGCATTCTCGCATCCGGCTAAGATTCAGGAAGAAGCGGGTCCAAAATCTGGCGTTGGATCTTATGATTTTGCCCGGGCTTATCCTGGTATTGATTTATCACTATATCCCTATGGCGGGTGTACTCATCGCGTTTGAAAATTTCATTCCGACAAAGGGGATATTTGGCTCGCCTTTAGTTGGGCTGGATAACTTCAAGTATGTATTGGCAATGCCAAATATTTTCGAAATTTTATTTAATACGATTTATATTGCCGTTATGAAAATCATTGCAGGGTTTATTGTACCGATCGTTGTGGCCCTCTTGTTAAACGAAATCCGGAAAGAAGTATTTAAACGCAGCATTCAAACGCTAATTTATTTCCCTCACTTTTTATCCTGGGTCATTCTCGGGGGCGTTCTGATCGATATTTTGTCACCTACTAACGGCATGGTCAATCAATTTTTAGCCCTTTTTGGCATAAAGCCGATCTTTTTTCTTGCCAACAACCATTGGTTTCCGTTTATTCTGGTCATTTCTGAGATATGGAAGGAATTCGGTTTCGGAACCATCGTGTATTTGGCGGCTTTAACCAGCATCAATCCGAACCTTTATGAAGCGGCCGAAATGGATGGAGCCGGACGTTGGAAGCAGACCTGGCATATTACGCTGCCGGGATCCTCCCGATCGTCATCTTAATCGGCACGTTAAGTATAGGCAGTATATTGAACGCCGGGTTCGATCAAATATTTAACCTGTACAGTCCTGTCGTCTATCAAAGTGGAGATATTATCGATACCGTCGTATATCGGCTCGGTCTGCAACAATTTCAATATGGCGTCGCGACAGCGGTTGGACTTTTAAAATCCTTCGTGTCACTGCTGTTCATTTCCACGTCTTATATCCTTGCCGCTCGGTTTGCAAATTACAGGATATTTTAAGATTGGAGGGAGATTTCTGTGGTTTATAAAATGTCCTGGGGAAGAAGAGCTTTTGTTATCTTCAACTATTCGTTTCTGACCGTTCTCTCGCTTATTTGCGTGATCCCCTTGCTCCATACCGCCGCCATATCCCTGAGCTCCGCTTCCGCTGCGGCTTCAGGTGCCGTAAAAGTTTTGCCGATCGGATTTTCATGGAGCGCCTATCAATACGTTTTAAACAAAGTCGAGTTTCTAAGAGCATTCGGCGTTTCCGTTGAGCGTGTGTTTCTAGGGGTATTGATTAATACCATATTGACGGTTTTGCTCGCCTATCCCTTATCCAAGGAACAACAAAATTTTCGGCGCAGAACCTTTTATGTTTGGATTTTTGTCGTGACCATGCTGTTCAGCGGAGGACTGATCCCTACCTATGTGACTATTAAAACAACAGGAGTGATGGATTCCATCTGGGCATTGGTATTGCCCGGTGCGGTTCCGGTGTTCAATGTTGTGATGCTGCTTAATTTTTTCCGAGGGCTGCCCAAAGAATTGGAGGAATCGGCAAAAATCGATGGAGCGGGACATTGGGTCACGCTGCTGAAGATATATATGCCGCTCTCCATGCCTGCTTTGGCTACGATTACGTTGTTCGCAACGGTCGGCCATTGGAACAGTTGGTTTGATGGGATCATTTATATGAACCGCCCGGAGCATTATCCGCTTCAAAGCTTTCTGCAAACCGTCGTCATTCCGCAAGATTTCAGAAATCTGACGGCGGAACAAGTCAATGCGATTTCGCGCGTTTCGAACCGGACGGTCAATGCGGCTCAAATCATTATTTCCATGCTGCCGATCGTGCTGTTATACCCCTTTCTGCAAAAGTTTTTTATGAAAGGCATTACGTTAGGGAGTGTAAAAGAATAGCTTTTCTGGGGAGAAGGAGACGAGACTGCATGAAAATTTGTTTAAGTATGTGGAGTTTAAACAGGTACTGGAAAGAAACAAACTTCAGTACAACGGATTTTGTTGATTTTGCAGCAACTACCAAAGCCGAAGGCGTAGAACTGCTAGACCTATTCTGGCGGGATAAGGAGACAGAAACGTTACGGGTTCAAGAAGCGCTGAAAAACAACGGTTTGCAGATGGCTTGCTACAGCGCTACGAACAATTTTGCTAAGTTGAAGAGCAGCGACCGCTTGGCACAATTAAATGTACTTACAGAATCCGTTGACACGGCTGTTTTTTTCGAAGCGAAGGTCGTACGGGTATTCTCCGGCGACAGATGGGATCAAGAGGTTGAAACGGTTTCGGATGAACAAATTCATGCATGGATCATCGAAGGCTTGAAGGAAGCCGCTTTCTATGCCGAAAAACGCGGGATTATGCTTTGTTTGGAGAATCACGGGCGCTTTGCCGCATCAGCTGATCAAGTGCTTGGTATCATCCGGGACGTGAATTCACCTGCTTTGGGATCCGCTTTTGATACGGGTAACTTCTTGTCGGTTGATGACGATCCCGTGCAGGCTTGCGACAAACTGATCCGTTACATCCCTCATGTGCATTTTAAGGATCTGCTGTAAGTGAAAGAGGATTACAATGGCAGAAAGCATCGGTCGAAAGAAGGTCGCTATTATGCTCCCGTCATTGCCGGACAAGGGTGCATCGATTTGCGCCAAATCCTGACCAAGCTAAAGCAAGCAGACTATGACGAATGGGTTTCGGTTGAATTTGAAGGGGAAGAGGACGGAAAGATTGGATCGGTAGCATCGATCGATTACCTAAAAGAACTCATCCAAACATTTGATTAGGAGGTTTGTTATGGAGCCAATTCGGATTGGAATCATAGGAGTAGGTCAGATCGGGAAGTCGCACTTGAAACAATATGCCAGTCTTCCCGGTGCAAACGTTGTCGCCATAGCGGATGTGAATGAAAAAGAACTTCAGTTTGTTTCCGAATCGTATCAAGTCCCTCATAGTTATACCAATTTTCACGATTTGTTGAAGCGGGATGACATCGAGGCAGTGGATATTTGCCTGCATAATAACTTCCATGCTCCGGTCACGATTCGTGCATTAGAGGCAGGAAAGCATGTTTACTGCGAAAAACCGATAGCCGGTTCGTATGCCGATGGTTTGGCCATGATGAATGCGGCGAAGGTGTGCGATAAAAAACTGCATATCCAGTTGGCCACGCTTTATTCGAAAGAAACCAAAGCGGCCAAGCATCTGATCGACCAAGGTAAGCTCGGAAAGCTCTATCATGCCCGTTCCAACGGATTTCGCCGCCGTTCGCGTCCGTATGTCGACGGGTATGGATCCATGTCTTTTGTTCAAAAGGAAATATCCGCTGGCGGCGCGCTTAATGATATGGGCGTATATCATATCGCTCAAGTTCTTTACTTGCTCGGCCTGCCAGAAGTTGAGCGCATCAGCGGTAAGATCTATCAGGAAACCGAAATGAGTGAAGAACGGAAGCGCAAAAGCGGATATAACGTTGAGGAATTAGGCATGGGCTTCATTAAGCTGTCCGGGGGGATGACGCTTGACTTGATCGAAGCTTGGGCTGCGCATCTTAACGCTTTGGAAGGCAGCATGGTTATGGGATCCTCGGGAGGGCTAAAGTTAGCTCCGTTTAGTTATCACGCCAACTTATGCGATATCGAAATGAATGCGACTTTTGATTTGAACGCGATGGATTATCGCTGGCATCAATTGAGAGATGACGAAGATGCCTATGATTCTTCTCAAGCGCATTGGATTGCGGCTTTGCAGGGACGCGTGGATCTCTTGCCTTCTGCTCAGCTTGCCTTACAGGCGATGCTGATTTGTGAAGGTATTTACTTGTCGGATCGTACCGGTCATGAGGTCAGCATTGATGAGGTAGTCTATGCTTCACAATCTTCAGCCGTTGTTCTGTAGTAGAGAACAGGCGAGATAAGTTTTCATTTGGGAGGATGATCGAGTTGAGCGAATCCATGTCAACCATAGACAAGCAGTTGATCAGCAGGTATGAGCGGATAGGGGAGGAGGAGACGGCGGTTGCAGGACATGCGGAAATCACGGTCGATATTGTGGAAGAAACGGCAGATCGGCAGGGAAATATCCCGCTTGCGGCTCGCGTTATCGTAACGGCTAGCGACGGAAGTCACCCGGACGGCTCTACTCAGGGCGTATATTCCGATGGCCGGTTCTTTGCCGACGGTACGTTCTCTGTCACGGTGCCGCCCGGTAATACGGATGTGATCATTCGAAACGGTCCTAACTATGTCCCGCTTGTTTTTACTGTAAACGCCGTAATCGGGCAAAGGATCCATCTTCGCGCTATACTGAGTCGCTGGTTCTCGCCGGAGGAAAGAGGGTGGTATAGCGGTGACAACCACGTCCATTCGCAGCACGATCGAACGGCGAAGATGAAGACAGGCCTTTCCTATACCGCGCTTCAGGGAAGAGCCAACGGCCTCAGCTACATTACAGAGTCCGGCTCCCATGTCTCCTATGACAATATAGAACAATTAAGCACGGATGACTTTTTACTTACTTATGCCAGAGAATTAGGCGCCGGTTGTTATGTCGGTCATTTTATCACGCCCGGGATCAGTGCCCCTTTGTCCAATGAAGATTTGGACGTTGCCTCCAAGCATCCCTTTCCCGGACGGGCTATTACAGAACGGGTCCATCAGCTTGGAGGGGTCGTTACGTATACTCACCCTCTTACGCCGCCTCATCAGCTGCATTGGATGGGGGCGACAGAAGCCATTTCCCATGCCGTGCTCGGACAATGCGCGGATCTGTTCGATGTCGATTCGAAAGCGACCGAGCTTCTATGGTTTTCGTTCCTTAACCTGGGTAATAAGATTGCCTGCAGCAGCTACACGGACAGTACGCTTGAGCGAATAAACACCCTCACACCCGGCGATCGAAGAGTATATTGCCATTCGTCAGAGTTTAGTTACCCTGCCATCATAGAGGCCATGCGCCAAGGACGTACATTTGCGACAAATGGCGGACCGTTATATGCCTTCTTCACCATTAACGGCCTTCAGGTTGGCGAAACAATCGCATTGAATGAGAACGATTCCTATACAGCCCAAGCGGAAATCCGGAGCCTATACCCCGTCAAGAAGGTGGAGCTTTACCGAAAAGGTCTGGCGGTTGAACAATTCTATCCTGAGCCGACAAATGGCGTGCTCAATATTGCTCACGTTTTTCAAGAAACCGAAACGAGTTGGTACCTGCTTAGGGTGGAAGACGAAAGGGGGAATTGGTGTATAACTAGCCCGATCTATTTTGAGTCTTCCCAAGCATCCGCCCGCCCGTCTTCCGCTGCGCTGCTGTTCGAAATTAGCAACCACGGACGCTTTGTTTATTTACGCCGCGAATTTTTCGCCCATCTGATCATCACCGTTTCGCCGGATCAAGCGTTGTCGGAAGTGCAATTGCGTAAAGACGGTCAACTTTATAAGCGTTTTTTGCCTGAGATGGGCAGCGTATTCTCATCCGATAAAATGCCTGTAACCGAAATGGAGAAAGGGAGCGGGTATGGCCCCGGCTGGATCTGGTGCCCGGAATCCGAGGGGGAATTTCACTTTAAAGCCGATTACCCCGTGACAGAGAGCGGTTGGTACTCCGTACATGCCATAACGACAGAAGGGGCTTCACTCGATTCCGATGCACTATACTTCGACTGCAACAATCCCAATAGCCATGAATTAACTTTTGCCAAGCTTTGGAGTCAGGATACCCGGTTCGAGCTATGGGGCTACGGAGAGGAAATGCCGCTAAAGGACATTAAAGAGCCTTATGAGGATCGTTGGTGGTATCCGGACAATGCGTGTTGGCGGGTTAGGGCAACATTTGGAAATCACACCCATGAACTGCAAGGAGAGCATCCTTTTTCTGCAGCGGTTACGAGCTATGTTATTCCTCCCAAATTGCTTGAACTTTTTAAAATGAAGCCAGGGAACAAAATAGACGTTCTATAAAACCACCGTCACGATGATACGGAAGGAAGGCGACAATTTATATAATGCCATAATGATAAGCGCCGCAGTGTCAGGGCGTCCTTATCTCAAATTAGTGACAAAGCTTGTGGATTATTGCGATTTGTTGGCCTGTCGATGGCGAAAGCGAACATCTCTACAATGTTTTGGATACGACATTTTTCGAATCACGAGCTGTGTGTAGAAGGGAGCGTAAGTATGAAAAGGATAATGAAGTTATGGACTGTTATATGCTTAGCAGGTTTAATGCTTTTATTGGGAGGCAATTCGCTAATTGTTGCAGCCGATTCAGCGGACAGCGGCGAAGCACTGCTGAATACCGGATCTACAGTTGCTGTACTCAAGGCCAAACATCCGACCCGTACTGTCTATGCTTGGTTCCCGGCGAACTATAATGACTGGAATACCAGCGCGATTGATTGGAAAGCTATTACCCACCTCTCCTTCCGCTCGGTCACCATTCGCCCCGATGGATCCATCGATGAGGGGCGCACCCGTGACCAGGTTGCGGAGCTCGTTAAGATCGCCCATACGCACGGCGTCAAGGTCACCGTGCTGGTTTGGGGAGGCACTGCCGCTGAGAGCTCGGCTTACCTCGCTAATGCGCAAGATGCTGCAGTCACCACGCTGGTCGACTACGTGAAAGATACCGGCATCGACGGCATTAACTTTGACGATGAGAGTTGGACTGAGACGAATACTGTCACTGGGGGACCCAATCGTCAATTGGTCACTGAGTTCTTCACCCGCCTCCATACGGTGTTGAAAGCTGCAAACCCTGATTACCATTTATCATGGGCTTCTCCGCCAGTCATTTCGGCGACCGACCGTTACGGTGAGGCATGGCCCGACTATGCGGCCATTGCAGATCAGCTTGATGCATTCACCATCATGTCATACACCATGAATCCTCCCAGCATTGGGTGGACAACTGGAGGCCAACCAATTCGCGGCGGGGGTGAGGTAACCGGTCATGCCCGTGATTACCAAACGCTCATCGGCGACTACCTCGCCGCTACCGGTGGAAAGCGCGACAAGCTGCTGCTTGGTTTGTGGAACGACTACGGCGGCTACGAATGGGATGCGGTGACCGACCAACCACTTTCGCCGACCATCGGTAAAGCGCGCCGGCTTACTCCGGAGCAGGCACGTGCAAACGCAGAGATGTACAGCAAGATGATCGACCCATTGCAACAGGTGCCTTGGTACCGATACAAGAACGGTACGCAATGGGTGCAGGGCTGGTACGAAGATAGTGCCTCCTTTCGCGCCAAGCTCGATCTCGCGCTCGATCAACAACTCGGAGGAGTCTGTGTCTGGGTCATCGACGGCAGCAATGAACCACCCGAGACATTTGCAGCCCTAAAATACTTCCGGAATAAAAATAAAGATCATTTGAGATAGCGACTGAACCATAACCAACAAGCTTCTGAAGTAGGGTATGCTCAGGTCAAGGTCCAGAGGACCAAATCAAAAGCGATCCAGCCCTTTAAGAGGGCTGGTTTTTTGCTTAAGGGCTGAATAGGAGAATCCCAGTTCCTTCTTTTTTGCTGCGGTATTAGCACACTACCTACCGGATGGAGAGATTGCCTGAAAATTGTTCTGAGCGCAAGGAGTAAACATCGCATGGGGTGTGAGTTATTTGTTTAATTTTTTCATAATCTGACTATTTATAATCAATAAAAGATAAAAATGATCATATTAATAAATAATTTACTTCATTTTGATCCAGTTGGAACATTTTAATCGTATTGTAGAAATACGATATGGTTGCTTCTATAAATATCGGATGTAAAAGAACAAAATCGGGAGGGATTAAATTGAAAGCAAATTTTAAAATGGTGTTCTCAGTCTTTGCTATGACATCGGTCTTGTTAACGGCATGCAGCGGTAATCCCAGCGCTCCGAATACGGATTCGAGTACCAATTCCAGCAATAAGGCCCCGAACGCAAGTTCCAGTGCCGATACCGGTAAACAAGGACATACACCCGAGGAAGTAACGGGGCTCGTTAAGTATGATCCTCCGATTGAACTGTCTACTGTCCGGTCAACCGATGTCAATATCAAATACGCGCCAGGCGAATCGATGGATAAAAACGCCGTATATGACGCCTACGAAAAAGAATTGGGAATTAAGCTGAAAAACGATTGGGTCGTCAACAATGATCAGTACGATGCCAAGATCGACTTAAGCGTCGCATCGGGTGAAATTCCCGACTTCTTCAAAGTATCGCAGCTGCAGCTCAAGAAGCTGGTCGATGCCGATCTTGTTATGGATTTGACCGACCTGTTCAACAATGACTTATCGGACGATGCGAAAAAGTTTTTCACCGAAACGAAACAGGTTGATTCCGCCAAATTTGACGGCAAGCTGATGGCGATTCCGTTTACGGACAGCCCGACGAACTCTTCCACCTACATATGGCTACGGAAGGATTGGCTGGACAAGCTTAAGCTGCCTGAACCGAAAACGATGCAGGACGTGTTAAAGATCGCCGAAGCCTTCAGCAAGCAAAATCCGGGTGGAGCGGACAAAACTTATGGTCTCGCGGCACAAAAAACCCTGTATGCCGCCGATTTCGGACTAACCGGGTTTTTCAATGGTTACCACGCGTACCCGGGCACTTGGATCAAGGATCAATCCGGCAATCTGACCTACGGCAGCGTTCAACCGGAAATGAAAACAGCTTTAAAACAGCTGCAGGAAATGTATAAAGCTGGCCTAATCGATCCGGAGTTCGGCGTGAAGGATTCGGGTAAAGAAAATGAACTGGTTACCGCCAATAGTCTCGGCATGGCCTACGGCGCTTTCTGGCTGGGCTCCTTTCCCTTGAAGATGGCGGCAATCAAGGACAAAAAGACGGTTCAAGACTGGGCCGTATATCCGATTGCTTCTATTGACGACAAGCCTGCAATGACACAAGTTACTTTGGGCGTTAATGCTTATTATGTCATTTCAAAGAAGGCTAAAAATCCGGAAGCCATCTTCGAAATTCTGAATCACTACGCGCAGCCTAAAAGGGATCCTGTTTACGACAAAGGCGTTCCTAACAGCGATTATTACTGGAAGCTGAATCCGCTTATTTTGTACCGCCCCGATTTGAATGTAATATCAGGCTCTGTGCTGCCAGAAGCTTTGAAAACGAAAGATACTTCCAAGCTTACTACTCCGGATGCCCTTCAACTTTATGAAGACAGCATTAATTATCTTAAAGGCGATGGTGATAATTGGAACAATTGGATGAAGGCGAAAGATGGCGGTACGCTTGAAATCATGTACGACTATAGCCAGCAAAACCGCTATTTGCAGAATGAATTCTATACGGTGCCGACAGCTACGATGGCCACTAAACAATCGACTTTGGATGCGAAAGAGCTGGAAATCCTCACGAAGATTATTACGAATCAAGCTCCCATTGACGATTTCGATAAGTTCGTAACCGATTGGAACAACCTTGGCGGAGATTTGATTACGAAGGAAGTAAATGACTGGTATTCTTCCATTAAGAAGTAAGCAGAAAAGATATAAGGGGGAACTGGATGGGTTCCCCCTCTTATTTGCGCATGGCATTCTGAACTGGAGGTATTATCCTTGTTGGAGAAAAGATTGGGTAGCAAGTTGGAGGTCTCCCGCCTGTTTTCCAGGACGAAAGAGACTTCTGTCCAAATGAAGAGGAGCCGCGGACGGTTAAGCGAATGGCCCTTACATCTGATGTTACTGCCGGGATTAATGCTCATCATCGTCTTCCATTATATTCCAATGACGGGTATTGTCATCGCTTTTGAAAATTTTATTCCTACAAAGGGGATATTCGGCTCGCAATGGATCGGATTAGACAATTTTAAGTACGTCATGATGCTGCCGGATACGGGACAGATTCTTTTTAATACGGTCTATATTGCAATAATGAAAATCATTGCAGGATTTATTGCGCCTATTATCAGTGCTCTGCTTCTTAATGAAGTAAGAAATGCCGCATTTAAGCGAAGCGTTCAAACGCTTATTTATTTGCCGCACTTCCTCTCATGGGTTATTCTGGGCGGGATTCTCGTCGACATCCTTTCCCCGTCATCAGGGATCGTAAATCTCATGCTGAAGGCAGTGGGCATTGATCCGATCTTTTTTCTCGGGGACAACAAGTGGTTTAAGGCGGTACTCGTGACATCTGAAGTATGGAAAGAATTCGGTTTTAGTACCATCGTCTATTTGGCCGCGTTAACCGGCATTAATCCCGCTCTCTATGAAGCTTCGGAAATCGACGGAGCCGGCCGCTGGCAGCAAACGTGGCACATTACATTGCCTGGCATATTGCCGATCATCGTATTGCTTGGCACTTTGAGCTTAGGAAACGTATTAAACGCCGGCTTCGATCAAGTGTTCAATTTATACAACCCGCAGGTGTATCAAAGCGGGGATATTCTTGATACCTTCATTTATCGAATCGGCTTGCTGCAGTCTCAATACGGAGTGGCTACCGCTGTAGGATTGTTCAAATCCGTCGTTTCCTTCCTATTTATCTCGCTCTCTTACGTGTTGGCCTATCGATTTGCTAACTACAGAATATTTTAGGAGAGGGGTAAACCATTGTGACATACCGACTATCTTTGGGCAGAAAGTTGTTCCTGGCGTTTAACTATGCTTTTCTAGTCTTTATTTCGCTGCTTTGCGTCCTTCCGTTGATTCATATCCTTGCCATCTCGCTCAGCTCATCATCCGCATCCGCTGCCGGCGCCGTCAAATTATGGCCGGTTGAATTCTCAGCAGCGACCTATCAGCACGTCTTGAGCACTACACAATTTTTAAGGTCCTTTTGGATCTCTATCGAGAGGGTGCTGCTCGGTACTTCGATTAACACGATCTTAACGCTATTGATTGCGTATCCCTTGTACAAGGAGCAGAAGGATTTTCGCTGGAGAACCTTCTATGTATGGGTATTTGTGATCACGATGCTGTTTAGCGGCGGCCTCATTCCCTGGTACATTACAATAAAAACTGCAGGTCTGCTCGATACGATCGGGGCTTTGGTGCTGCCGGGGGCTGTACCCGTGTTTAACGTGATCTTGATGATTAATTTTTTCCGGGGCTTGCCGAAGGAGCTTGAAGAATCGGCCAGAATTGACGGCGCCGGTCACTTAACGACCCTTTTGAAAATATTTGTCCCGCTTTCATTGCCTTCTTTGGCAACCATCACGCTTTTCAGTATGGTAGGCCATTGGAACAGCTGGTTTGACGGGTTAATTCTCATGAATCGTCCGGAGCATTGGCCTCTACAAAGTTTTCTACAAACGATCGTCATTGCTGCCGACCCGCGTTTTATGACGGAAGACGATGCTCAAAAGCTGGCGCTTGTTTCCAATCGGACGATCCACTCCGCGGAGATCTTTGTCGCAGCCTTGCCGATTTTGCTGGTATATCCATTTTTACAGCGGTTTTTTATTAAAGGGATCACGTTAGGAAGCGTGAAGGGATAAAAATGACATCGGAGGTTCGTAACATGAGACAGGGACAGTTTAGGATGGAAAATTCGGTTCACGATCAAAGCTGGTACGAAGTTGTTCGGAATGAAATATCGACTACAGCGGAACTGGCAGAGGTCTCGGTGGAGATCTTGGATGGATCCGCGGAATTAGCGGCTCCTAAGACGTTAGCTGCCAGGGTAGTTGTTACTGCAGGTGACGGCAGTCACCTCGATGGCGCGGGGAATGGTACTTATGCGGATGGGCGGTTTTTTGCGGACGGAAATTTTTCTGTCACAGTACCCGAGGGAACCGTTGATATTCTAATCAAAAATGGCCCCGACTACATTCCGCTTCAATTCTCATTGGATATTACGAAAGGACAAACCCTGTTTCTCCGCGCCTATTTGGGCCGGTGGTTCTCGCCGGAAGCCAGGGGATGGTTTTGCGGCGACAATCATGTGCATTCCCAGCATGACCAAGTAGCCAGTATGAAGACTGGACTGGAGTATACGGCTTTGCAAGGCAGAGCGAGCGGATTGAATTTTATTACGGAAGCCGGCTCCCATGTTTCTTATGGAAATATCGATAAGCTAAGTACGGACACCTTTCTCCTCAAGTACGCCGAGGAGTTGAAGATGTTATGTTTCGCAGGGCATTTTAATACGCCTGGCATTTCGAATGCAATTGACGAAGACAGGATGGCCGTCATTCGCAAGACCCCGCTGGCGACTCAGACCATTATGGAGGCCGTACATGAGCTGGGGGGCTTGGTCGTCTACACGCATCCGCTCTCTCCGGCTCATCAACTGCACTGGATGGGGGCTGCGGCCGTATATTCGGACGCGGTATTGGGAAGGTGCGCGGATGCATTCGATATCGATTCCAAAGCGACTGAGCTTCTCTGGTTTACCGTCTTGAACTTGGGCAACAAGCTTGCTTGCAGCAGTTATACCGACAGTGCCCTCGAAAGAAAGCGCACGCTCACGCCGGGTGACAGAAGAGTTTACTGTCATGCCTCCGATTTTAGCTACTCGGCCATTATTGAGGCGATGAAGAACGGGCATACTTTCGCGACAAACGGAGGGCCGGTCTTTGCTTTCTTTACGATCGATGATAGAGAGCCCGGTGACACTATTCAACTGTTCGAGGGGGAATCCTTAACGGCTCGGATCGAAATTCAGAGCTTATTTCCGCTGAAAAAGGCTGAACTTTACAGCAGAGGGAACGTGGTGCAATCGTTTGATATTTCCGGACAAGTCGGGAAGATTGACCTTATCCATCCGTTCAAGGAAACCGGGGGAAATTGGTACGTGTTCAGAGCTGAAGATGAACAAGGGAACTGGTGTATTACCAGCCCTATCTATGTGGAATCAAAGCTCGATTCCATCCGTTCTTCTTCATCGTCCGTTTTGCTTGAAATCAGTAATCATACGCGGTTTATTTATCTTCGCCAAGAATTCTTCGCGCATATGTTGATTACGGTATCGCCGGATGATTCGATCACAGAGGTAGAATTGCTTAAGAATGAACTTACG
This sequence comes from Paenibacillus solisilvae, assembly GCF_042656405.1. Lineage (NCBI taxonomy): Bacteria > Bacillati > Bacillota > Bacilli > Caryophanales > Paenibacillaceae > Paenibacillus > Paenibacillus solisilvae. The sequence continues at coordinate 70,989 of NZ_JBHSOW010000040.1, read as the reverse complement.
GTCAAAAGCTTTAAGCCGGAAGCAGGCAACGAACTGGCGTCAGGCAAAATCCCCGTATCGGAGTTGGAACTGGGCCGTGAATATGAGCCTGGATGGATCTGGTGTCCGGAGGCTTCAAGCAAGGTTCATTTTCAAGCGGATTTCCCTGTGACAGAGAGCGGTTGGTACTCGGTACGAGTGACAACGGCAGGCGGACAGATCATCCAATCGGATGCCGTTTATTTCGACAGCGCAAATCCCCTCAGTCATGAATTGTCGGTTGGTCGTCTCGCCGGTAAAGATACAGAGTTCCGGATTTGGGGATACGGCGAGGAGATGCCGCTTGCGGAGATTAGGGCTCCTTACAAGGATCGTTGGTGGTATCCGAACAATGCTGCTTGGAGAATCGCGGCAACCTTCGGCGATCAAAACTATGAATTGCACGGGGGACAATATTTACCTGCTGAGACCACCGTACATGCCGATCCTAAACTCTTATCTCTATTTAAAAGGCTATGAGGAGCGTTTGGATTACTTTCCTAACAAAATGGTTGTCAAAAAAATGACCCTCCATTTAAATCAAATGGAATGACCCGCGGTTATCGGGGGAAAAAAGCGATTACCAGCAAACAGGTAAACGTTAAATCATCAAATTTTTTTATAAAACAGGAGGAATAAACAATGCTAGTCGATCTGCATATGCATTCCAATCATTCCCGCTGCGCTAATCAGGACAATACCGTACAATCTATGGTGCAAGCAGCGGTTTCCGCCGGTGTAGATGGAATTGGGATAACCGATCATCTTCACCCGCATATTGATCCTGCTATTTTTGCGGACAATCGCAATCAGTTGTCTAAGTTGACAGAAACGGATCTTAAAGTTTGGATAGGCGTTGAGTTGGATGTTACGACACTATCGGGAGAACTCACGGGCAATCCGGAAATCTATAAGACTCTGGATTACGTGATGGCCGGGGTTCATCATTACCATTTGGATTGGGTAGAAGGTCCGGATTTATCGAAATCGCCTACTGATATTTTGTATTTTGCCCAACAAAATTTGATCAACACGATACGTAATCCATATTTGAATGCGATTGGACACCCTTGGGTTGGTGTTTTCAAAGTGTTCAAATTTAGTTGTGATCTCTTGAGATCGGAGTGGATTGAGGAGGCAGGCGTTGAGGCCCGAATTCACCAAACGGCGTTGGAAATACCGGCATGGGCCATGTTTAAGGACGAAGCCGTCAACGAAGATTATTTACAGCATGTTGTTCGTCCCTTGATCAAGACAGGATGCCCGCTTATGACAGGGACGGACTCACACCACCTTGTGAACATCGGGAAACGGATTGATCGATTAACCGATCTTTTGCTGCAGGAGGGAGCAACAGAGGATCAGATCTGGTCACCGGCTAAGCTTGCAATCGGAAGTAACTAAGAAAAGCTCTTCTCATTAACGGAGGTCTTTTTATGGTCAAGTAAGACCCCAAATATCGGACAATTAAGAAAAACGCTACCTTGCTCTATCGATGGATGAAACGGAAGCTAAACAAGCGAAAACCCACCGCGTAAGGTTGGCTCCCTAACGTAAACGGCGGGTTTCGCTTAGATTCATTCAGTCATCCAGACTGCAAAATATTCGCGGATGTCGATGCTTGTGGGAATATCCGCGGTTATCTCAGTGAGAGCGTACTGCATGCGCCTTTCGAGCAAGCTGCAGGAAAACTTTCAATGTTTCCGTTTGAAATTGAAGGTATTTAAAGGAAAATATGATTTGAATTTAACATTTCTGGTTATGGATTCCGCTCAAGGCTGGATGGAACGATTACATCGCTTGCCGCAGGTGATCCCTTTTTTAAATAAGTTTCTTTTGTTTTTTTTGCGGTTGCTGCAAACTGAACAATAATCATCAGTAGGGTTATCACAATCATCCCAAAAAGGGCAGAAGCAAAGCTATTAGTAACATCATGAATCCAACCGAGAATGATTGGACCTAAAGCACCAATTACATAACCAGCTGATTGTGCCATGGCTGACCAGGAAGCAGCTTCTTGGGCATTATCTGTAGCATCAATTGGTAGAAGAAGGTTTAAGGAAAACAATCCTCCTGCGCCAATACCAATAAACGCAGCAGCTACCCAGGGTTCAACATTTAATACAAGTAAAATTAATCCAACAAGCACTAACAAGGATTCAACGATCAGCCACAAGCGGCGGGACGGAAAGTTTTTTAACAAGATTGGAAGCACTAGACTTACTGGTATTTGAACAGCTACAAATACGGTTAAAGAATTAGCTGCGTAAGCTTTAGTATAGCCCATTCCTTGGATAATTTGCGGTAACCATGCAAGAAACGAGTAAAATAGTATGCCCATCAAACCAAAGGACAAAGTTAGTATCCAGGCTTTACCGTTCCCCCATGGCAATTGGGCTTTCGTCCCTGCCGAAGCAGTGTGAACCGATTTATTGGCTTGTAGATTAACGAACAACCACCATATAATAGCGGCAACGAATGCTATAAATGCCCAAAATGCAAGGGAGCTCTGCCAGGAGTTGAAACTTTTCTGCAGCGGTACAGATAGCGCAGAACTGAAAGCAGCCCCCAAAGTAAGTGCAACCGTATATACTGCAATCATAGAAGGAACGTGCTTAGGAAAATGCTGTTTAATAAAACCGGACAACAGCGGACCTATTAATGCGATACCTATACCCGCAATCAAAGCTGTGATGAGCAGAAGGGCTGCGGAGTGAGTAAACAAACGAATAACGGTACCAACCCCGATAACCACCAGCGACAAACCTATTATCCGTTCAACTCCCCATTTACCGCTCGCTTTTACAGCGACTGGAGAAAAAAGTCCCATGCATAGCACCGGAATCGAAGTTAACAAACTAGCCACGGCTGCACTCATTTCAAGTTCTGTATTAATGTTTCCGAGCAACGGGGCGATCGAGCTGATCGCCGGACGTAAATTAAGAGAGGCAATAAATAATGCTATAATCATCAGTACGTTTTTTTTCATGTTGTTTTACTCCCCTTCAATCATAATGACGTTTCGCAAGCTGCGTACATCTTCTAATCCTTTACCAAAAAAATACGTTTTTCTTTACGATCACTCCTCGGCGAAATAAATTTTATCGATATAATGTCAACGCATCGAATCGTGATGTTTGTTTGCTCATCAACAAATCATACTTGGCGAATAATCAATTATCAATTATATTGAACTTATAATAATAATTTGTTTAACAAATGATATATAAACATTTTGCAAATTGCTCGTAATGGAAGTGGGACTAATGGAACTTAGGAAATTGGAATATTTTATTGCGGTATGCGAGGAGCTGCATTTTACGAAGGCAGCTGATAAAATTGGTATATCTCAGCCTAATTTGAGCCTGCAAATTAAAGCGCTGGAAGAAGAAATCGGAACGCCTTTATTCGACCGTATTGGAAAACGTATTGCACTGACTGAAGCAGGATCAATCCTCCTTAGGCACACTCGGAGCATGTTTCAAAATCTTCAAAACGCTTTCCAAGAGATGGATGAGCTCAACCATCAACGGGGTGGAAGCCTTAGCGTTGGGGCATTGCCGTCCGAACTTGATTTCCGTCTGACCCCGATGTTTATTAGTTTTTACAAGAGATATCCGAATGTAAGGCTGAAAATCATCTCGGAAGTCGATTTAACCCGACTGGTGCTGAACACTGATATTGATATCGGCATTTCATTGAAGCCTTTATTCGATCCCCGGTTAGTCATACGCCCGTTAACCCGAGAAGAATACGGTGTAGTTGTGTCAAAGGATCATGAGCTGTCCAGTAAAGATTCCATTTCCTTGACCGAGCTAAAAGAGCTGCCCATTGTTACGTATCCGAAAGGATTCTGGGGAAGGGATTTTTTGGAAAACTGTTGTCAGCAGCATGGATTCAATCTGAACGTGGTGGTAGAAACGACATCCTCCTCATCCCTCTTCTATTTCGTAAGAGAAAATATAGGGGTAGCCATCCAATCGTATTCACTGCTTGAATCCATCGATAATCTCAAACTGCGTTTTATCCCGATACACGATTATCCGCCTGTAAGGGAAATGAGCATCATTTATAGGTCGGATAAATATCTCAGCCGCGCAGGACAAACCTTTATTCATTTTGCAGAAGAACACTTGAAAGACCTTTGATGACCGGCGTTTTAAAACCTTACGTAAGACCTTATCGATTGGAAGGCCGTAAAGCCTTTTGTGGAAGGGAAGGATTATATTTTTTGAGATTCAGCAGGAAGGAAATCATTCGGACTGCACTTCTATGATCGAGAGTGCCTGTTTTTTCGGAGATTTAAAACTGGTGAATATACTGAACCGAAGCACAATACCCTGCCGGTTGGCGGGGTATTTTTTATGTTACCAGAATTGAACAGTTCAATTTGTTTTCTCTGTTCCATGAATCAAATCTACAATTTTCGCTTCCAGTTGATCCGGCGGCAGCACATGGATCGCTTCTTTCAGTAAGCCTTTTTTCTCTATCAAAAATGTAGTGGGAACCAATACGACCCGGTAAGCTACCGCAGCATCACTATTGGAATCAAGCAATATTGGATAATTCAAATCATAATGGTTTACGAATTTGCGAACTTCCGCGATGCTGTCCTTCATGGTTACGTTGACTGAATAGAGATCGAATTGCGAGTTATATTTATCATGTATCTGTTTTAATACTGAAGCTTCTTCTTGACACTCGACGCACCATGATGCCCAGAAGTTAACAACCAGCGGCTTTTCCCTGGGACCGCCTACTTGATATATCTCCCCATCGAATCCTTCCAACTTAAGCACCGGAACCATACCGTGAGGCGTTATTTTAGCAGTGGTTTGATTGATCATTTTATTGTGAGCTTCATAACCGGCGTATAAAACCAATATGAGAGCTGCAACCAAAACTGTGATTGTCTTGATCATATTTTAAAACTTCTCCTTAGTGTCCAATGGATTGAGGTGCCCGGTCTCTAATAAACTACCACAGCATTATAAAAAAATAAAACAGATTATTCTCAGGTACAAATGGATATGTGCAGATGCGCGAACTATAGATTATATCTATAGTTCGCGCATTATTTGTATGGATTTTATTAATAGTACCTAAATATTTCATTAATATTCGAAAAACAATTGATGTTTATAATGAAGTAATTCTGTGTTTATGCACATGTTTCAATAGAGAGGGGGGCTTTCGTGAATTCTTTTCGAAGAAGCTTGCAGCTTCTTACAGCTGTTTTTTTAATTGTCATCTTGTTCGGATGCGGGCCAAACAATAAGGAGGCGGAAGCTCAGGTTACTGGTGCCGTGAAGGAAGACATACCGGTTGTAGTGCAGGCGAAGAAGGAATACCAGAAGCTGACGTTTGACGAGCTGTATTCTGATGTAGAGACAAAAACTCTTTCACATAAAACACAGGAGCTGTCGGGGCAGCCGGTTTTAATTGAAGGTTATATGGCCCCACCGCTTACAGCGGAAATTGAGTTCTTCGTGCTTACCCGTTACATGATGGAGCAATGCCCGTTTTGCGCAGCACTTGCGACGTGGCCGGCAGATATTGTTGTCGTCTATTTGCCGGAGGGAGAGCCAATGGAAGTGACGGACCATCCGCTTATCGTCAAAGGAAGGCTGGAGATTGGAGAATATAAGGACGAGCTAACCGGTTTTGTCAGCCTCGTGAGATTATATGCAGAGAAAATAGAGGTGCTTGAATAGTGCTGCTGATAAACCGGCTTGTCAAAACATATCTTTCTGAAAATAAGCCCGTTACCGTTCTATCCCTTACGTCTCTTGAGGTCCACGCCCAGCAAAAAATTGCCCTTGTCGGTCCGAGCGGGTGCGGAAAAAGCACACTGCTTAATATCATTGCTGGTATTGTCCGCCCCTCTTCAGGGCAAATCCGGGTACTGGATACGGACATTTTGCAGCTAAATGAAACACGGATGGACGCTTTCATAGCTGTCGGGCTTTACCAGAATCGCTGTTACACCCTGTTCCTCCTCATGTTCCTCCTCCATGTTTTGAGCTGAAGATATGTGCCTGCCGCGCCGTTTCCGAGCCCAAAACCACCTCAAACGGCTGTTATCCTCCAGCCTCACCTCCTTCAATTGGGCTTCGCTAACGATTCCTTCGAAATCGAACCACTCCGCCAGCACCTTGCCGGGGAAAACCGCTTGCGCTTCTTTACCTTGATTGATTTCCTGGTACAATGAACACCGCTGCGGCATTGGCTCTATCCAGACTTGCTTGGTGATGAACACCATCTTTCTTTCGGATACCCCGCTGGGCAATTTGGATTACTCCTTTTTTGAATCGTTGCGTAAAGATCCGAGAGTAGTACAAGCTGTGCCTTTCGCCATGGGAGATAATTACAAGGAAAAGGCTGCAATGGCGCTGGCTGGCTACCCTGTTATTCGGACTTATTCATGGCTTCGGGTTTTCCTATATCCTGCAGGGGATGCTGATCCGACCAGCATACCGAAAGGTTCACTGGTACGCTTCATATGCTTATATCAGACGGTATGAAGGAGGGTACGGCGCGATTGCCGGCCACGGGGAAGAGGAGCAGCACGCGGGAATCAGGCTGCCGATCAAACCGATAAAACAGACACCGAGGACGACAGCGTAAAGCTTGAATTGGAATACCGGCACAATTCCGATGCCTTGAACATCGGATAAGAAGGAAGTAAACCCAGGATGTTAATACGGGTACAGAGTATCATTATGTGGAGAACAGCAAGGCAAAGGCAGTTATCGGTACCACTGTGGGAGCAAATAACCGGGTTGGAGCGCTCGTGAAAAATACACCGGTAGATTTCGTATTGAAGGACTCGTTTCATAGGGAAACGCTCGATTGGTCGGGATTCCTATTGTCCGATACGATGCACGCAAACTGGCAAACTTCGGCAACTACGCAAAATTCATTTAATTTGGATACCATAGAAGTTAAGGAAGGAGACAAGGTGGTGGCCACCGGCGTATCCCAGGCGAATCCGAATCTTGCCGCACAAATGACCTACACCTTGCTTCCGGAATCGCCGATCATGAAGATCACGATTCATCTGGAGAATAACGGAACCAACAACTATGAGGGATTTTTGAATTACCAGATAGACCCCGACGAAGGACAACAATTGGCCTATTCGCCAGGGATAGGGTGGAGTGAAGTTTCCGGCGGCGATCCGGCGAAGCTGTTCACCAACAAAGAATGGACGGGCAATTATCTCTATGACGGCGATAAGAAATCGGACAGCACGGTGCCGGCGCACGGAATCGCTTGGCACGAGACCGAGCCGACCGGTATTAACGCACAAGGCTATATCGCCGGGGTTTGGTTCGATGCCAGCGTCAATGCCGGGTCCAGCCGGGATATTGTCGTGTACCATATTACCGACTATACGCTAGGGGCGGAAGGCTATTCCGCGATTGAGGGATGGGCGAATGCCATTCCCGATATCCAGGATGGAACCCTTAATTTGGCTAAAATTAACGGAACTGTATATGACGAGAATGGAACCGTCGTTTCCGGCGTCAAGGTTATTGCAAGAAATATCGATGCACAAGCTGTGAATGTGGCCGTCACAGACAATCAAGGCAATTATTCCATGTTTCTTCCCGCCGGGACTTATACGTTGACCGGCAACCGAATGGCATACAGCGATTCCTCCAACTCTGTTGAGGTAGACAATATTCAAGAGGCCTACAACGTCAACCTGTATATGGAAGCCATTACGGTAGCGGCAGGCACCGGAAAAGTCATTCCTGGAGGCTTTGCGGAAGGTACAGCCAGCGATATCGTCATGGAAAACCAGAAGATGGCAATGACCATTTCCAAGACATTCAACGACGACCAATTGATAGACGCTACCGTCGGCAAGCCGATCGATTTGGCGGCGCAAGGGGCAAAAGACGGATTAGATTGGATCAACTTGCCATTCGTAAGCCGTACTCAACCCGCAGGAGCACAAGCGTGGAATATACTGACAGTCAAAAATCAAAATGTGGAGATCGTTGCAAATGACGGCTCTCAAGCTATTGTAAGAGCAACCGGCACTGTAGAGGATACGATTCCATTCAATGTCGTAACCACCTACACTATGAAACCTGACGAAAACTGGGTTTTTGCTACGAGTGCAATCACCAATCCTTCGGACCAGCCTCAGACCGTATGGGTTGGAGATGCGATGAACATTGACGACAGCGGAAGAGGCTACTATGTGCCCGGAACAGGCATTGTTACGGGTCTCGGCTATTTCGAACCAAGCATGCCTTGGGTAGCAGCGTATGGAAATGAATCTGAAGCGTATGGATTGATTTACGAAGGCGATTTTGAAGGATTTACGGCATACGGCAATTCGGCTTGGATCGGCAGCCAGAAGCAGGTGACCATTCCTGCAGGCGAAACCTATCAGTTGAAGCGTTATATCGCGTCGCCCAGCACGGAAGGTTATGAAAACAAATACGATGCCATCTCTGACGTTTACGAGGAAATTCTTCATCGTAAAACGGGTATCGCATCCAACTTTCAGTTATCTCCCGAAGGCATTGTCCAAGCAGGGGATCAAGTAAGCGCCCAAGTATCTGTAACGAACGGGTCTGAGCAGCCTATCGACGGAGTAACTGCTAACTTGAAGTTATCGGCGAATATGTCGACAGATCAGGATTTGAAACAATCGTTTGGAACAATTGCTCCGAACAGTACAGTAACAATCGAGTGGCCATTGGATACACTGGACGGAGGCAGGGGTACGGCTGTCGTGGACGTTACTTATCAAGACAGTGTGATCTCTACCCAAACCAAACGAATTTTCGTAGAAGGCGCAGGATGGTATACGGGGGATAATCATTCCCACAGCAAATGGAGCGATGGCAGCGGTACGATTAACGATAATTTCACATCGGCTCGCAATAAAGGCTTGGATTGGTTGACGGCAACGGATCACAACAATGTTGGTCAACAGGTCGATGTTGCATTAGAAAATCGCGATGATTTTGTGGCGCTGTGGGGCGAAGAAATTTCAACACCTGGAGGGCACTCGCTTGCTTACAATATCAGCGATCTGATTGATTGGAATCAACCGGCGCAGCAATATATCGATGATACGAGAGCGAGCAATAACAACCAGGGACTTCACTATATTGCCCATCCTTTTTATCCGGGACTGGAGTGGGATAATTGGGACGTTGAAAATATAACGGGTCTCGAAATATGGAATGGCTTTTATCCGCCTATGCATCCCGTTAATATGCAAGCTGAAGCAAAATGGGATGAGCTTAATAAGCAAGGAAAACATGTCTACGGCATATCGAATTCGGATGCTCATAATCCAGGAAAAGTCGGAGCCAATTTCATTAGAGGCTATATGCCGGAACTAAGTAAAGAAAACATCTTAAATGTGCTTAGCAACGGGAACTACTACGGAACCAACGGTCCGCATGTAACGTTTAACATCAACGGCAAGATGATGGGTGAAGATCTAGGTGTTTCTGAGATCGGTGAGAACGTAAACCTTAATTTCAGCGGTTATTCGGAGATGGGTGTGACAAAGGTCCGCTTGATTAAAAACGGCGATGTCCTCCAGGAATGGACACCAAACGAAAACGATATCGCTGAACAGTTAAGCGTCCAGGCTGTTCCAGGAGATTTCTTCCGTTTGGAGCTTGAAGGAAATAACGGCCAATATGCGTTTACGAATCCAATCTTCATCAAACAAATGGCAGCCGAAGATACAACATTGAAGCAGTTGACACTGAGTGATGGCGACTTGTCACCGTCTTTCGATCCAAGCGTGACGGATTATGCTGCCAATGAGCTAATACGGTTAACAGTATCTCAGTAACCGCAGCGGTTTATGATGCGAAGTCATCCCTTGTGGTCAGTGCCAACGGTGTACCGGTCAGCGTTAGCAACGATGTGTACGGTCCAATTGACCTGAATGTCGGCAGCAACACGATCTCCTTCGAAGTGAAGGACGAGAATCAGACCAAGACAACCTATCAGGTAGTAGTGAACCGGGCAGCTGCAGTATCCGATGATGCTTCACTAAAGCAGCTGCAAATCGATCATACATCTGTCAATATCTCGGCAGACCAGACAGAGTACGCTGTAGGTGTAGGTAACAGTGTGAGTAGTGTGACTGTTACGGCTGCAGCAAATGATGCCGATGCTGCTCTTGAAATGAATGATGAAGCAGAAAATACAAAACTGATTAATCTTTCTGAAGGATTAAATATCGTTACGGTTAAAGTGACAGCGCAGGATGGAGCAACCCAGAAAATCTATACGCTAAAAATTACCAGGGCGCTCTCTCAAACGGCAACCGATACACCGGTGCAAGTATCCACAGATCCTTTGAGCCTGATCGTACCAAGTGGGGTAACCAATGCGAGCATACAAACCTTACCTGATATAACAGGTGACACGAAGCAAGCTATCCTGCCATTAGTGGAAGTGAAGGCAAATACTTCTCTTGGCGACATTAGTTTAAATATCCCTTCCGGAACTACAATTTCAACATCATCGGCCTGGGATGGAAGGATTAAATTGCCAGAGCTTCTATCCAATGACAGCGTAGTTGTAATCAACGGAACTGTAAGCTCCGTCATCGAAGTCGGATCACCTGATGTATCGCTGACCTTCGATAAAGCGGTAAGGCTTCTTATCCCGAACCATGCGGGTAAATTGGCAGGATTTGTACGAGATGGTATGCTTGTACCGATTACAAAATCGATCAGCGCGGATACCCAGGAAGCGGCAAATCAAGAGATTCCGGAAGGCGGGGAAGCTGCGATTTCCATCGGCGGCGATTTGGTGATTTGGACCAAGCACTTCACTAAATTCGTCAGCTATTCTTCTGTTCCCGTGATAGGCCAACCTGGAAACGGTGGTCCGACGAACGCGGGAGTGGTCATAAATGCTGCAGAAGGTGGAACAGTTACACTGAATGGGGCTAAGATCGTTATCCCTGCAGGTGCAAGCGATTCTGACATCAGTATTACTGTAGATAAAGTAATAAATACTGACGGTCTCTTCACAGATGCTGCTCTCAAGCTCGTAAGCAACGTCTATGAAATCAGGAAAGACAAAGATGGCGAATTTACGGAGGATGTTTCCATTACACTTCCATTTAATGGAGCAGAAGTAGATGAGACAAAATCAACAGTATCCATTTATTGGTTTAATGAAACAGAGAAAAAGTGGATTCCATTAGGTAATCCTCAGATTGACACTGGACAAAGTGTTGTAACCGGAACGGTAAATCATTTCACCAAGTTTGCTGTCCTGACCACAGATAAGCTTGTGAAACTTTCCGATATTCAAGGACACTGGGCCGAAAATAGCATCCGTGAACTGGTTGGGGCAGGTGTAATCAATGGATACCCTGATGGAACCTTCGCTCCAGACAGAAGCGTTAGCCGTGCTGAATTTGCAGTTATGGTGGTAAAAGCGTTTGGACTTGAGGATACAAGCGGGGAGACCTTTGCAGATATCGCCGGCCATTGGGCAAGAACATCAATTGAAACAGCACTTGCCCATGAAATCATCACTGGCTATAACGTCAACACATTTGGACCCGACGATCTAATTAGCCGGGAGCAGATGGCTGCTATGATTGTTCGTGCGGCTAAATTACCTGAGGGAACGATGCCGATGATGTTTACGGATTCCTCCATGATTTCTGAATGGGCAAAATCAGCAGTGGCTGCCGCAGTGGAACATAGTCTGATTACTGGTTATAAGAATATTTTCAGACCAAAAGTAAGTGCAACACGTGCTGAAGCGGTCACAGTTATCTTGAAAGCAATAAAGGAATAAAAGGTTTTAGAACAAAAATGCTGTCCCAAAGCAGTGAAAAACTGCTTAAAGGGACAGCATTTTTTTAACATTGAAACAGTGTAGTAGCAAAGGCGGCATGATGAAAGAAAGACCCGCTACCCTTGATAGATAAGGGTTTCCAGTCCTTCTAGGTGCTGTTTGGTCACCATCTGGTCAAGCTCGTTCAAAATTAGAGGCAGCATAAGTTCCCCGGAACTTATGTGCTGCCTCTTTTTCCGTTATCTTCGTTCGGGTAATAAGAATTAATGTCCGGCTGATTTATTTCGATCCGGGGAAATAGGTCTTCAAATCATCCAGCGTAATGGTATGCGGATGGTTGTACGTATGGCGCAGCTGCTCGTGGCTGGTGATAGCAGGATCGGTACAGAAACCTCCCCACCATGGCATGAACCACAGCCAAGGCGCTTGAGTTGCGAACATGAGATCAGGGTCCGGAACAGGACCGTTCTCCGTTAGAGCAATCGCTCTTTTGCCTTCCGTAAGGCGATGCATATATTCGAAGCCGCAGGTCAATGGCCCATAGTTACCGCCCTGGACATACAGATCGGCACCGGCAAGATCGATAACATCCATACCCGGAATCCATTCCGGATGCGGAGCATTCCACAGCCAGATAAGATTGTTCAGCTCATATTTGTTGGTGTAGAGGTCGTACATCCAGCGGAACAGTTTAATGAAAGGCTCAGCGCCCTGCGCGCCCCACCAGAACCATTTGCCTTCTGCTTCGTGCAGCGGACGCCATAGAACAGGAATGTTATGATCGCGCAGACGAGTCAGCTCCAGTGCAATGGCATCCATATCCTTCAAGATGGCTTCATGCTCCGGAGTTCCGGGAATCAGCGCCTTATTAAGATCGAAGTCGGTATCCTTGGTGTAGAAGGATTTGTCCGTACCTGCAAGAGGAGAGAACCAGTGCCAGCATATCTCGACAAGACCGCCGCCCTGTGCCCATTTAATGATTTGCTCGATAGTGCCTCTGTTATCAGCCACCTCATCGATGGCGCTTTGACTCCTATTCTTCGTCGTCGTGGCGTGAGAATAGCTTAGTAAATCAAAGCCCCTCATCGCCGGATATTTGCCGGTAACCTCATGAATGTAATCAATCTCGGGTCCCGCTGCTGCGCTGGTATGCTGGCCGGTAATGATTTTGCTGCCGTAGATGTCAGAGAAGAACTTCATAAGCGCTGCGGCTTCAGCAGAAGCATTAGGATTAGTAAGCTCGAAGGATGGCTTCGGTCTTGGAACTGTTTCGACTGCGGTTAGAATGAAAGCATCTACCTCAACCAGGCCGTAGTAGTGTTCAAGCTTGATTGTATGAGTGCCTTCCTTTAAGAAAATCGTGCAGGCGGCCAGGTTCTCGAAAGCATCGCTGGCTGTAAAATGCAAATGCCCATAAGCATATCCATCCACGTAAAGATTATTCGGTTTCGTTCCTTTAAGCGCAGCATAGCGGATGCTTAGCTCATAATGACCATCTTGCGGAATGCAGGCATCAATCTCAATGGAGTCACCGTTCTTGCCAAAACCAGTGACGTAGCCGGTACCTGAATATCCGGAAAGCTCAGTGGATAGGAAAGCTCCGTCTAAACGACCTTCTTCAGCTCCGATATGGAGTTTGGTATGGATGGGTTGGCTCACTATTCTTCCTCCTGAGTTGTGTAGGATTATACACGTGTTAATTTATTCATTTTATTATAATAAAACGTATTTATCAATTAAAATTAACTACCTTATTACTAACAATAGACTAACAAAATGTAATGAAAAAAGGCCGAAACGCCTTAAATCAAGACAGTCCGGCCATATGGCTGGTGTGAATTGGGGATGCAGCGGAGCGAAAAGCTAGTTATCCCGGGTCTCCTGCTGCTCCTTGGGTAAGTGCTGCTTAAGCGCCGCTTTCTTCGCCGTTAATTGTTTGGAGAGGTCAGCTTGCATTCGAGTAATGGCTTTTATCTCTTCGCTTAGTTTATTTATCCGCGTCATTTTACTGCTCAAATCGCTGTGCGATTGGCTTAATTTCATATCTCGTTCCAATTGCTTTATTTTGGAGCTGGTTTTTTCCTTCTTGTTCTTGGCGTTCAAACTGCTGCTTTCTAAGTCGGCGATTTCCCTTTGTAACCGACTGACAATCGCTTTCGTGAAACTGATCGACATTCGAGCACCTCATCATCATTTCGTGTGGCTGAGCATCATTCTACTATAATTACCGCGATTAAGCGAGCAGCTTCCTAATAAGGCGCTGTGGCTTTCGCTTTCGCGCATACCTGAAATTCTGAACCCCAAAAGCGAAAAATGAGGCCTTATCCCAGGGCGCACAGCCCGTTAGAATGGGAGTATAAGAAATGAAAGCACTTACATGAAAGTGCGAGATGGAGGTTTTTCAGCATGAGTGTCAACCTAAGCCGCGAGCTGCAGCTTAAGCAGCAGGTAAGCCGGGGAGAGAGAACCAAGAAGCTTCTGCGCAAGCTGGCTGCTCAGAGATACCTGCAGGTGATGGCGCTGCTTGGTGCCATATGGATGATTATTTTCAATTACATTCCGATGTATGGCGTCATTATTGCCTTCAAGGAGTACTCGATTATCCATTCGATTACCGATGCGCCGTGGGTTGGATTGGAGCATTTTCGCGAATTTCTGGATGATGATGAGCTGCCGGGTGTGATCTGGAACACGATCGGTATGAGCATGATCAAGCTCATTATCGGGTTCCCGCTGCCGATTATATTCGCTCTTTTTCTAAATGAGCTTCGTTCGCTCCGGTTGAAGAAGGCGGTTCAGACGATCTCCTATTTGCCCCATTTTCTATCCTGGGTCATTCTCGGCGGAATCTTGTCCACTTGGCTCGCTGATGTAGGGATCATCAACCATATTCTCATGGCGCTTGGCATCATTGATGAACCGATCAGCTACCTGGCAGAGCCAAGCTACTTCTGGTCGATTGTCATTACCTCCGATATATGGAAGGAGCTTGGCTGGTCAGCCATTATCTATCTCGCTGCCATGGCGGGCGTTTCTCCGGAAATGTATGAGGCGGCGACGATTGACGGTGCGGGACGGTTTCAGAAAATGTGGTTTATTACACTGCCGAGCATCAAGGGGACGATTACAATCCTGTTCATTCTTGCAGTCAGCGGCATTCTGAATTCGAATTTCGATCAAATTCTCGTCCTCCGCAATTCGCTTAACGAGAGCGCGAGCAATGTGATCGATGTGTATGTCTATCAGACAGGCATCTTAAGCAGCCGGTATTCCTATTCAACGGCGGTTGGATTGATTAAATCGTTAATTGCCTTATTGCTGCTGCTTATGGCGAACGCTGTATCGAAGAAACTGAACGACAATTCGCTATTTTAAAATAAAGGTGGTTGGCTTAAACGTGCTCACACTGAAAAGAAAAACCGCGGCAGAGGCCATCTTTGACGGCTTTAATATTATCGGGATGCTCATCATTTGTTTCCTTACGCTCTATCCGATCTGGTACGTGCTTGTCAATTCCTTCAACGAAGGCCAAGACGCGATGCGCGGCGGGATTTACTGGATTCCCCGTGTGCTCAGCCTGGACAGCTATAAAGCCGTATTCGGCAATGACGGGATTATGACGGCGATGGGCATTACCGTTGCGAAGACGGTCATCGGCACAGCGCTTCATGTATTCTTCACCGCGATGGTAGCCTATGCATTCTCCAGAAAAGAGCTCATCGGCCGTAAAATCTACATGCTGCTCGGTACCATTACGCTGTTCTTCGGCGGCGGTCTTATTCCATTCTACTTATTGATTCGTGATCTCCATTTGCTGGATAGCTTCTTCGTTTACATTCTTCCGGCGATGTTTAACTTCTTTGATCTCATCATCTTCCTCGCCTTCTTCCGGGAAATTCCGGCGGGACTTGAGGAAGCGGCCCGCATCGACGGGGCGAATGACTTCTCTATCTTCGTCCGTGTTATTATTCCGATCTCGATGCCGGTTATCGCTACGATTGCACTGTTCCATGGGGTTTACCAATGGAATGATTACTTCACCGGGATGATCTATATCAACAAGATGGAATTGCAGCCGATTCAAACGTATCTCTACCGGGTTATTGCACAATCGAGCTCCAATCAAATGATGGCGCAAATGCCCGGAGGAATCGGCAAGAGCGTCACGTCGCAGTCCATAAAGCTTGCGACAATGGTCGTAACGACGCTCCCGATCGTGTTTGTTTATCCGTTCCTCCAGAAGTATTTTGTCAAAGGCTTGATGATCGGCTCCATCAAGGGTTAGGTTTTTCGGTCTGATTGGACGGTAAAGACCTTAATTTTACACCTCGCCAACTGTCCAAAGCAGACCTTATAATAAGCACACAAAGGGGTAGAACGAATGAGAAAAGGTATAGTTCAAAGATGGTTCGTATTCACGACGATTATCGCCCTGGTCTTCACAATGGCGGCATGCTCAAGCTCGAATAACACGAATAATGATACGGCTGCTTCTAATGACGGCGGCAATAAAGCGGCTAACGACACAGCCAAGAATGCAGGCACTACAGCTGCAGTGGCGGACAAACCGGTTAATGCGGATGAGCCTGGCTGGAAGTCGGATACATCCCCGATTACGTTCGACTGGTATCTTAACTTCTCGTGGTTCCCTAATAAATGGGGCGTCGATGCAACATCGCAGTACATTACGAAGAAAACCGGCGTGAATGTCAACTTTATCGTTCCTGCAGGTAACGAGAATGAGAAGCTGAATACGATGATTGCTTCCGGTACGCTTCCGGATTTCATTACGCTCGGCTGGTCCGAGGATGGCGTCAAGAAAATGATCGAAGGCGGGCTGGTAGAGCCGCTCAACAAGCTGGCTGATCAATATGATCCGTATTTCTTCAAGGTTGCCGACCCTGCGAAAACCTCTTGGTACACACAGCAGGACGGCAATATTTACGGTTATCCGAATGCATCCTCATCACCGAAAGATTTTGAGAAATATGCACGCGAATACACATCGAATCAAACCTTTGTGGTACGAAAAGATATGTATGAAGCGATTGGCTCACCGGATATGCGGACACCCGAGGGATTCCTGAGTGCGCTCAAGCTGGCTAAAGAGAAGTTCCCGGATGTGAACGGACAGCCGCTCATCCCGCTTGGTCTTCATGAGTTCGGCGACACGGGCAATTACTCGCTGGAGGGCTATCTGCAGAACTTCCTTGCCGTACCTTATGAGAAAGGCGGCAAGCTCTACGACCGCGTGACAGATCCGGAATATGTGAGCTGGCTCAAGACTTTCCGCAAGGCGAACGAAGAGGGTCTGCTGGCCAAAGACATCTTTATCGATAAACGTCCGCAGATGGAGGAGAAAATTGCCCAAGGCCGTTATTTCGCGATGCTGTACCAGCGCAGCGACTTTACCGCTCAGCAAAATGCATTGTTCGCAAATGATCCAAACTCCGTCTATATCGCGGTCGACGGACCGGCGAATTCACAGCAGGCCGCACCAACCTTGTCAGGACCGGGTATCTCCGGCTGGACGGTAACCTTGATTTCCAAAGATGTGAAGGATAAAGCAAGAGCGATTCGTTTCTTGACCTATCTGATCAGCGAAGAGGGCAATAAGGATCTGTTCCTGGGCGAGAAGGGTGCAACTTACGACGACATTGACGGCAAAGAACAGTTCAAACCGGAAGTGCTTGAGCTGTTGAACAAAGACCGCTCCGCTTTCGATAAGAAATACGGCGCTTCGTACACCTTCTGGATGCTGATGGATACGAACATGAACTTGAAATGGGCACCGCCAAGCGTTGAGCCGTCCAAACAGCTGGAGGACTGGACAAAAGGGAAAACGACGAGCTTCTCCCAATTTGACCAAATCAATCCGACAGGCAACTCAGAGGAAGGCATTGCGAATACCAAAATCGCAACGGCATGGGGTAAAACGCTGCCGAAGCTGCTTCTCAGCAAGAGCGATGCGGATTTCGATAAAGTCTTCCAAGAGTTCTTGGATAAACGCAAATCAGCAGGATTTGATAAGGTTCAAGCCTACCAGCAGAAGAAATACGAAGAAAATGTAGTGAAGCTCAAAGAGTTTCTAAACTAATCAGCTAAGTAAAATCAGGGCAGTAGTTTAATAGACAGCCGGCAGTTCGAGCCTGGCGGGAGACGGTGCAGCAAGCCGCTTCCTGCAAAGGGGGAAACTGCCGGCTTTAATGCCCGTTACGGGGTACTTCTGCTGTGCCTGATAACACCCGGCGAGTTGGCTTTTGCTTGTGGAGGCCTCTATCGTACACTAGTCCCGGAAGTGATCCTCTTGCGAAGAAGAAGACTGAGCACCGCTATGCAGCATCTATTGTTTAGGCTGGAACAGCTTTCACTGCAGACGCGGCTGTTCGTTGCTTATATCCTCATTCTGCTAGTCCCAAGCCTGCTCATTTCCTTCTATATCTTTAATCAGCTGAATGCCAATTATATGAAGGATGTCGTGAAGAAGAATGAGAATGAGCTGGAGATCGAGCACGTCAACATCAATAACAATATTGAAACGATGGAGAGGGCCGCGCAGCTGTCTATATCGGACAAAGAGGTACTCTATTATTTGGAGCGAAGCAGCGAGCCCAATGCAAGTGAATTGATCGAGTTCGATACGACGGCGGTCTCCAATATTTTGCGGCTCCAATTTAATAATCCGAATATTGAGCATATCCGCCTGTACACCAACAATGAGCGGATTAATGAATTATGGCCGGTTATTCTGAGGGAAGAACGGATCGACACGGAGTCATGGTATAAGGCTGTCAATGATCTGAATGGCTTGGAATTATGGCATTTTGACCGGCTCGACCGTGAGCCGATTCGCCCGATCGCCCCGGATGACAAAGAGTCGAGACCTAAGATTGCCCTGCTGCGCGAGATCGAATATCCGGCTGGCCGGCATGTGGGCATTATGGAAGTGGATATGCTGATGACGAATTTCTTCCAAAGTGCCTACAGGGGGACGAATGAAGGGCAGTCACAAATGTTTATTATCGACCGCGAAGGGAAGCTGTTCCGCAATACGACGAATTCCTTTGCACAAGAGGCAGGACTGACGGACGCCATCATTCACAGCGAGCTGAAAAAGCATGTACAGCAGCAGCAGAAGAATTTTCTGTTTGAAGTCAATCACGTTCCGTTTCTTGGCGTCTTCGTGCACATCGACAAGATTGACGCGTATGTGCTGAATGTGGTTTCTCTTCAGAATGTCTTTCAGGACATTAATAAGACGCGTAATAAAATTATTATAGCGTATATTATTTTGCTGATTATTCTATCGATCTCGACGTATTTTCTGAACTCGCTCATTCTGAAGAAGCTGCTAGTCCTGGCAGAATCCATGAAGAAGGTCAGGCAGGGCGATTTTAATATCGACCTGAAGATTCGCGGCGGCGGCGAGGTAGGCGAGCTTGCCCATCATTTTCGTAAAATGCTGAAGAAAATTAACGAGCTGATCGCAGAGGCCGTGACGAAGAAAGCGGTATCCAAGGAGACGGAGCTTCGCACCCTCAAGAACCAGATCGATTCTCATTTTCTCTACAACACGCTCGAAAATATTAAAATGCTAGCGGAAATTGAGAATCAGCGGGTCATCTCCGATACGCTTACTTCGCTGGGCGGGATGATGCGCTACAATTTGAAATGGACGAGTGAATATGTGCGGATGCGCGATGAGCTCAGTCATATCACGAACTATATCTCCATTATGAATGTGAGATTCGACAATAAAATAAGCTTGAAGCTCGATATTGCGCCAGGCGACCTCGATCAGGAGCTGCTCAAAATGTCGCTTCAGCCCATCGTAGAAAATTCGATCAAGCACGGGATGAAATTTTCCCCTTCTAAGGGACGAAATATGGAGCTTTCCATTCGGGCTGTTGTTGTGGATGATACGATGATTGTAGAAATTTCGGATAACGGGATCGGCATGTCCGGGGAGAAAACGGCGGAATTAAACCGGAAGATCTCGCGGGAGGAGCCGGAGCTTACGATTAGCGATTGGAAGTCGCAGCGGCCGGAGAACCAGGATGAAGGGAGCGGGATTGGACTTCGGAATGTGAACCAGCGGCTGCAGCTGTTCTACGGCAGGGAGTATGGCTTGTCTGTTGAAAGCGCGGAAGGGGAGTATACCCGCGTTGTTATGAGAATCCCTTACTTTATATGGAGCGGAGGCGTTTCAGGATGAGAACCTTATTAATGGTGGATGACGAGAGGAATATCAGGCTGGGACTTAAAGCGATCATTGATAGGGAGTATCCGGGTGAATACAGCTGCCTCTTCGCAGAGGACGGCGAGGAGGCTCTTCGCCTCATACGCAGCAGCGCCGTTGACATCGTGATCACCGACATTCGCATGCCTGGCATGGACGGCCTTACGCTAATACGCGAAATGCTTGCTGGTGATCAAAAGCCGGCGGTTATCATTCTGAGCGGCTTCGATGATTTTCAATATGCGAAGGAAGCCATTCAATACGAGGTCAAGGAATATCTGCTCAAGCCGATTGTGAAGGAGGAGCTCTTCCATGCGCTGCAGCGGGTGGAGCGGGACCTGTCCAAGCGCGCGGAGCTGTCGATGCGATTGGAGGAGGCCGACCACTACCGGGATGAGCTGCTGGTCAGCCAGCTGAACTATATTTTCGTGCACGGCGATATGGGGGAAGGGGAGATTATGCAGCGCTGTGCTAAGGTCGGGCTGGATGCGGCGTTCGAGAACGGCTATTATATCGGGCTGCTGAAGCTGCATGAAGGAATCGGAAACGAGAATGGTAAAGTGTCGGAATTTTTGGCTGCTTCCCGGTTTTCTTCGTATGGCGTACATGTCGCATTTGAGGATAAGGACGGCAGACTCGTCGTAATTGCGCAGCAAGAGCAGCTGTTCGGAGAGCTTCTTGTCTTTCTAAAGGAGCAGCGAATGACCGGCTCCATCGGATTAAGCGGGCGAATGCTACAGACCAAACAGATGAAGCAGGGCTACGGGCAGGCCAGAGAAGCGCTGAAATATGGACTGCTTCAAGGGGATGCCGAGTGGGTTGTTATTCGTCATGATCAGCTTAACAACCGATTGCAGGAGTGTCGTATTCCGGTGGAGGATATCCGTAAGCTTGCGAATATGCTCGGTACGGACCGGGATAAGGAAATGCGGACGCTGCTCCATGATTTGCTGGACGCCAAGAAAATTATGAATGGCGACATCGCTTATCTGGAAGAAATCAGCAGGCAGCTGAATGAGCTCGTATTTGATCAAGTGTTTAACCGCTTTGGAGAAGAATCCGTTGAGATTCTGCGCATGTACAAGAAGGCAGGCAGTATTTATAATTTTGAGACGATTCATCAATACATTCATCATGTGGAGGATCTGCTGCTGCGTCTTAATGATTATATCAAGAACCTGCGGTCGGTTTATGTCGAGCATCGGGAAATGAAGAACGCGGTGCGCTATATCCAAGAGAATTATTATACGGATTTGAATATGGCGTCTGTATCCAATCATGTCTCCCTCAATTATTCGTACTTCAGCCAGACGTTCAAGGAGTTTACGGGAGAGAGCTTCGTTGTGTATCTGAAGCGGGTGCGCATTCAGAAGGCCAAGGAGCTGCTGGAGCAGACAGATGACAAAATTTACGAGATCGGCGCGCGTGTTGGATTTGAGAGTGCCAAGCAGTTTAACCGCGTGTTCCGGGAGCTGGAGGGCATCTCTGCCATGGAGTACCGCTCCAAGCATGCGGCTCATAAGATTCTTTAATGAAAGAATTATACAGTCGGTATAAAGAAGATATAATACGGGTGGTTTTGCGGCAGAGCAGAATCAGAAGGGTATCTGATAAAACGATCAAATTGATTCATGAGCGGCTTCATGAAAAGATCACATTCAAAAGCTTGGCCGCAATAGTCTGCAGGCCAAATTGCAGCATCTGAGAGAAGCTGCAAAGCGTGGGCTTGGTTTAAGGTCGAGTGAAGAATCTGAAGGCAGCAGCCAGCCGGTTGATGAACAGTCGAAGAGGCCTGCGCACCGGGTGCGCAGGTCTCTTTGTGCATCATGGCACTAGTTCGAGTAGAACGATAACCCGCCGACGACGGCGTAGGTTGACGGCGCTTCCAACCGGTACGTGCCTAGCGGCTGGCCCGATGCCAGCGTGGTGTTCAGCGAACTGCTTTGAAAATTATTATTGTTAATCATGTTATCATAGCGTTTGATTGAGAACGCGAACGTATAACGCAGGTTAAATTTAATAAAGGAGGCTCCGAACAAACTAAAAGCGCTTTCAAGCAGCATGAATCATTAAACATTAATCGGAGTGTTGTATGAAACGTATATTTTGAAGGATCTTCAGATTCCACCACATGGACAACGCTTTCAGACCAAAGTAATTCAGCCTCTACAAATCAGAATCAGACTTTGACTTTATTAGCTAGCAATATTAGATATGTAAAGATAACGTTTAATTCTATTGGAGGCGGTAATTGGGCAAGTTTTTATGACTGTAATGTATACGGTTCCAAAACTGCAGATAAAAATGTTGCTTTAAATGCAGTCGCATTTGCAGACAGTGAAGGACTGTCAAATCGTGCAAATTTTGCGGTCGATGGTGACACAGCTACAAAATGGACTTGAATGCTAAAAAGTATGCAACAGACAAACAAAATGTATTTCAAAGACTACTATTACTATAATTTACCGAATACCTGGAGCAGTACCCTTGGGTTTTTAGATTGTGTGAAAGTATATCATGCAAAGCAGCGTGGTTCAAAATGGATTGAGTAACGTAGGGTTTGAAGCAAAGACAGATCAATAATAAGATGACAAGAAAATCCCAGCCCTCTAAAGGAAAAGATAAATAAAGAAAGTAAAGGCCTCCCGCATGCAGCCGATGCGTTTGGAGGCCTTTTGTTTGGTTGTTATTAGGTACCGGTGCCTATGAACAATTTACCATATTTATACAAATTAGTTCTCGATGATGCACGTATAGCAGAAGGGATTGTCCGGCACAAGCGCGTTATAGCGTGCCTGTTGTTGGTAATGAGTCATGGATTATTTCATTTTCCTGGCTATATCCAATACCTCGCGGCCAATTCCCAGCTTGTAGCCGGTTGAGAAATAACGAATCCGGTCTTCCGTGTCCAGGACAAGCACAGCCGGGAACTCCAGAGATGGGCTTATATCCAAGCTATCGGTAAGAGCATTTAATCCGCTGTACCTGCGGTCCTTATGGAAGGAAGCCTGCCGAGGGAGGGAAGTATCCCGGTACAAGGCGAAGGATGCTGTCAGCTTATCCTCCCCAGCAGCCAGTACTATAGGGCCGCCCCATTCATCAAATTCATCGGAGAGCTCTCTAAGCTCGCGCAGCAGATGCTTCGACGGCTCCCGGTCAGGCTCGATCCAGGCGACAACCGCGCCATACGATTCCACTGCTTGATCCAGCTGGATTTCAGGCAGGAATAAAGCGGTTTTCATTGCCTCATCGGCTGTGCCCAGGACAGGGATTTCAGCATCCTTCTTGCGGAAGATCAGCCCAACCTCCGTTGTTTCTCCTGCTTGAACATGGAAATAAGTAAGGCGCACCATTGCCGTTCCATCCTGCAATCTTGTACCGGTTGTCAGGCGGTAACGGCCCTTCAGAACCTCTATGGGAAGGTCGAAACCGTCTTTTTTGCCAAATGGCAGCGTCAGTGTCTTGAATAGGCCTTCCTCCCAGCGCGCAAGGGTAAAGTTGTTGGAATAGACGGCTTCCTGTTCCGACGCGGAAGCATCCCTGATCAGTTGGATGTAGCCGGAGGATGGACCTTGAAGCGCAGAAGAAGCATCGTCCCCGGATGAAACCGCGAATTGAACATCCGTCCATATGCCGCTGCTCCAGTACTGCGGCCATCGGTCATCCGGGTGTAATCTCGCGGGAATACCGAGGCTTCTTGCAGCTGCTGTAAGCATAATATGCAGACAGAGCCGGTCGCCCTTTAACAGTTCAAAGCTGCCTATCGGAGTAGAGGAACCATTAAAATAGTTCATATCCTCGATGATTTCATATTCACCGGCTATACGGTCATATAGAGTTTGCGGCTCCTCCCGGAAATGGGCTTGATCCTCCTGAGTGAAGCTTTGCTGAAACCGCTGCTTGTAAGGAACGATCATTTCATAATGAATGCGCGGGCAAAGCAGATAAGAGGCAAAGATCTCCGGACCATGCTGTTCCAGGAATGGAAGCGAACCGCTCAGATGATCGTTAAGGGCAGGGCGGAATGTATCAGTCAGATCCTTGGCGTTCAGCGATTCCAGCAGCTTCAGCGGCCAATTCCCGTGCAGAGGGGTTTGTTCCTGCAGGAACAAGGCAAGCTCATGGCTGTTTCCTCTAGCTTTGCTTATCACGGCCCATACCCGGTCTGCCGGCAAAGACAGCTTCTCCGCAAGCCGGGCAGTCTCTTCCTCACTCATGAAGGTGGCTTCATAGGCGGACCGGATCCTCGCACCATCCTGAATCCGTTCATTATTACGCAGCTGCTCGTGCTCCGGGACGTTCTCCTTCGCCGATTCTGCAGCGGGAAGAGGCGGAACCATATCGAACTCCTGTACCAGGCCGTCAATTTCCTGCTCAGAAGTGAGATAGATGGTAAACTCATCCCCATCAGCAGGGTTGATGAGCATGGAATTCCAGGCTGTATCGCTGGCGGCATGAATATACAGATTCCCAAATCCTGTTGTCAGGGATACCTGCAAGGCAGCGTCGCTCTGCTTGGTAACGATGGTTGAAAGCTCAGCGAAGTTATACAGCTGGAAGCTGATCTTCGCTGCTGCCGGGGTTCCATCCGGATAAACGGCATTCACTTTTATGGTTTTGCTGGGTGCATACTGGTTCAGTAAATTAATTTCGGTATACCAGGGATGAGCGAGCGTGATTTCTTCAGGTCCCGGGTAATTGGAAGGAACCCTGGTGTTCACGAGCATCGCTCTTGCGGCCGGCGCCTTGAACCAGCCTTGGTCGAGCCGTGCCTCCGGTTCGCATGCGCCTAGAAAACGCCATGATTGTCCATCCCATGCTTCAACCCAGGCGTGATTGGAGTCGCAATGCGCCCACCGCGGGGTATAGCACTGTCTGGCAGGAATTCCTAAACTTCGCAGAGCGGCTACTGCCAAGGTGGACTGTTCTCCGCATCTTCCGAGTGTGGTGCGCATTAAGGTCAGGGGAGAGACGGTGCGCGGGTCATTGCCGGTATAGGTTGCCCGCTCATGGCACCAGTAGTTGGTTTCCAGTATCGCATCGGTTAACCCGAGTCCCTTCACACGCTTGAACAGCTGCTTAAACAACAAGCCGCGGCTGTCCTCGATATTCTCATTGTTGACCCGGTAAGGGAGAACAAAATGAACAAACAGATGCTCAGGTACCGACTTGCCCCAAGGCACCAGTCCGCGGATCTCCAAGGTTGTACGAACGTGGCTCAAGAATAATTCGCCGTTATAATCGGCCAAATCATTTAAGGGCATGTAAGCGTATAACATTTGAAGCAGAAAACGTTCTTCTTCGGTTAAAGCTTCATCGAATACGCGGAAGAGCTGGTCATGTCTGGATTTCGCGAGCTTTTTCTTGTATTCGAATTTGTGCAGGACGGTATCCTTCCAGGTTGAATCCAATACATAACGGTCATTCATCGCTTTGATCGCTCCCTTATGCGTGATTTAATGATTTGGTATATTTAATTTGCATTATAATCTTGAAATTTGATATAATCAATGGTGAATGTGAATTTTTGAGCGGACTGGAAGTGAGTTTATATGCAAGCCGACAATAAGCCGCTGTACATGGTTATTATGGAGGGACTTAAAGAAAAAATCAGATCCGGGGAGTATGTGCCTGACCAGCAGCTGCCGACAGAAGTTGAACTGGCGGAGCAATCCGGCGTCAGCCGGATTACATCCAAGCGGGCGCTTATCGAGCTGGAGCGCGAAGGTTTGATCTATCGGATCCGGGGGAGCGGGAGCTATGTAAAAAAGCAAGAGGGGTTCTCAGCGGCCGATCCGGGTCCTGTTCATTCCAATTCAAATCGGATTATTTCCATGATACTGCCTTATATGGCGACAAGTGAGCTGGATATCATTAAAGGGGCTTCGGACTATCTGGATGCCAAGGGCTATTACTTAAGCATTCATGACAGCGATTGGAGCAAGGACAAAGAAAAAGATCTGCTGCTCAGGGTTCCGAAGAACGGGCCAAGCGGCATTATTTTGTATCCCATCAGCACGATCAGCAATGTTGATTTGATTCATGCCATCCATTGGAATGACTATCCGATCGTGACGATTGACCAATATTTTGAGAGTTTGCCGATCACGAGCGTTGTCTCGGACAATTTTGAGGGCGGCTACATGACGGCCAAGCGGCTGATTGAGCTCGGACATGACCGAATTGCTTTTGTTTCCAGCATCAGCATTGGATTCCGCAGCTCTGTCCGAGACCGATACCAGGGCTACTGCAAGGCGCTGAAGGATCATAAGATCCCGATCGATCCCGAGCTTGTGGTGACGGATTTCTACCGGGACGTCAGTCCCTCCAATGCGAAGGCCTTCTATAAAGCAATGATTACGAAGCTCACTCAGTCCGGAGTGACAGCCATCCAGGCCGAGCATGACCATCTTGCTGTGGAGCTTCTCAAGAATGTGCTGGAGATGGGGATTGCGGTCCCGGAGCAGCTGTCGATTGTGGGATTTGACGATCATTTGATTGCCCGGCATGTTGAGGTGCCGCTCACGACAATCGCCCAGAACTATAATGAAATTGGCCGCAAGGCGGCCGAGTTGATCGTTCGCCTGATTGAGAGGACAGACACTGCGCATCATCATGTCAAGGTTCCTGTCCGCTGGGTGGAAAGGGATTCAACGGCTGCCCCATCCGATATTCTGACGGTGCAAGGACAGTCCTGACAGCGGTTCAAAGCCCGCAGCTGAAATGAGAATAATGAAATCATAAACCGCTGACCGCCATGGTCAGCGGTTTTTTAACATTATTGAGTATAACAAAGTATGGAGCTCGATAAATAAAGTATATTCCATATTTACAAAAAATAGATGTCCGATTATAATAACTTTTGTAAGCGATGATTAAGGCATATCTAATTACATAAAGGGAAACGGCGAAGGCCGTACTTGGCAGCTAAGGAATGGTACACCGTCTGAAGTGCGCGGCTTTCATATGCGGTTTGGATCGCACGAGGATGTGGGTCCTTTACAAAGAGTGATTACCGAAGCACTGGTGCCTATGGGTGTCAATGTGCTGGTTCTGGAAGTGAATACGAATTTTCAGTTCGGCTCTCATCCGGAGGTGTCCGGCGGGACGCTGACAAGGCAGGATGCCCGGGAGTTGTCTGCTTTGTGCCGGGCCAGCGGGATCCGCTTGATTCCCCTATTTGATTGCCTCGGACACCAAGGATGGGGCGGGGCAAGGAACTCGCTGCTGCGGGCGCATCCCGAATTCGATGAAACTCCGCATGTCCCGGCCGGGGCGAAATGGCCGGAATTTTATTGCCCGAGCTGGTGCCCGTCTCATCCCGATGTGAACGCGCTTGTTTTTGACTTGATGGATGAGCTGATCGATGCGTTTGAAGCGGATGCGCTTCATGTGGGAATGGATGAGGTGTTTGCCATCGCGGACGAAGGCTGTCCCCGCTGCCGCGGGAAGAACAAAGCGGAGCTGTTTGCGAAAGCGGCCAACGATTATTATGAACATATCGTCGGCAAGCGTCAGCTGCAGATGCTGATATGGGCCGATCGCCTGATTGATGCGGAAGGTCTGGGCTATACGGAGTGGGAGGGCGATATTCACGGCATTTGGCCGGCTGTCGATCTGATTCCTAAGGATATCGTGCTGTGTGACTGGCATTATGACAAGCTGGACGCTTACCCGTCGGTAGGGCATTTGCTCGATAAAGGCTTTACGGTATGGCCTTCCTGCTGGAAGACGCCGGATGCTGCGCTTGATTTCTTCAGCCAGTCTACTCAGCAGGCCAAGGAGCGGGGCGCACTTGAGAGGATGCCGGGCATGCTGGTGACCGGCTGGAACGCTACCGGTGCGAAGCTGGTGTCGGCGCTCTTGGGCGAAGGCGATTTGGGACAGGACGAAGGAGATATCGCGGGAATTGCACTCACGCTGAGAACCGTAATGGACAGGCTTCAGGACGGGCCGGTTCAGGCAGGCACGTGATATAATAGACCGAATGGAAGATAAGGAGGAATTTGCTTTATGGATGAGATTTTGGTTGAAGAATATAGAGGCTCACTGGTGGAAAATGTGCATCGAGGGCATATATGCGGGGTCGGGGAGGGCGGAGCGGTCCGTTATGAGGTCGGGGACGCCGCAAGTTTGACCTATATGCGTTCCTCCGGCAAACCGGTTCAGGCCATTCCTGCAATTATGCAGGGGGTGGATATTGCTTACGCATTAAAAGAGAAGGAAATCGCGGTAATGACGGGATCGCACCGGGCTGAATCCTTTCATGTCGAGGCTCTGGAAACGCTGATGAGCAAAATCGGAATCCAGGAGGAGCAGCTGGTCTGTCTGCCCGCCTATCCGCTGGGCGAGAACGCCAAAAACCAGCTGATTGCCGAAGGTAAGCCCAAGCGGCGGATCTACCATAACTGCTCAGGCAAGCATCTCGGTATTCTGTCTTTATGCAAGCATAAAGGCTATTCGACGGATGATTACACAGAACCCGATCATCCCGTTCAGCAGCAGATTGTTAAGGTGCTTTCTTACCTCTCTGAGGTTCCGGTAGATGAAATCGTTATCGGCACCGATGGATGCGGCTGTCCGGTGTATGCCATTCCGCTCAAAAGTATGGCTTATGTGTACTTGAAGCTGACATGTCCGGAATTGATCGAGGATGCGGCTATCCGGGAGACTGTCCGCAAAATCAGCGGATGGATGAGCCGTAACCCGGAGATGGTCGCAGGTACCGACCGGATCTGCTCGACGCTTCTGCTGGATGACAACATATTCGCCAAGGGCGGCGCCAAAGGCGTGTACTGCTTTGGTCTGAAGCGGGAGAAGCTTGGCTTTGCCATCAAAATCACGGATGGCTCGGAGGAAGAATGGCCGCTGGTTGTCGCCGCAATTCTGGAACAGATCGGCTACGCCCGCCAAGAAACGATTGCGAGCCTGTACCGGTTGGCGCCTGTTGCGATCATGAACGATAACAACCGGATTGTCGGGCGCAATCAGAGCGTTTTCAAGCTTCGCCATACTTAGTCTGCTCCAAGAGGTATATACAGCTTGTATATATATATACCTCTTTTTTATTGGCATTCTACCACAAATCAACGGCCTCCCCGCATTTGAATGCGGTCGGAGGCCGGAAGTCGTTCTGTCCTTGTTAAGAATAATTAACTCTTCGTCAGCTTCCGCCATTCCTGCTCGATTTGGGCTGCATTCAGATCAATGCCAATCATGACGAAGTACGGTCTTCCTTCATAGTTGGCAGGTGACCATTCAACCCGCCTGCCTGCCAGCTGAAAGAGCATGAGCTTGCCGCCTGTTCCGAAGGGCATATACCCCTTGGCACGCAGACACCGATTGCCCCGGCCGGTTATGAAGTCTTCAAAATGGCGACGTGACAATGGGGGTGAAGCCTCCGGATAAATGGCCACCGTACGCACACGCGAGTAGGAACCACTCGAATCAGGCTGGCTTGACGATGAGACGCTTTGGTTCGTCTGAGCCTGAGCCGGCTGACTGTTGACCAGTATGGCTTCCTGCTGCGGCCTGCCGGCCGATTTGAGGGAAAGCTTTAATGGAGGGGAGCTGCGCTCGGAAGTGGGAGTCCCCATCCGGCTGAATGCAAGCTGCTTGACACTCAACCGCACGATCCCTGCAAAGGCCAGGTCTGGAGGGACATCGCAGCGTATGGCAGGAACGAGCGCGCAGCCTGGATTTCGCTCTCTTACCATCTGCTCGACCTTCACCTTGGTCCGGTCCGAGATCAGATCCGCTTTATTTGCAATGACGGCATCGGCAACTTCAATCTGTCTGCGGAGCGTCCGGATCAGCTCGCGGTCTGAGGAGAAGATGCTGTTATAATCGAGCGCATGCTCTGCATCGAGTACGGTGATGATCCGGTGGAGCGCGACTTTGCCAATAACAGCGGGCTCGGTCATCGCCTCAGCAATCTCCTCTGGATTGGCGACGCCGGTTAATTCAATCACAATCACATCAGGCCTCTGAAGGGCCAGCCGCTCCAGGCATGAGGCGAGCTCGCTCTTCTTGGTGCAGCATAAACAGCCTTCCGTGATGCTTTCGATGATTTGATTGGCCGTGCTGCTGCTTACAAGTACGCCGTCTACATCTACTTTTCCGACTTCATTCATAAGTACCGATACACGCAGTCCGTTTTCATTGGCATGCTTTAGAAGCCGAAGCAGCAGGGTTGTTTTGCCGCTGCCTAGAAAACCGCTTAATACAATGACGGGAATTACGGATTGTTCCATTGTTTGCCCACGCTCCTCTAAAGAACAAAGTATGAGTGTAAGCCTGGAAACATGAATACTAAATAGGGCTCACCGCTGCAAAATCCGTTTGTGCAAGCGCAATAGAACGAGGTTTAGAGACCCGAAAAGCAAGGCAGTATTTCAGGCAGCTTGAATGTTCACGTTGCCTTAGGCTCTGTTAAACATGTAATAATTACGATATAATAGACAGCAGAATATACGGCTAAGGGGACAATGAATAACGATGACACAGGCTAATGCAGGGCACCTAAATGAATCT
The DNA here is from genome assembly GCF_042656405.1 of Paenibacillus solisilvae. NCBI lineage: Bacteria > Bacillati > Bacillota > Bacilli > Caryophanales > Paenibacillaceae > Paenibacillus > Paenibacillus solisilvae. Next base: position 40,385 of record NZ_JBHSOW010000040.1, on the reverse strand, counting down.
CGCGAGGAACGTACGATTCCGGTTCATCTCCTGTCAGGATTCCTTGGAAGCGGGAAAACCACTTTATTAAACCATCTCATTGATTACTATAAAATGTTGAACGTCAAAGCAGCAGTCGTGATGAACGAGTTGGGGGACGTGAATTTAGACGGTCAGTTCGTCGACAGCGATGTTCCGATGGCAGAGATGCTGAGCGGCTGTATTTGCTGTACGATCCGTGGAGATTTGAGCATGGAACTGAAGCAGCTGATTGATGAGCATAACCCCGATGTCGTGATTATCGAATCGACGGGTGCGGCTAATCCGATGGAAATCATGGATGCGATAACGGAGACCGCGCTGCTGACCCGCGTGGATTTGCGCGTCATTGCAACCGTAGTCGACGGTCCGGAGCTGCTGGAGCGCAGCAGGAAAGGCGGACGGACATATAAGCTGATGCAGGATCAAATCCGCTGTGCGACGGATCTTATCGTTAATAAGTCGGATAAGCTGAATCCGGAGGATCTTGTAACGGTTCAACAGCTGGTCAGGGAGCTCAATGCATTCACCCCGCTTACGGTGACGATCAAATGCGTGACCGATTTAAGCGTGTTTGACCTAGATCGCCGCCGCTCTGAACCGATTCCCCCGATTGTTCACGCCGATCAAGGCCGCGGACATGGACATGATCATCATGTCTGCGGAGCGAATTGCAGCCATGATCACAACGGTCACGGGGAGGGCGCGGCTTATGTTTCGCATGAGCATGTCATGACGCTCACGCATTATTTTCCGGCAGCTATCGACAGCTATGCCTTCGAGGAGCTTATCCGAAGATTGCCCAAGGCTGTGTACCGGGCTAAAGGGATCGTCACGTTCACGGACACAAACAGCCGCTTTCTGTTCCAATATGCATACGGCGAGGTTGAATTTATCCGTATCGCGCCGCAAGGCAAGGTGAATGATGTTGCCGTCTTCATTGGCGAGCATTTTCCGAAGGAAGCACTGCTGCAGGAGCTCCTGCAATTAGACGAGAGCTTCTCGCAGGAGTAAATGGGGAGTTTATGGAATAAAAGAACATTTTTCCGGGCAATCTATCCAAATGCTGGTAATCAGCAGTGATTTGGAGGGAGCTGACAGAGATGATTAATCGATTTCGACTCAATTGGAAGCTTAGCGCTGCGATTGCAGCCGCAGCCTGTACCTTGCTGTTTTTGGTCATTCCTGCCCATGCGCAGCGTGAAGCCGAACCTTCCGCACAGCAGCAGCTGCAGCCGGAAGCCAAGCAGGATCACGGCCGCTTCGGGATGAACCGCGAAGAGCACCGGGCGTACCGGTTGGAGCGGCTTAAGGAAGCAGCCGATTATTTCAATATATCGACAGATGGCAAGTCTGCTGCCCAGCTGCATAAGGAAGTTAAAGCTGCCCGTGCTGCGAATAAAGAGAAATGGGAACAGTTCAAGCAAGAGCAGAGCGGCAAACGGCTGGCCCGGCTTCAGAAGATCGCCGCTGAACTGGGGATTAAGACCGAAGGGAAGACGGCGAAGCAGCTGCATGCCGAGATCCGGGCATTATGCGAAGCGAAGCAGGACAGCAAAGCAAAGCAGAACTAGCTTCGTCATTTAGCAGCTGGTTTATCTGACAACTAACAAGCAGCAGCGTCTTCTAAAGAAGGAAGCGCTGCTGCTTGTTTCAATTTCAGCCATGATCCCATCCCATTGCCTTTACGATACAACGGCACAGGGCAAAGAGCGTGCCTATCAACGAATGATGCGGCGCAGCTGGTTTTCCTTACTCAATTCAACATGAATAACATGACGTTTGAGAGTCTGCTTCAGTTTGCGGCATGCATAACTTGCACGGATAGCCGCCTGCAGCTTGCGATATGCTTAATTTGCGCCGGCTGTCTGCTGCAGCTTGCGAAACACGCTGTGGCTGCGGCGTGCGCACTCCGAGATGGCAATCGGATGAAAGCCGCTGACTTCGGCATACAGCTTGTCGTTCAGCGGCTTCGTCCATGATGCCGGCAGTGCAGCGGCGCCAAGCGAAGCGCCGAGTATCGAGCCGACGGTCGCACCGTTGCAGTCCGTATCCCATCCGCCAAGCACGGCTGTCGTAATTCCCTTCTCGAAATCGCCGCTAGAGTGAAGGAGCGCGGCTGTGCAGAGCGCGGCATTGTTATTCGTATGCACAGGGTCGTAATGCTTGAAAGCCTCCCAAATTCGGCTGACGAGCTCCACCTGATCAGCGGTTGAGTCCGCGATTTCGATCGCAAGCCGAATATCCGAGGCCAGACGGCTGCCCTTCGGTATCATGCTCAGACCAATGGCCACGATTCGCCGCGGGTCGCTCTCCGCAAACGCTGCAGCAATCATGGCGGAGCAGAACATGGCTCCGTAAATCCCGTTCTTTACATGGGAGAAGGAAGCATCCTTCCAGGCAAGCTCAGCTGCAAGCTCCGGGCTGCCGGCAGCCCCGTAGGCATAGCCATCGACGCGGATCTGAGCACCGATCCATTCCCGGTAAGGGTTCAGATAAGTCCGCACCCATTCCTGCTGCGTGCCCCAATCGGCAGGCGGCTCCCCTTGGTTATGCGCAGTCACCTGGGCAAAATTCAAATAAGCCTGCGTCTCGGCTGTGCATACCTGCCGGTAAGACAGCTTCTCATGCCAGAGCTTGCCGACATGCCAGGATTCAAAGCCGGCGCCTCGTTCCTCAAGCATTCTGAGGCCAAGAACGGTGTAGCGGATGTCATCGTCGGTCTCCATGTAAGCAATATGCTCGCGGGTGCTGGCTCTGCACCATTTGCTCAGCGCAAGCTGATACGTTTGGCTTGCTCTGGAAACAGCAGGCGTATAAGCGGTGATTGGCCAGGCATCAGCGCCTTCAAACCACAGCTTTACGTTATGCCAGCCTGCGCGGCCGAAAGCGCCGTACATGAATGCCCAGGCTTCAAGCGGTTTGCCGAGCGCACAGCCGGCAGAGCGGCCGAGCCAAGCCCCGTTAAATTTATTGCTCCATTCCTCATCGGATAGACAGGGAGCTGCCATCTGCAGCGGCTCAGGTCGTTCGGCGCAGATACTTGCAAGATCGGAGGGCTCCGAAAAAGGGAAATCTGCCCGGATCGGAAGCGCCATTAATTCCTCATACAAATTTCTAAGCTTGCTTGGGTCTTCCCCTGCCAGATGAACCCTCTCTTCAAACCCTGCCGCATCGCAGCCTTCCTCCAGGCGCTGCTTCACCTCGAGCTTCACTAAACCGGATAAACGGTCCCAACCTGCCACAGGCATGCACTCCTTCATTTCGTCATAAGAGAGAAATCTTCGCGAATCTATTACCTACTCTATGAAAGGTTGGCTCGTACATTCGTCTTTTTGATGGATAAAGATAGTCGCTGTAGGCCAAAACAATAAAGATGATTGACGTGAAACCATTTGGTATCCTATAATATTAGGGAACCAAATGGTTTCCTATTACAGAAGGGGATGAATCCAGAGGTGGATGATCTGCAGAAGAAACTACGCTACAAAGCTGGACGAGCTCTTGTCTTGAATGCTCCGGAGGGTTACCATCTGGGCATAGAAGAAGAAGCCGGCGGTGACGCATCGGACAAATACGACTTCGTGTAGCTGTTTGTCAACAACGCGGCTGAGGTTGAGGAATGGTACCTCAAAGCGATCAATCTGTTGAATGAGGACGCCTTATTCTGGATTACCTATCCGAAGCAAAGCTCGAAGGTGAAAACAGACATTAACCGTGATCGTCTATGGGCGATGGTGCAGGATAAATCGGGGTATAGACCTGTCAGCAACGTCGCTATTGATGAGAAGTGGTCGGCGCTCCGTTTTCGCCATCAGGATAAAGTAAAAGTGAAACCAGCCAAATAAGGGAGCAATCCCAAATAAATTTTACTGGAGGATTTGTAGAAATGGGAGATCAAACACAGGATTTGCTGCCGGATATCCGGCATACGCTAGTAATGAATGCACCGATTAGCAAAGTGTGGGAAGCGGTTTCCACATCGGAAGGAATCGCAGCATGGTTCATGCCCAATGATTTTCAGCCAATCGAGGGTCATCAATTTGAAATCAATGCAGGGCCGTTCGGCATGTCGCCATGTAAGGTAGTGGAGATCCAATCTCCGAACCGGATGGCATTTGAATGGGGGAAGGATTGGAAGATTACCTGTGAGCTGGTTGATCTGGACGGCAAGACGGAGTTCACGATCATCCATTCGGGCTGGAATGCCAATACCGTTACCGAATTCGGGCAGCCGCATACGATCGTCCGCGGCATTATGGATCTAGGCTGGAACGGCATTATCGATGCGCTGCGCAAGTATGTTGAGGCGTAAATGGCAGCTTCATCAGCCAAGCATGATGTCTTTCAAGCGATTGCTGATCCAACACGGCGTCAAGTTTTAGAGCTGCTCGTCGATCGGGAAATGCCGGTTACGGCCATCAGCGGCCATTTTCCGATGAGCCGGACAGCAGTTTCGAAACATCTGCGTATATTGGCGGATGCAGGGCTGGTCAAGGAACGGAAGGTCGGCCGTGAGACGCGTTACCGGCTGGAGCCGGAGCCGCTCCAAGCTCTTCAGCACTGGCTGGATTACTACTCCAGGTTCTGGCAGAACAAGCTGACCGCGCTGCAGCGCTATGTGGAGTCGGATGAGAACAGCTAGGCGGCTCAAGTAATGGATCACTTTGCGCGAACTGAAAAACCGCCCTCTTCACGCGATGAAGAGGGCGGTTTTTTGTCGGTTCACAAGGGCAGCTCCCACTCGCACGGAGCTTTAGCTGCGCTGCATGACGGCATTCTGCTGCTTGTGAAGCCCGGAATCTTGTATTCTGCGGGTCAAGATTTGGCTGTGTCCCGTATAAGAGCAGTCAATTTGCCAAGAGCATTGCCATTTTCTTTGCGTTTCATCGTCTCCGCGATCTGATCCTTATTCACATAAACCCACTCCAAAGACTGCAGGAATCGCTCGTCAGTCATCTCGTCTTCAAGCAAAACCTTGCCGTAACCATCCTGCTCGAACAGCTCTGCGTTCAAGATTTGATCACCGCGGCTGGAAGCCTTGGAGAGCGGGATGAGCAGCATCGGCTTGCGCAGCGCCAGAAACTCAAAGATGGAATTGGAGCCGGCTCTCGAGATCACGATGTCCGCTGCGGCCAGCACATCCGGCAGCTCATCATGAATATATTCGAATTGCAGATAGCCCGGAAGCTGCAGCGAGCTGTCCAGCTGGCCTTTGCCGCAGATGTGGATGATCTGATACTGGCTGGTCAGCTCACGCACATGCTTGCGGACCATTTGGTTGATTTTGCTCGCACCCAAGCTTCCTCCCATGATGAGGAGCACGGGCTTGCCGGGCGTGAATTTACACCAGTTAAGACCGCGCGAAGCGCGGCCCTGGAGCAGCTCTTGCCGAATGATAGGCCCGATATGTACGCTCTTGCCGCCTTTAAGCGTCCGGGCGGTTTGTTCGAAGGTCACGCATACCGCTTGAGCGAATGGAATCGCAATCCGATTGGCCAAGCCCGGTGTCAAATCCGATTCATGGATCAGAACAGGTACGCGATTGAGCCACGCGCCCAGCACGACGGGTACGGAAACAAAGCCGCCTTTGGAGAAGAGTACATCGGGCTTCAACTTGCGAATAAGCCGGTAGGCCTGATAGACGCCCTTCATGACGCGAAAAGGATCCTTCACGTTCTGCAAATCCACATAACGTCTGAGTTTGCCTGTCGCAATGCCAAAATAGGCTACGCCTTCCATCCTGCCTACAAGCTGCGACTCTATTCCGTTGACTGAGCCGATATAGGATACCTGCCAGCCTTCATTCAGGAAAGAAGGAATCAGTGCCGCATTTACGGTCACGTGGCCGGCTGACCCTCCGCCTGTGAATAAAATCCGCTTCGAACGATTGTGCTTCATTTAACAACCATCTCTCCCCGTACTCTCATCTTTACTAGGAATAGGGTATCATACACCTGATCAAACTAGAATAAAAAAGGAGCGGGGAAATGAAACCTAATCAGCCTCTAGTCGGAACAAAAGACTTGATCCAGCTGCCGAAGCCGGATGGATTACGGGTTTGCACGAGCACGACCCCTTCGCCCCGGAACCTGCACACGATTGCCTCGCCGCTCGTTAAGCTGGAAATCCAGCCTGATGCGGCTTTCTCAATTTTATAATTCATGTAGTCCGGCCATGCGACGAGATGTCCGTTATCGATAATCATTTCTTCTCCGGCAGCAAGATTAACGGCATGAATGGCTCCGAAGGAGGAGAGGAAGACCGTGCCCCTGCCGCTGATTTCGACGATGAAGAAACCTTCGCCTGACAGGAAGCCGCGTGCGAGATTCTGCATCTTCGTATTAACCTCGATGCCCTGCGTACCTGCAAGGAAGCCGTCCTTTTGGACATACAGCTTGTAGGAACCGTCCAATTCGATTGCTTCTATATCTCCAATAGAGCCCGGTGAGAGCAGAACCTCGCCCTGCCCGCCTGCTGCAGTCAGCTCCTGGAAGAAGAATTTCTCTCCGCTGAGCATCCGCCCAAGTCCGCGAAGGATTCCCCCGTCGACCGTTCCCCTGAGATTGATATTCGGCGTCATGGAAACCATCGCGCCCATCTCCGCCTTTACGCTTTCACCGGAACCCAAATTTACTTTGAGCATGGCAAAGGCGCCTGAGTATAAAATCTCGTATTTCATGACGTCATCCTCCAAATTTGTGTAAAGTAGGAAGCCTATATTGATTTTAGTATAGTATAGAGGCTGACAAATCCAAAATAATATTTGTTCAGCATGGTGACCCCTCAGAGGCAGTTCGATCCGGCTGACCGCAGGGCGAACCCGGAGCAGTCAAAGGGTGATCGGGAGGTTACCGGTACCTATCAGCATGCAGGATTAAAACAAACAACAAAAAAAGCTTGGCGATGAGCCAAGCTTGCTGCTGCGGGAGCTGGGGGTTAAATTCCTTTGCCGCCTAAGGTTTGCAGCTTGATGCTTTCTATACCGGCAATAAGCGGCCGTGCCTGCGAGATGAGCTCCTCGGCCCCTTCAAGAGTGAGCGAAGCCTGATGAGCAGCGGCATCGCGCCATACCTCGGTTACCCAAATCGTCTCCGGTTCATTCTCCGTCACATTAACAAGGTACAGCTCACAGCCGTCAACCTCTTGCATCTGCCCTGCAGCCTTCAGCAGGATCTGCGCCAAACTGTCGCGTTGGCCGGTCTGGGTGGTGAATTTTACGTACATCCCATGTTTGCTCATTGGATCATTCCCTTGTGTTTTTATCTGAATTGTACACCAGCTTGGCTGACAAACCCAGTCAGTGAATAGCTTCGGGCTGCACGGAGATCCGAGGCGGAGAGTCTTATACTCAGGTTTGCTGGTTCTTCCTGTATTCATTTGGGGTGCAGGAAGATCTGCAACAGGTCAGCCCCTTCGCTATTAATGAACGGATAATACGGCTTGGTCCGGCTCTTCTCTCTTCGTCAGAACTTCCTTCTTGAGGAACCAGCAGATGAAGAAGGCAGCGATAACGAAGCCAAGCGAGATGGTGAAGATGTTCTGGAAGGAATCGGCGAATACCGTTTGAATCTTCACAAGCAGATCAGGCTCAAGACCGGAAGGAATTCCTCCTGTGGCGATGTTCTCCGCTTTCCCGGTCGGCAGCTGGTCAGCCAAGCCGGCAACGCCATTCTTAATATGGCGGGCAAGCAGGCTGCCGAAGATACTGAGTCCGATTGTAGCTCCAAGAGATTGGAACAATTGAACGGTGCCCAGCGCAACGCCGCTGTGCTCTTTGTCGACTGATTCCTGAATAATCAGGTTATCGCCGCCGAATAAGGCGCCAATGCCAAGGCCGAGTACAAAGAAGGTCAAGACGATATAGAGAACCGTGGTGCTGATTCCAATCTGAGACAGCAGAATGAAGCCGACAATTGGCAGCGAGAAGCAGGTAATGAACAGATTACGGTAAGGAATCCGGGTGATGAGGAACCCGTTCAGTATGCTCGATGGAATCGCCCCGGCCATGAAGGCGAGCATCAGATACCCGGCCGCTGTCGGTGTCAGCCCCATAACGTTCTGAGCGAAGAAGGGGAATGTCGCAATGCCTCCCATCAGGCCGAGCATCAAGATCAGCACAAGCAGCGACAGGACAACAACATTGCGGTTCCGGAACAAGTGAAGCGGAATAATCGGCTCTTGTACCTTGGACTCAATCCAGATGAACAAGGCGACGAACAGCGCTGAGAGAACCAGCATGCCGATAATGATCGGCGAGGACCAGGATAATCCGTTGTTATCAATGAGTACCGGGGCCAGCAGCAGTGACAGCAGAGCCAGAATAAGGGTAAATGCACCAGCCCAGTCAATGGTTCGTTTCTCATCGCTTCTTGTTTCGCGCATACCGATGTACATGAAGGCAGCGGCGATCAGGCCGATCGGGATATTGATTAGAAAAACCCAGTGCCAATTCACATGTCCGACCATATAGCCGCCGACCGTCGGTCCCAGCAGCTGCGGAAGTATCATCATGGGCCCGAATAAACTCTGAATCTTCGCCCGCTGCTCCAGCGGATAGGTGTCCCCGATGATCACGAGGGCCAAAGGCATAAGCCCTCCTGCGCCGATTCCCTGTATTCCGCGGCCAACGAGCAGCATGGTCATGGATGGAGCAAGGCCGCTGACAATTGATCCGGTCATGAACAAAGCCATGCAGCTTAGATAGACGCGTTTGCGGCCATACAGGTCGGCGAGCTTGCCAAGGATCGGCATGAACATCGTTAAGGCCAGCATGTAAATGCCCGCTACCCACCCGTAAAGTGATAATCCGTGCAGCTCGCGAATGATCGTCGGCATCGCTGTAGAAACAACGGTTTCATCCAGCTCTGCAAAGATGAGACCGATCAGCAGGCCCGTTAAAACAAGCTTCTTATTGTTTTCTTTTCTCATAATCATTTTAACGCTCTCCTATTCCCTTTTATTCATTCTGCTGGCAAGAATAGCTCCCCATTATGAACGGAACATGAACAACATGCATGTAACAAGCATTTTGGGCTGCAGCGGCTGTCGATTCATTTCTAAAATGATTATAGGGGATAGAAATTGCCATTCCATCCTTCCGCAGACTGAATCCATTTGGACGGAGGACTGAACTTATGATCAAAGAAAAGCTATTCCCAAAGGCTGGGAGTGCCGCCTTAGCGATAGCCTTGTCATCATTTGCTCATCATCATCTCTCCTCGGGTAATGGGTATGAGCATTGTCTAATCTCTTACAAGAATAGAAGAGGCTTATTAAGCCGATATGATTGAAATGTAGTTGTTTCATAAATGAAGGCCGGCCTTGCGGGAATAGGATCTGCGAATCTGAACGGGCAATGGCTTGTCAAACTAGTCCGCATAAAAGTCCAAGTCCCCTCATAAACATGGTACAAGTCAAGCGTAAACGGCCACGTCCCGTACGAGCCTGTGCGAGATATCCGCACCTGGCTGCCGTACAGCTCCGGATACGTTTAAAAACTTGTGATGAGGGGTTGATCTGATGCGTCGTCGAATCAGTTTTATCTTAGTTCTCTTGCTCTGTGCCACGGCGGTGCTCGCAGGCTGCGGGACTAAGGACGCGGAATCGGTTGTCAAAGATTTGGACAAAGTGGTTAACAACATGGGCAGCTATCATGGTAAAGGCAAAATGACGCTGCATACAGGTGCACAGCCGGTGGAATATCAAGTTGATGTCTCTTATCAGAAGCCGCAGTACTATCGCATTGAGCTGACGAACGCGAAGAAAGATATAACGCAAATCGTTCTCCGCAATGATGAAGGCGTGTTCGTGCTGACTCCGAGACTTAACAAGGTGTTCCGTTTCCAAAGTGATTGGCCGGCTAATCAAGGCCAGGTCTATCTGTATCAGACGCTGATCTCGAGTATTCTGCTGGACAGCTCGCGTCAGTTTGCCGTCGACAATGATGATTATGTCTTTGACGTGATGGCTAATTATCAGAATGGTTCTCTTGCGCGGCAGAAAATTTGGCTGAACAAGTCCGATTATGCACCTCGCCGAGTGGAAGTAAGCGATGCGAACAATGCGGTTATGGTTGAAGTGAATTTCGACAATTTTGAATTTGATTCGAAGCTGGATAAGAGCGTATTCGATACCCAGCAGAACATGGGAAGCAATTCAAGCAATCAACCGACGATGGCTACGCCGGACGATAACTCCGACTTCTCAGACAATACTTCAAATAATGAAGCCAATAATGAGTCTGCAACAACGCCGGAAGAGGATAATTCGAACCAGGCAGATTCGAACCAAGCGGATTCGAACCAAGCAGATTCGAACCAAACGGATTCGAACCAAACGGATTCGAATCAGTCAGGTAATAATGCAGAGAGTACGTCAGGTTCGAACAACAACGCTGCAGGCGAGGATTCTGAGGATACGATGGGAGCTGTTGACGGACAGCAAGCTGCACAGCCGTCGGATGCTGCCGAATTCACAGTTATGGAGCCGTCGTACTTCCCTGATGGCGTATCGGAGAAGGATCAGCAATCCATTGTATTTGGCGGTAATGCGGGTTACATGATCCGTTATACCGGCGATTATGAATATTCCCTCATTGAAACGCAGCCGAAAGATGTCGCAGCTTCACAGATGAAGGGTATGATCGTTGATCTTGGATTCACGATCGGTTCCATCAGCGGAGAGGAACAAAAGACGCTGACTTGGACTTATAACGGGATTGAATATCGCCTCACTAGCGGGACGCTTCCAGAAACAGAAATGACCAAGGTTGCACAATCCGTACAGGGCGAAATGACCAAATAATCGAAGCAAAGTAACATTTTCCAGCATGAATCGCGGTGAAAACCCCTTCCGTTTCATTGACAGCTCGAAGCCAAAACGTTTAACATAAAGGTTACGGGTTGTAGAGATAAACGCCCATCCCACATGGGTGGGCGTTTACGTTCGGAATGAAAAGAAGGTGGAAACGTGAACGCATACTATCGTCCGACAAGGGCAGAAATATCGCTTGATGCACTGCGGCGCAATGTACAATCGTTTCGCGCAGCTATGCCCGAGGGAATGAAACTGATGGCTTCTGTGAAGGCCAATGCTTATGGGCATGGGGCAGTGGAAGTTGCAAGAGAAGCATCGTCGAGCGGTGCCGATTATCTGGGCGTTGCTTTTCTGGACGAAGCGCTGCAGCTTCGGCGTGCTGGAATTGAAACACCCATTCTAGTGCTGGGCTATGTACCCGCTGAAGCTCTTGCCGCAGCAAGGGAATCGGACATTACGATTGCATTGTTCAGCGAAGAGATCTTGAAGGCGATCACTGCGCTTCCAGCCGGCAGTAAGCCGCTTCGGGTGCATGTCAAGATAGATACCGGGATGGGCAGATTGGGATTGCTGGCCGATCATATTGAAGAAGCTGTTCATTTCATTCAACGGGCTGCAAGTGAGCCGAACCTTGAGGTTGAAGGGCTGTTCACGCATTATGCGCGTGCGGATGAAACCGATAAAGGCTACACGAAGCTGCAGTACGAACGCTTCGCAGCTCTTGTAGAGCGGCTGAAGCAAAGCGATGTTGAAATTCCCATCATCCATGCAGCGAACAGCGCAGCGGGGATTGACACCCCCGAATGGGGAGGAGGCATGCTGAGGCTTGGGATCAGTATGTATGGCCTCTATCCATCTGCTGAAGTGAACCGGCAGCGGATACAGCTCGAACCCGTACTTTCACTCAAGACGCAGGTCGTTATGGTGAAGCAGGCTCCGGAAGGCTGGGGCATCAGCTATGGCTCGCGTTATGTAACCAAAGGCGAAGAACGTATCGGCACACTGCCGATCGGATATGCGGATGGTTTCAGCCGGATGCTGACTGGTAAAGCCGAAGCTATCGTGCGCGGGCACCGCGTTCCTGTACTCGGCACAATCTGTATGGATCAATGCATGATTGCGCTGGATATGAATGACGGTGCAGCTGCTGGTGATCGGATTGAGGCTGGCGAGGAAGTCGTTCTCATCGGCTCCCAGCAAGGCGAGACGATTACCGTTGATGAGGTAGCGGCGAAGCTTGGGACGATTAATTACGAAGTTACATGCATGCTTGCGGACCGGGTGCCTCGTGTTTACACGCGCGAAGGCAAAGTGGTTACGGTCTATAACCCGCTTGATTAAGGAACGGCGGACCAATGCGGCCTGTATGGACATTCAATGGCAAGGTTTATGTAATCGGAAGTAAAAGATCAGAATAGGATTTATAGGGGTAAAGAGGATTTTATCGATTTATCTCGAATAAAGTAATCATTGATGTTGCACAGATTTGGAAGTTGCTTATTGATGTAGCATACTTGATATACAGCCGGCATAGATATGAGGGTGTATATTACAGACCAAATAATGACATACTGTTAGTGCGCTTTTGCTGGAAATGTTTTGGGGGTGCGGGTTCGGTGGCCAATTTGCAAAACACCAAAAGGATTATGATCAGTTTGCCTGATCATTTGCTGGAGGAAGTCGACGGGATCGTTGCCAAAGAAAACTCGAACCGGAGCGAATTTATTCGTCAAGCGATGAAATTGTATTTAATTGAGCGCAAAAAGCGCCAAATTCGCGAATCGATGCAGCGCGGTTATTTGGAAATGGCGAAAATCAACTTGGTGATGGCATCGGAAGCTTTTCAAGCGGAGGAAGATGCCGGCGATACGCTCGGCCGACTCGTAAGCGGGGTGTAAGCTTGATCGTTAAACGCGGCGATGTATTTTTTGCGGACTTGTCACCTGTTGTCGGTTCGGAGCAGGGTGGCGTGCGTCCCGTACTTGTCATTCAAAATGATATTGGCAACCGCTTTAGTCCTACTGTAATCGTTGCTGCTATTACAGCCCAAATTCAGAAGGCCAAACTGCCGACGCATGTTGAAATCGATGCGGCTTCACATGGGTTTGACCGGGATTCGGTGCTCCTTCTGGAGCAGATTCGGACGATTGATAAACAGCGGTTGACCGATAAAATCACTCATCTTGACGATGAAACCATGCGCAAGGTAGATGAGGCGCTGCAGATCAGCGTCGGATTAATTGATTTTTAATTTAAAGAACGATTTTATTAGGCAGGGCTCCTTGGCGGGTCCTGCTTTTTGTTGGTTTTATGAGATTTGCGGGGGCGATACCCCCTCATATGATGGATAATTCTTGCTTTACAACGTAACAGTGTTATGTTACGTTGGTTGTGGAGGAGATAAGGATGGAGCGGGAATTAATTTCGAAGAAGGATCTACTTGAAACCACAGGCATTTCATACGGCCAATTATACCGGTGGAAGCGAAAGCAGCTTATTCCGGAGGAGTGGTTTATTCGGAAATCAACGTTCACGGGTCAGGAGACTTTTTTTCCAAAAGAACTGATTCTGCAGCGCATTGAGAAGATTATATCTTTAAAAGACGATACTTCACTCGATGAATTGGTCGGCAAGCTTACGCCTCAGTTTGAAGAGATGAACATAACGAAAGCGGAAGTTATTGAACGAAACATTGTTACGACTATTCTGTTGGATCGGTTCGAGGACGGAACAGGCGGAGGAGAAGGCATTTTTTCATTCGAACGTCTGTTATTTTTATCCGCCGCCGATAAGCTGCTGCAGGCGGGCGAGATGAGCTTGGCTGAAGCTGAGCAGCTTGTAAAGACGCTAACTGAGCATTATAAGAAGCTTGAGGGCAGAAGCTGCGATCTTATTTTTATGCGCAAAATGGGCGTTTCTATATTCGCCCTGTTATCCGTGCCTGGGGATTTTTATTGTGATGACGGGGTGAAAATCATCTCCCGGTTATCTTTGACGGCGTGTATCGAAGAGCTGACCATGAAGCTTTCATAGGGGGAATGGAGATGGAAGTAAGCAGCTTACCGGAACTTGCGATTACCGGCTTTGGGCGCGCGGCGGGAGGAAGCTACGGGAACGTGACGATTGACGGGGCCGGGAAGGTGGATGCGGAACTCTCCTGCCAGTCATTTGTAGTCAACGGCACAGCAAGAGTCTCAGGAGCGATTCGAACGGAGTCCTTCGAGGTCAATGGCAAAATGACAGGAAAAGGCCCGCTTCATGCACGGCTGGTGCGAATTAACGGTCAGGTCCACATTGAAGGCCCGCTGTCGAGTGACGAGATAAAGCTGGAAGGCATATTGAAACTAGATGGCAGCTGTGATGCGGAGAAGTTCCGCGTTCATGGCGGATTTACGATTGCCGGCATGCTGAATGCAGGAATCATTGATATTCTCCTGCATGGCAGAGGACAAGTGAAAGAAATCGGTGGAGAACAGATCAAGGTGAAACTTGGTGAAAGCAGGTCGCTTGCGAGCGTATTTCAGTGGGTGGTCCCTGTATTTGCGCAGCATCTAACGGCAGAAACGATTGAAGGCGATGAGATTGAGCTGGAAGAGACGACAGCATCCGTCGTTCGCGGCAATCGAGTTATCATTGGATCCGGCTGTACCATTGGGCGCGTTGAGTATCAATCCGAGCTCCGGGTGCATCCGGGTGCCAAAGTGAAGGAACGTATCCGCTGCTGAAGGGGGAAGAATGATGGAGCATGGGGCGAAGAGAAAGGTAACCATTACGGGAACGGGTTCCACGTCGGGCGGTATATTTCATAGTGTGAAAATCATGGGCGAGGGGCAAGTAAACGGCGCTATGGAAAGCGAAATCTTCAGGAGCACGGGGACCTGTTCCGTGAAGGGGGATCTCAAAACCAAACAATACCGCCAGATGGGCGAGACTTCCATCGAGGGCGATTTATACAGCAATCGATTAAACGTCCTTGGGCAAATCGGAGTTACCGGAAGCCTGCGGGGAGGCACGGTGAAAATTAGCGGACAGCTGGATGTCGGGGGAGAGTGTGAGGCAGAATTTTTCCAGGCAAAAGGCGGCTTTCATGTTCATGGGCTGCTCAATGCCGAGAAGATGGTAATCCGGACCTTCGGGCCTTGCCATGCGAAGGAGATTGGCGGCGGGAATATATCGGTTCGTCAGAGTAAGCTTGCGGAGATGAAGCAGTGGTTCTCCAAGAAAGGCCCTATGGAGCTTACAGCAGAGACGATCGAAGGCGACCAAATCTATTTGGAGTATACCAACGCGGATATCGTTAGAGGATCGACGATCATACTGGGACCGGGATGCAGGATCGGACAGGTGGAATACCGCCAATCGCTGCGCAAGAACAAGCATGCCATTGTGAATGCAGAGAAGAAATTATAGCTCGATAGGTGACAAAATTCGATATTTATATAGACAGTTATTTACATGTCTGCTATTATGATGTCATTATATCGAACAAATGAATAGCGACAAGCTATGCGAAGAACGCATGCTGGGCCATATGCCCCGGCTGCGTTCTTTTTTTTTGCTGCTGGCGCTGAAGAAAGGACTGGGAGATGAACAGGAAACGGAATCTGTTAATAAGTTTGACAGCTGCGGTATTGTCCGGATTGCTGGTATACGGGATTTATATGCTGCAGCTGCGGCAGGTGAAATTCCAGGAAACGGTCTCCGTCGTCGTTCCGAAGCAATTCGTACAAGCAGGTGAACGTTTGACGAGTGACATGCTCAGCCTGAAGCAAATTTCGAAGGCTTCCTATGTGCCGGATATGCTGCAAGATGCCAGGGAGGCAGACGGAATGGAGGCCGTGATGCCTCTTGGCTCCGATGAGCCGCTGCTCAAATGGAAGGTGGATAAATTCAGGCTGCTGCCAAGCCGCACACAGTCTACCTTCCAGATTCCGCGTGATTATGTCTTGTCGGTTTCCAATGGTATACGGGCGGGCGATAAAGTGATGCTGTATGTGTCAGGTGAAACTGTAGAGTCCACACGATTATTCGAGGAAGCGGTCACCGTAGCATCCGTTAAGTCGTCGGGCAATGTTGAAATCGACGATACGGACAACCCCAACCTGATGTCGCTTGCAAATGGTGATAAGGAGAAAATGTATGTCTCCAGGCGTGACGCGAATGGCATGATTGATTATATTAATTTGAATTTATCGGAGGCGCAGTGGCTGGAGCTCGATTCCTTGTGCAAGTCCGGGAAGAGCAGGATCGTCATCGCATATTCCTCTCAGTCCTTGGATATCGGGCAAGCTTCCGGCGAAACAGAGGTGAACCCGTGACAGGCAGGCAAGTACCGATCATCGCATTTGTTGGAACAACGCCTAATATAGGGACGACTGCTGCGGCATTTGCAGCCGCTTGTCGGATTGCGGAGGAAGGAGTGAATTCCGTAGGTTATCTCTGCCTCAATCTGAAGAGCTCCAAGATCCACCGTTATATAGGCGTTGACGCCCCGGAAGCAACGCTCGATTCGCTAAGGCCAGAGCTGAAGACGGGCTCTTTATACCCGGATAAGCTGTTACGTTCGATGCATCAGGTGAGAGGAACGAGTCAGCTTCGCATTCTGTTCGGGAATACGATTCGGGATCAAGCGGAGTATTTTACAGTAGAGGAGATGAATCATCTGCTCGATATCGCCCAGCAATCCTTTGATGTCGTCATTGCGGATGTCAGTGCCTATTGGGATAACGCAGCCACCTTATGCGCACTGCGGCGGGCAGATTTCCGGATTGTGGTGACGACAAGCGCATTGTCTCACTTTCAGGAGGATGCACAGCGCTGGTTGAAGCAGCTCTCCCCCGTGTTTGGTATCGCAAACGGCGACTATGAAGCAGTCATTATCCATCCCCCATGGAGAAACGGAGGTTTTCAAGTGAAAGATATTTGCAAAGAGCTCGGAATACCGTTTATTGGACAATTGAGGTTATCGGAAGAATTGCTGTCCCAGCTCGACAGCGGGATGCTTGATGATTGGCTTACGCAGGGAGAGCAGGGTAAACAAGTGATGACGGAGCCGGCAAGACATTTCATACGTAAGCACGGACTGCAGCGAAGAGTGGAGATAAGGGTTCAGCCATGGTACAAGAAACTGCTTACTCACCGCGGCGAAGTGGGGTCCTAAGCGAATGCGGACAGAAGGGCGATTCTCACCGGCAGCCTACTCTGCGCAGATATGGGCAGAAGATTTGGTTACACCCGCTGAGGAGAACGGCGGGCTCGAAGCGATGAGTATGCGGGATTTTTCCAGTCTTGCCGAAGATATCCGAACTTACTTGGCACTCCCCCGAGGCTTTACGGAAGAAGAGAAAAAGCACTATAACGAGAGCTTGAACCGGGCCGTACTTGGTTACGCAGAGGACCGGGAGCGGATATTGGCCGTCATTGCTGATCGGCTGCTGCGTCAGCGTATTCATGAGCTGCCGGAGTACAAGCATCCCTATTCATCTCTGGCTGAAGCATTGTTCGCTGAAGTAATTGGACTTAACGTATTGGAGCTTGTTCTTCAGAATCGGGAGGGACTTGAGGGAATACAGGTTGTCGGGATGAAGATCTTCGTGGTGAGAGACGGCTTCAGCCGTCCTTCGGGGTATTCATTCGAATCCTTGCGGGAAGTTGAACGGATTCAGCAGAACCTTGTGCTTTATAACAATGATCGGATCAACCCGCGCAAGAGATGGGCAGAGGTTATGCTTCGGGATGGTACGCGCGTAACGATGACCGGTTTTGGATTTACCGCGAAACCGACATTAACGCTGCGGTTCTATACGGTAAGGCGGTTTCATCTTCATGCTCTGAGCGAACCGGAGTATGGAACGCTTAGCGATTCTATGCGAAGGATGCTGCTGGATGTACTCCAGGCACGCTTCAACCTTGTGGTTATTGGACCGACGAACTCCGGGAAGACCCATCTGATAAAGGCGCTGATCGGAGAACTCCCGGATGAGGAACGTATCATTACGATTGAAGGAAGGCATGAGCTTATGCTTGGCCGGGACTTTCCGGAGAAGAACATTATTGAATACGAGTCGGACGAGGAAGATGCCATGCACCGGTCTGTACAAGCGTTCAAGCTGGCCCTCCGCCAATCTCCGCAGCGTATCATTCATGCTGAAATTCGTGATGAGGATGCGAACATCTATGTGCGTGCCTGTACACGCGGGCATTCCGGGAGTATGACGACACTGCATGCCAATGCTCTCGAGGATGTTCCTGAAGCGATTTCGGATATGTGTATGCTTGATGGACGGGGGATGAATCCGGTAAGGCTGACCAAGCGAATTGCCGAGCAGGTGACACAGATCGGAATCGAGATGCGGTTTATTGCAGGTCGAAGGCGTGTTGTTCGGCTGGGAGAGATCAACTGGGTTGATGGTGAAGTGAAGGTGCTGGACTGGGCGGTTTTCAATGAGAGTTCTGGAGAATGGACGTATCCTTCGGTTCCGTCTAAGGCAGCGGCAGCCAAGCTGGAGCTTGCAGGTATTAAGCAGGTTAACTGGCAATAATCAGCCAAGTGATGAGAGAAGGGAGCCCGGGAATTGTGCTAACGCTCGCGATTATTCTGGTGAGTATGACGTTATTTATGACGATGTTTATTGCGGTTAAGCAGCTCCTTCACATTTGGTTTGTCCGGCAGCAGTTCGTGAGCCGGCTAAGCTCTTGGCAGACGAATCGGCTGCATCATCGGTTTGCCAGATTTCTCATGAGCTTCGATCGTTTCTACCGGCATTTATCGGAGCTTCTGGAAGCCTTGCGCCTGCCATTTCGGCCGACGTTCATCGTATCTGTGAGCTTGGTGCTGCTGCTGGCCGGGACTTCATTCGGTGCGCTGCTGATTCAAAGCGCCAAAGGGACTTTGCTGTTTGGCGGTGTGCTCGGCACACTTCCGTATATGGTGCTTCGAGTCATTCTTGTTCATGGTCAAATGAAAACCCGCATTGATTTTTTGCCTGCCGTGGAGCTGTTCTATCAATGCTGCCTCGTCAGCGGGGGGAAACAGATCCGGACTGCTCTTCAGCGTACGGTTGAAGAGAAACGTCTGCTGGGTCCGATGCAGGCTGTTTTCGAGCAGCTGTACCGCAATGTCTCTGTCCGGGATGATGATGAGGCCAGCTTACGGATATTCGCAGCTTCGCTCGGGCATGTGTGGGCGGATTATTTTGTTAATATTGTCCGGGCTGGTCTAGCTGAGGGGCATCCGATTACCGCTAATTTGAAAGACTTGATTACCGATATGCGCAAGTCCCGCAGAGCGAACCAACAAGAGAGAAACAAGCTGCTGGAGATAAGGCTTGCTAATTTCTCGCCTGTATTCTTTCTCGTTCTGTTCGTGGGGCTTAACTTTCACTATAATCCTCAAAATGCCTATTTGTACTACATCATCGATCCGGGCGGCCGCGATTTGCTGCTTAATGCAGTGGTGCTGATTTTTTGCTCCTTTGTCATGGGGCTGTGGCTGTCACGTAAGAAAATGTGAAAGCGAGGGAGAAAAATGGCGCAGTCTGTTAGTGTTGTCGTGATGTGGTCCGCATTGGCTGGACAATATGTGTTGGCGTTTTTGTTTGTGACTTCGCTGCTGCGCGTATTAACGGTACGCCGTCCGCGGTTTATGCATTTGGCAGCGTTCCGCTGGCAGCAAAAGCGCGTGCCGGATAACTGGCTAAGAATGCTGCGCATGAGCCGGATGGATCCAAGTTTTAAGGAGCGGGAGCGATTGTTAGCCGGCTGCGGATTTGCTGGCGATGCTGCGGTCTATATGTTTTTCAGGCGGCTGTTTCTTGTATTCGTTCCCCTTTGGTCAGCGGGTATTTATGGGATGTCGCTGCTGCCGATCATTCTGCTCCCAAGCTATGCGCCTCCGTTGCTGCTGGCGGCTGCAGTACTGCTGCTGCTGTGGGACAGGCCGTGGGCTGGAAGCTTTCCGAAGGACAAGAACGGAGCGAATGACGAAGGAAATATTCATCGTCAGCAATCAGCTTCTCTATTTGGCCGGCTCATCGCTCCATATACATACGAAGCTGATGCGATGCTTGCCGTTTACAAGAACGATGCGCGGTGATTTTCAAATGCTGCTGGGCGAATGGTATCACGATGCTGAAGGAGCGCTGAGGCGGTTCAAGCTTCGGCTTGGTACGGAGGAAGGACTCAGTTTTGTTGAAACGATTGATTCGCTGAGGCTGCACGAGAGCGAGCAATATTATGAGCTGCTGCGGGAACGGATTAACGATTACAAGGAGAAGCTGGAGCTGGCGAAGGACAGCCGCAAGGAGTCGACCTCCTATGTGCTTTTTGTGCTAGCGGGCATTCCGATCTTGTACACGTTCCAAATCTTCATTTACCCTTGGGTCAAAGAAGGGCAGAAGCTGTTCGGTTCACTGAACTAAGCGCAGGGCACGTCCATAAGTCTATATCATGAAGGAGGTGAGAGGATGCGGAATATATTGGTCACGGTTATGATGCTTGTCGTTGTTATCTTGTTGTTTAACGCCATTGTTTCAAAGGATACGACAGGCACGAAAGCGCAAATTCAATCCCAAGGGGATACCGCGAATACGAAAATAAGTCTGATTACACCTTAGCAGTCAGAGGGTTTATAAAGGCAGCGCTTCTAATAGATACGAGCAGCAAGCAAACAAGCAAGCAGCTAACCCGAGGTGATTCCCATACGAGCTTTATTGATGTCGCTTCTGCTGATTATCGTTGTGGTAGTTATTTATACGAATGTGACGGGCGGCGAGCAGGGCACAAAGGTGCAGCTTGAGCGGTCCGGCCGGCATATGAGTGACTCAATCAGGGGAATGAGCCCGTGAAGAGCATTCTGGTGTTTATCTTATTCGCTGCTCTGATGTGCTGGCTCATGTTCTCTCCCATCTACAAGCATGTACTAATCGTTCGCCAAGCTGTACTTCAACAGGAGACGGATTATCTGCTGGAGGTTGGTGCCAACGGGGACCATGGATACATTGATGCGGCTATGATGGAGCAGTCCAAGCAGCGGCTTGCGGATTTCGGCCTGCAGCCGGGTTTCGTGGAATTCGAGGTGAGCGCTGCGAACGGAATGGATGCGACGAGTCCATCAGCGCCGCTTCCCCGAGGGGTTGGACTATCTCTAACGGTCAGCTATCCGGTAGAAGGACTGCTGGCTATCGATCAGCTGATCGGTTTGGAGCCTCCTCCAGCCGATGCTCGCTTAAGGGCAGCCGGGATGAAGATGAGCGAGTATATCCCCTAAAGCTGAGCTGAGGACGGAGGACAAACGATGTATAAGCTGGTGCTTGTCATGCTGATGATGGTTATTTGGATGTTCATGCACGCTCTTCAAACCGATGAGGAAATGGCGGTTGCTGCGTTATTTCAAGGCAAACATGCGGTTAATCGTGCGGCTCATGCCGCAGCTCAGCAGGTGGATAGGGCAGCTCTGTCCGATGGCCGATTTCATATTAATGAAGCGGCCGCCTTGGAGCAGGCAGCCCGATATCTGCAAGCTAATCTGCAATTAGACGAGAGCGGACAGCCGCTTCCGGGGACTTACCTGCGCGAGAAAGTAGAGATTCTTGTGTTCGAGGTCGTTAATGACGATCGCCCGTTTCCTTACACGTACTATAATTCTGCCTATGATTATGAGGTGACGCTGCGGCGTCCGGGCGTTATTATGATCATACAACTCGTTTACCCCCGTGTATTTGCCGTGATAGAACCTATTGAGTGGACCATTAAAGGAACAGCGGAGCTTGTTGTAAGTTGACGGGTATGCTGTTCTTTTGTGTTGGTAGGACTTCGGGGATTGTGCAGCACCCGGAATCTTCGCGCTCTTGGTACCTGCTGTAATGGTGGAGCCTGCAAGCATAGGGCAAGTGGGATGGATTTGTACCCGAACACAAGTTACAATACAAGGTAACAGGTTGAGAGAGGATTGTGTTTAATGCTCGCAGTCAGCCTAGCAAGGAGGATAACGGTGTGCCTACATTAAAAGATATCGCGAATCGCGTAGGTGTTTCCATTTCGACGGTTTCACGGGCAATAAGCGACGACACGAGCCGGCCTGTAAGTGAGGAAACGAAGCGCAAAATACGGAGTGTCGCTGTCGAACTAGGGTACAAGCTGACCGATTCGGCGAATTCTGTGGCTGAGAGCAGCACTCGTTTGAAGCAGGTTGCATGCATCATACCCCAATCGCTTATGAGCAATCACCCCTATTTCTCGCAGGTGCTTGAAGGCTTCTATTGGAAAATGAATGAACTGGGGCAGCTCCCGGTCATCGTTCGCACCTCTGAGGAGTGGAAGGATACGCAGCGGCTCGCAGCCATGCTTGGAGAATCGGGCGTGAAGGGCGTACTTGCCATCAGCTGGTACGATAAGGAGCTGTTCGAGCTTTTGCAGAAGGAGGGCATTGTCCTGCTGGGCATGAGCTTCAATGACGATTCCTTGTCTGTGCCGGTCGTTGACTGCGACCGTGTATCTGCTGCGAGGCTGGCTATGCGTCATCTCTTGGAACAGGGACACACGAGAATCGGCTATATTGGAGGACCCGCTTTCTTCGGGAAAATGGAGAATGAGGAGCGGTTTATCGGCTATCAATTCTCTATGCTTCAGTCGAATCTCGGTATTAATCCCGACTGGGTCATCGATACTAATTGGAACGTGGACGAGAGCTACAATAGAATGACCCAAATGCTCATGCACGTTCCGAAGTCCGATTGGCCGACTGCCATATTCTGCGCGAGCGATATGCTGGCTATTCCCGCCATGCGGGCTGCTCTGGAGAAGGAATGCCGTATTCCGGAGGACATTGCCTTCGTAGGTATGGATAATATAGCCGTGGCTCAATATACATCTCCACCCCTTACGTCTATTCATGTTCCCAAGTTAGAAATCGGCAGCGTAGCGGCAAAATCGATGGTTGATTATTTGGACGGACAATACTCGATTCCACCCAAAATATTGCTTCCCTGCTCATTGATCATCAGGGAGTCATCGACTTACGATCGCACTATCAGCTAACGAAATGATATATTCTAGTATTTGCTTCACCCATGAATGCCCGGGCGGCTCTATGTACCGCCCGGGCATTTTGCTATGCCAAATATCGTATAGGGAGCAAAAATAGCGCCAAAAAAAAGAGTTTATTATCCAAAAAAAGCACCAATGCACCAACTTAACTCAATAATTTGGATAAAAATATCGGGAATTTGGATACAGGAGAAGCCGATAGTAATTCGTCTTGTTAACAATTCACTATTGTAAGCGCTTAAATATGTGGTATTATAATTGATAATTAGAATAAAAGCAGAGGTGATTCAGCCATTTAGAGGTTTTTACCCTCTATCCAAACATAATGCAACTTTATCCAAAATATAATCGAATTTTGGATAAAACCATTGACAATTTGTCTCCAGGAATTTTATGATAGGTGCATGTCATTAAACATAACATGCAAAAGCTTCTTAGCTGCCTGCACAAGGAAAAAACTACAATAGAGGTGATAAGGAATGGCTAACCGCACTCTGCAGGCTGCGCTTAAGGTGAACAACCCGATGGGAAGAGGAAGGGCATTGGGGAAACGCATCTTTCGGAATTGGCAGCTCTACCTGCTCATTTCGCCCGTTATCGCCTATTTCATCGTGTTCAAGTACGTACCCATGTATGGCATTCAGATCGCATTCAAGGATTTCATTGCGAATAAAGGCATATGGGGAAGCCCTTGGGTTGGTTTTGATCATTTTCACCGGTTATTCAATAGTTACTTCTTCAAGCGATTGATCAGCAATACAGTCGGCCTCGGACTTTATTCATTGGCACTTGGGTTTCCGATTCCGATCCTCCTCGCCCTTCTTATGAATGAAGTGAGGGTCGAGAAGTTTAAGAAATTTGTTCAAACCGTTACATACGCTCCCCATTTCTTATCTACCGTGGTGGTCGTAGGGATGATGATGATGTTCCTTAACCCCAGGTACGGACTTGTGAATACGATGATCGAGCTATTCGGGGGCAGTCCTGTTAATTTCCTTACCGAGCCCTCTTGGTTCAAAACGCTGTATGTCATGTCCTCCGTCTGGCAGACGACGGGGTGGAGCTCCATTATCTATCTGGCGGCGCTCGCCGGCGTGGATCATCAATTGCATGAAGCGGCCCGTGTGGACGGAGCGACCCGCTTGCAGCGCATATGGCATATTAACATTCCCGGCATCCTGCCGACCATTATCATTTTGTTTATTTTGGAGCTGGGGAACGTCATGTCGATCGGTTTCGAGAAGGTGCTGCTGATGCAGAACTCCTTGAATATGGGAAGCTCAGACATTATAGACACTTATGTCTACAGAAGCGGCATTCAGGAAGCGGATTTCAGCTTCTCAACGGCAGTCGGGCTGTTCAGCTCCATCATCAATTTCGTCCTTCTGGTCAGCGTCAATTCGATATCCAAACGATTTAGCAAAACCAGCTTATGGTAAGGAGGCGTACGCATGTATGATCGGACCCGAGGTGACCGCCTCTTTGACATCTTCAATTATTCGGTGTTAACCCTTGTCGTCATCGCAGTGCTGTATCCGCTTGTATTCGTCCTTAGCGCTTCATTCAGCGACCCGCAATTTATCATGAGCGGCGAAATCGTGCTGTGGCCAAAAGGGCTGACGCTCGATTCCTACAGTAAAATTTTTCATAACAACGACATTGTCAGAAGCTTCGGCAATACGATTGTGTACACCGTGCTCGGTACGGCCATCAACCTTATGATGACGATATGCGGTGCCTACCCGTTGTCGCGGCGTGATTTTGTCGGACGCAACATGATTATGGCCTTGTTCGTTTTTACGATGTTTTTTAGCGGCGGCTTGATACCGACCTTTATTCTCGTTAAGAAGCTCGGCATGCTGAATACGCTGTGGGTCATGATCATTCCGGGCGCGGTTTCGATCTGGAATATTATCATCATGCGAACGTTCTTCCAGCAGACGATTCCCGGTGAGCTGCAGGAAGCGGCCACCATTGACGGCTGCTCCAATTTTCAGATTCTGGGGAGGGTTGTCCTGCCTCTGTCTATGCCGATCATCGCAGTGACGATTCTATTCTATGCGGTCGGTCATTGGAACGCGTTCTTCAATGCGCTTCTTTACTTGTCTGATAAAAGCAAGTTTCCGCTGCAGCTTGTTCTGCGCGAGATTCTCATACAAGGCCAGACGGATGACATGATCAAAGCGTCTACGGAATCAGCGATCAAGCAGCAGCGCGCCGTTGAAGGCATCAAATATGCCGTACTCGTCGTTGCTAACATTCCGATGCTCATCCTTTATCCATTCCTGCAGCGCTATTTTGTGAAAGGCATTATGATTGGGGCCATAAAAGGATAATTCCTTTGCATGGATAATATGGGGTGAAAAAGGGAGGAAATAACCGATGAAGGTTTCAAAAATGGGGAGTATTCTGCTGACCTGCGTACTATCGGTATCGATGGTCTCCGCCTGCAGCAGCAGTAATGGTAATGGCGATAACAGCGGCAGCGGCACTGCAAAAGGCAATGAACCTAGCAACACGGAGAAAAAAGCCGAGGAAGCAGCGGGGCTGAATCCATCCGGATTTCCTATTGTGAACGATAAAATTACGGTGAAGGGGTTCGCGGCCAAACTTTTTGCAAATGCGGACTGGAACAATCTGAAGCTGTGGCAGGAATACGAGAAAGCGACGAATATCCATATGGAATGGGACACCACCCAGAAGGATAGCCTCAAAGAAAAGCGGAATATACTGCTCGCAGGCGGCGAATATCCGGAGGTATTCTATGCGTCGGCGTTCTCCCGTTCCGATCTGTTCAAATATGGCAAGCAAGGCGTTTTCCTTCCTTTGAACGACCTGATCGATAAATATGCACCTCATTTCAAGGCACTCATGGCCAAATATCCAATCATCGGGAAAGGCATTAAGATGCCGGACGGCAATATTTACGGTCTGCCAACACTGTATGATCCTGAATTCAAATCGGTTTTCTATAATACGCCATGGGTGAAGAAGGAATGGCTGGACAAGCTGGGTCTGGCCGAGCCGCAAAATCTTGACGATTTCTACAACATGCTGAAGGCTTTCAAGGAGAAGGATCCAAACGGCAACGGCAAGCAGGATGAGATTGCTTGGGGCGCCGTGGGCACAACCGGTCTGCTTGGCTACCTTAAGGGCTCCTTCGGTCTCAATAATCACGGCAACTCCAATGCCTATGTGGATACGGATCCCAAAACAGGCAAGCTTCGTTTCGTTGCGACGGATCCGGGTTATAAGGAGCTGCTCCAATATGTAAACAAACTGTACAAGGACGGTCTGCTGGAGAAGGACATCGTATCCGTGAAGAGTGAAGAGATCGACGCCAAAGGCACGGGCGGTCTCCTTGCGGTTATCGACAACGTAGATCCTGTGGCCATCTATAATCAGCAGGGCTATGTCGGTCTGCCGGTGCTGAAGGGTCCGCACGGTGACCAGATGTATACGTATATTGGTTCGCCTCTAGGGAACATCGGCATGTTCGTACTGACGGATAAAGCGAAGAATCAAGAGGCCATGATCCGCTGGATGGACTATTTCTACAGCGATGAAGGCATTAAGCTGTTCTTCATGGGCTGGAAGGATGAGACGTACAAGGAGCAAGCGGACGGTACGATCGATTATACGGATGAAATTAAGAAAAATCCGGATGGACTCTCCCTTGATCAAGCGATCAGCCAGTATCTGGTATGGCCGGGCGGGTATTATCCAGGCTTTGTGAAGCAGCAATTCTTTAAAGGTGCGGAAGGGCTTCCGACTTCAGTCGAAAATGCGAAGAAATCCGAAGCGCTTACGCTGAAGCAGGATCAAATCTGGCCTGCATTCAATTTCACGAGTGAAGAGCAGACTGAGCTTACGACTCTCGCGACGGATATTCAAACTTATGTGGACGAGATGAGAGACAAATTCATCGTAGGCGATGCTTCATTCGACAAGTGGGATGAATACGCAGCAACGCTTAACAAAATGGGACTTGACCGTTATATCCAAATCTACCAAGCCGCATTGGACCGTTTTACGACAGAATAGATAATCCCCGCGGTGCCAGGCATCATACTGCGGGAGATGAACATAAGAGAAGGAGCATATCGCTGATGAGTCAATTAACCGCTGTATTGATTGGGGCCGGATCAAGGGGGGCTGGAGGTTACGCGCCTTATGCTTTGGATTATCCGCATGAATTAAAGTTCGTGGCTGTAGCGGAAACGGATCCGGTGCGCCGTGACAAAATGGCGCAGGCCCATGGCATCCCGCCCGAGAGCTGTTACGAATCATGGGAAGGGCTGCTGGCGCAGCCGCAGCTCGCCCATATCGCCGTTATTTGCACGCAGGATCGTATGCATTATGAGCCGACGATGCTTGCGCTGAGCAAGAAATATCACGTACTCCTGGAGAAGCCGATGTCGCCGGACCCGCTTGAATGTCTGGATATGGAGCAAGCGGCCAGAGACAACGACCGTCTGTTGACAATCTGTCATGTGCTTCGGTATACGCCGTTCTGGTCGGCCGTCAAGCAGGCGATTACGGAGGGGCGAATTGGCGAGGTGGCCTCCATTCAGCTGAACGAGAACGTAGGCTATTGGCATATTGCACACAGCTTCGTACGCGGCAACTGGAACAATTCGGATAGTTCCAGTCCCATGATATTGGCCAAATCCTGTCATGATATGGATGTCTTATCCTGGCTCATGGACAAGCCCTGTACACATGTCAGCTCCTTTGGCTCCTTGATGCATTTCAACGCCGACCATGCGCCTGAAGGATCGGCGGACCGGTGCCTAGACTGCTCGGTGGAAGCAACTTGCCCGTATTCTGCGCCCCGGTTTTATTTGAGCAATCAGTTCAAAGGATGGGCGCGGCATTTTTCCCAGGATCTGGCCAAAGAAAATATCGTACAGGGCATGCGGGAGACGGACTATGGCCGTTGTGTATACAGGAGCGATAATAACGTCGTCGACCATCAGGTCGTGAACATGGAATTCGAAGGCGGCGCCACGGCAATGTTCAGCATGTGCGGCTTTACGTTCGAGCAGGAGCGGAGAATTCAGATCATGGGCACCCGCGGCGAGCTGCGGGCGGAAGAGGATAAAATTACACTGTATGATTTTCTGACCCATCAGAAAACGGAGATTACAATCCCGCCTCAATCAGCCGGGCACGGGGGCGGAGACGCAGGGATCGTCCGCAGCTTCCTGAATGAAGTAAGGCACTGCTCCGGGCAGGAGGGTTTAACCTCCGCAGCGGCATCGGTACGCAGTCACTTAATGGCGTTTGCGGCGGAGGAATCCCGTTTGAATGGCGGAAAGGCGATTATTTTATCGGACTATGCGAAAGACTTGGCGGCTGTCAAATAAAGAAGTGAAAGATGGAGCGGGAGTTGTTCTTGCTCCATCTTTTTATGAGCTGTGACAAGTCATTCTAACCGCTTATTGCTGCGCTGTTATCCTCTTGCTGAGGTCGGAGCACCTCTTTCTTCATGAACCAGCAGATCAGGAACGCCGCGGGCTGCAAACAGGGTGCCGATTAAGAACATGTGTTGAAATGCTTCGGCGAATACGGTTTTGATCTGTTCGATCAAGTCTGCGGATAATCCCTGCGGAAGGCCTCCATTCATAATGCTTTCTGAGGTTCCTTCCGGGAATTGATCCGGGCAGACCGGCGATGCCGCTGTGTATATTTCGAGACAGCAAGCTGCCGAAGAATCCACCTGACTTTCTATTGATCATTGGTCTTGACAATTAAACGCATAATAAAATCGATGTCGGGCGGCCGATAGCCTTCTATGGATGAAGTTTCTTGATTCATGAGACCGACGAGAGCAGTGAGATACCATACCGCATGATCTCTGGGATCGCCCGCAGCAAATTGTCCTGCATCTTGCCCTTCTGAAACAATCTTAGTCAGCAAATTAATCATGGTATGGGTCTCGTAATTCTCCATCAGCTGTGCCACCTTTACGGGAAGCCCGCCCTCATCTGACGTTAACACCTGCTGCATCAGCATGAAGTAATGGTTGTCTTCCTGAAGAATTTCTTGCGTCAAGGTCCGCATCCGCTCAAGCGCTGTTCCTGACATATTCTCAATCGCCGTAAATGCCGCGTTCGAGCCTGCTACTGCTTCCTCAACGAGCTCAACAAGAATTTCATCCTTGGACTTGAAGTAGCGGTAAGAAAGGCCGTCACTGATCTTGGCTTCCTTGGCGATCAGGCTCATCTTTGTTCCGATTAATCCGCGCTGCGCAAAAACCTTGAGCGCCGCCTTCTTGATCTGCTCCCTTCGTTCATCCCGCAGATGTTCCTTTGAATCCGTGTCCATAACGAAATCCTCCTTCATTTATAGTAAATGAATAATTCATTCATGTCTTTTCAAATCATAATGGCTGCAGAATCTGCTGTCAACCATTTTTTGTATAAATTATGCTATAGTCTAATTCACCCCGTCGTGTTTACATACGGATATTTCAAAGGGAGAACAAGGCTTGTATGCAGTTGACGCGGAGGCTGTTCTTTTGTTGTAATGGAACAAGAGTTTAAGCGGGGAGCGGGTGGTGAAGATGATGCAAGGAATCGATAAAGTTCTGCAAGAGGAGATTCTTCAGCGTATCGCGCGGCTTCAGGAGCAGCTGCAAAAGCATGGCGCAGCCGCCTTTTTGGTTACGCAGCATGTGGATCTTTATTATCTGACAGGCTCGATGCAAGCTGGATTTGCCTTCATTCCAGCACACGGTGATGCGACTTTCTATGTACGGCGGAGCATATGGCGGGCGGGGGAAGAAACGGCGGTTCGGGTGGAACCTTTAACGTCGCTTCGAGCGTTTCGGGGGCTGCTGGAGCGTGATTATCCGGAAGTTTTTGCTGAAGCAGGGCAATCTCTCGTTGCAACTGAATATGATGTTTTGCCGGTACAGACCTACTCGAAGCTGGCAGATATCCTTACCGCTGGCGGGCGGTGCACGATGATTGATGGGTCGGCATTCATACGCAGAGTGCGAATGACGAAGTCACCTTGGGAAATCGGAAGGATTGAAGCCGCAGCGCAGGTTGCCGCTGAAGCGTTGGAAGAAGCGGCTGGACGCATTCGGGAAGGCATGACAGAGCTCGAGCTGATGGCCAGGATCGAGTATGAGATTCGTATTCGCGGACATATCGGGGTCATGCGCACGCGCAGCTACAATATGGAGGTAACGACCGGGATGCTTGGCTCAGGAGAAGCCGCTGCAATTCCGAGCGCTTTTGACGGACCGGCCGGAGGGCTTGGACTTGGACCGGCTGCAGCTCAGAGTGCCAGCCGGAAACCGATCGTCAGAGGAGAACCTATTCTTCTCGATATTGGCTGCTGCATCGACGGCTATATCATTGATCAGACCCGAACGGCCGTAATAGGCGGCTTATCGGATGAGCTGGCTGAAGCCTATGCACAATCAGAGGCGATTATCCGCAAAACCGAACAGATGCTGCGGCCGGGAGCGGCATGCGATGCCATCTACGCAGCTGCGCTTGCACAGGCAGATCAAGCCGGACTATCCCGGCATTTCATGGGCTACGGAGCTGATCAGGTCAAGTTCCTCGGGCATGGCATCGGACTTGAGCTTGATGAATGGCCTGTTCTGGCTAAAGGCTTCAGTGATCCGCTGGTGCCAGGCATGGTCCTGGCTGTGGAGCCAAAATTCACATTTCCCGGAAAAGGCGTCGTCGGTATTGAGAATACATACCTC
Source organism: Paenibacillus solisilvae (assembly GCF_042656405.1). Taxonomy (NCBI): domain Bacteria; kingdom Bacillati; phylum Bacillota; class Bacilli; order Caryophanales; family Paenibacillaceae; genus Paenibacillus; species Paenibacillus solisilvae. The sequence goes on along the minus strand of NZ_JBHSOW010000040.1, from coordinate 9,775 downwards.
GTTACCGATACGGGGCCGCGGGCGCTTACGCGTTCACCCGAGGGGTTAATTGTCCTGCCTTAACGATGTCCTGCCGGAAAAGCCTGCCCTTCCATCATGAAGGCAGGCTTTTCGCTGTAACGCCTTTTAACCCCAATCCACCCCAAAACCAAGCCTTTCTAACCGATCCCAATAATCCGGGCAGGTCTTGGACACGCAGCCCGGATCTGCAATTCGTATCCCAGGCACTCTGGCTCCAATGAGAGCAAGCGCCATTGCCATCCGATGGTCATCATGCGGATTCAAGAGAGCGGGCTGCGGAATGCCTGGATAGACGGTTAAACCATCGTGATGCTCGTCGACTTGGATACCCATCTTGCGCAGCTCCATGCATATAGCTGAGATTCGGTCACACTCATGATGCCGGATATGGGCGGCGTCAATCATCGTAACCGGTCCATCTGCAAACACCGCAAGCGCCGCTACAGTCAGCGTTTGATCAGACCATTTTCCCATGCTGACTGTGAAGTCCCCTTTAAGCTCCTTAGTGCCGCATACTTCGATAAAGTCATCCCCGTGCACTACCCCGCATCCCATCCGTTCCAAGACAGTAATCAATTCAATATCAGGCTGGAGAGTATGCCTGGATATTCCCTGAATCCGGATACGGCCATTCGTTAGCGCGGCCAGAGACCAGAAATAACCGCATGTCGACACATCTGGCTCCAGCATAATTGGGGTTGAAGGCGCTTGATAAGCGCGGCGAACGAGAATCTTCTGTCCGTTGTCCTCCAAGGTTGATTCGATCCCGAACATGCGCATCATCGCAAGCGTCATCTCGACATATTCACGCTGCACGACCGTTCCTTCAATATGAAGCATCAACGCTTGCTCCATTAACGGGGCGCACATCAGCATGCCGCTTATAAACTGGCTTGAGACCGAACCGGATAAAACCGCATTTCCACCGCGCAGACCTGCTGCCTCCAGCCGGCAGGGCAGACAGCCTTCCCTGTCCTCATAAGCAATCCCGGCACCTAGAGCGGCAAGCTCTTGAAGCAGCGGCGCAAGGGGACGCTCGCTCATCCGCTTACTTCCTCTTATTCGCCATTCACCGTTTCCCGCGGCCAATAGTCCGGGCAAGAAACGTGCGAGGGTTCCCGCCGCTCCTACGTAGATCTCGCCTGTTTGCCGGGGCCACCTGCCATTCACGCCTTCAACGACAGCTGTCTGACCTTCGACTGTAACCTGAACGCCGAGCTGAGACAGGCTGTTCAAGCACCAATAAGAGTCATCGCTTCGCAGGACCCCTTCTAATCGCGAGGTTCCTTTCGCCACAGCAGCCAGCAGAAGAGCACGGTTCGTCATGCTTTTGCTTCCTGGAATCAGAAGGGTTCCGTTAATATCAACTGCAGGAGGGGTTAAGATCACCCCGGGCTTATCCTTGTAATTTGACCATGGCGATCGTGCCTCCAAATCAGGTTCTACCGTAGATTGATTGTCCATTTGCGTCCATCCTCCCCGAATTGCTTGCTTAACCTAACTTGATTATAATGAAGCTCATGAAATAGATGAAATATCAATAAACATACATAGACATAGAGGTGTTCTATATCATGTTGAATATGGAATGGTACCGGATTTTCCACCAAACGGCGAAGTGCAGGAATCTGACAAAAGCAGCCGAGGAGCTTTTTATCACACAGCCCTCTGTAAGTTATGCGATCAAGCAAATGGAAACTGCGCTCGATATGAAACTGTTTCACCGGCTGTCTAAAGGGGTGGAGCTGACGGAAGAGGGACAAGTCCTCTTCAGCTATGTGGATCAAGCCCTTACACTGCTGCATGCCGGCGAGATCAAACTGCAAGCGCTGAAGCGTCTTGCGGGCGGGGAAGTACGCATCAGCGCCAGCGATTCCTTGTTTAAGCATCTGCTGCTGCCCCATTTGGAGCCTTTCCATGCTGCATATCCAGAGGTTCGCATTCAGCTGACTCATGGCAAAACATCTGATATTCTGCAGCGTCTGAGGGACGGTCAAACCGACTGCGGCATCGTGCATTTGCCGGTGACGGACCCTCAGCTTGAAATCAAGCCGATTATGACCATACAAGATGCTTTTGTTGTAGGCTCGGCTTTCAAGGAGCTTGCGGATCAGCCTCGTACAGCAGAGGAGCTTGCACAAACGCCGCTGCTGCTCTTATCGGCCGGAAGCAGCACCCGCCGATTTGTGGAGCAGTGGTTTGCGGCTTGCGGTCAAACGATCGAGGCGGATATTGAGCTTGGCAGCATCGATTTGCTGGTTGAGTTTGCAAGACTCGGCTATGGGGCTGCTTTTGTTACCCGTTCGTTTGTGACGGAGGAGCTTGCTGCCGGAACGCTGTTTGAAGTTCAAACGGCAGAGCCGATCCCTCCAAGAAGCATCGGCATCGCCATGCGCCGTGAACGGATGCTTCCGCTTGCAGCTGCCAGGTTCGTGGAAATGTTTCTTTCCTCTTCGTTGTAGTCCCGCTGCACCGCAGCTTGAACGAGTCGGCGCATAGCTCCCATTCCTCCTTTTGACTCCAACACGGTAATTCCCCTAATCATTTGACTGTGGTTAAGTGAAACCTGAATCAACCCGCCAAGCATTATCTCCTGTGCTACAATGACGTAGACAAACGAATTGAAAACGATTGCATCAACCCAATTCCGATTGCTAAGAGGTGCAGCAGATGAAAATGACATTCCGGTGGTTTGGAGCGAGGTGACCCTGTAACGCTTCAGAATATCCGCCAAATTCCTGGTGTAACGGGCATTGTTACTGCTTTGTACGATACGCCGGTCGGAGAAGCGTGGCCCAGGGAGTCCATTGCCGCTCTGAAGAAAACGGCGGAAGACAGCGGCCTGAAGCTGTCTGTAATCGAAAGTGTTCCGGTGCATGAGGATATTAAGCTCGGAAGACCTTCGCGTGACCGGTTAATTGAAAATTACAGTCAAACCATCCGACTGCTCGGAGAGGCTGGCGTTCCGGTTATCTGTTATAACTTCATGCCTGTCTTTGACTGGACACGTTCGCAGCTTGCCTACCTGCTTCCTGAAGGCTCAACGACCTTGACTTTCGAGGATGAGACGGTGCGGCGGATGGATCCGGTTATGGGCGATCTTTCACTCCCGGGCTGGGACGAGAGCTGTACGAAGGATGACACGCAGAAGCTTGGGAAACGGGCTTTAACGGTCCGCTGCGTCCGGATCACGGGCGGACGATCTGGGCGAGCAGGGTATTCCAGGGTATGGACTATTTGATCGGGCGCTGGGCGCAACGTATCTCAATGGAATCTGGGAAGCTCTTTCTAAGACGAAGAAATAAACCAATTATCAATTATAATCATTAACCAATACAGGTATGGACGGAGGAAATTCAATGAGCATCGTTCGTTATGGCATTATCGGAGTTGGCAATATGGGCTCAGGCCACGCCAAGATTTTGACAGACGGTTCCATTAAAGGGGCAGTACTGACAGCGGTATGCGACGGTTTCGAGAAACAGCGTGAGTGGGCGAAGGCGAATTTTAAGGATGTTGCCGTATTCGAGACTTCCGCAGCCATGATCGATTCGGGTCTGGTGGATGCCGTAGTCGTTGCTACCCCGCATTATGATCATCCGAAGGAAGCGATTCAAGGGTTTGCCAAAGGTGTCCATGTGCTTATCGAGAAGCCGGCTGGCGTGTATGCCAAGCAGGTTCGGGAGATGAATGAAGCGGCTGCCGCCAGCGACAAGAAGTTCGGCATTGTCTACAACCAACGGATGAATCCGCTGTATCAGAAGCTCCGCGAGCTTATCGCATCCGGTGAACTTGGCGAAATTCGCCGCACCAATTGGATTATTACGAACTGGTACCGTTCGCAGGCTTATTATGATTCCGGCACATGGCGCGCAACCTGGGGCGGGGAAGGCGGAGGCGTGCTCATTAACCAATGTCCGCATCAGCTGGATCTGTGGCAGTGGACCATTGGCATGATGCCTACACGTATGCGCGCATTCTGTCAGTTCGGCAAACATCGCAGCATCGAGGTTGAGAATGACGTAACGGCTTATGCGGAATACGAGAACGGCGCAACTGGCGTCTTTATTACGGCCACTTCGGAAGCGCCGGGAACGAACCGGCTCGAGGTATCGGGTGATCGGGGCAAAATCGTGATCGAGGATGGACGGATGACATTTTGGCGTCTTCGCGAGTCGGAGACCGCCTTCAATGCACGCAATAAGGAAGCCTTCGCCTCGCCTGAGGTCTGGAAAATCGACATCCCAAGCCATGGACGCAGTCCGGAGCATGCAGGCATTTTGCAAAATTTCACGGATGCCATCCTCAAAGGCACGCCGCTCGTAGCTCCGGGTGAAGAGGGCATTAACGGCTTGACGATTTCCAATGCGATGCATCTGTCCACGTGGCTCGATGGCTGGGTTGACCTGCCGCTTGATGAAGACCTCCATGAAGCGGAGCTGAACAAACGGATTGCCGAGTCGACCTTTCAAAAGCCCGCAGTCGCTGAGAATGCCAAGCCCGCTGACCTGACAGGTACATTCTAAAAAAGAGGTTTATTAGGAGGCATGAATCCATGAGTGCCAATCAAGCACAGCTTCACAATCAAGGGATCTCATCACAATCCGGGCTCGAAGCCGTCATTCGCCGAATGACGACGGAAGCCCGCGTTATTGATATGCATACCCATCTATACGCCGAAGCGTTTAGTGAGCATCTGCTGTGGGGAATCGACGAGCTGCTTCACTATCATTATCTGACAGCTGAGTTCTTCCGTCATACCGACCTCACCTACGATGAATATTGGTCACTTGACAGCGCCAGCCGTGCTGAAGCGGTTTGGCAGACGCTGTTCGTGGACCGTTCGCCAATTAGCGAAGCGGCCTCCGGCGTGCTTACCGCGCTGAACCGGCTTGGGCTCTCACCGGCGCAATACGGCCGTGATCTGAACGCTTACCGCGCAGCGTTTGCGGCTAAGTCCGCCTCGCAGCAGGTTAGTGATGTGCTGGAGGCAGCCAAGGTGCAGCGGATCGTCATGACGAATGATCCATTTGATTCGAAGGAGCGCACCGTTTGGCAATCGGGCAGCGGCAAGAGCGACCCGCGCTTCGATGCGGCGCTTCGTATCGATAAGCTGCTGCTCGATTGGCCTGCTGCTGCGCATGATCTGCGCGGGCAGGGCTATGCGGTGGAGGATGACGCCTCCGCGCCAGCCACTTTGCAGGAAGTGAAGCGCTTCTTGCAGGATTGGGCTGTGCGGATGGATGCGCTGTACATCATGGTTTCACTCCCGGGTGATGCGAGATACGCAGCCGGGGACGCGAGCCATACGCTCACCGTTCTATTGGACGGCGCAGTCATTCCGGTTTGCCTCAAGCTTGGCTTGCCGCTGGCCCTTATGATCGGCGTGCGCCGCCAAGTTAACCCGCTGCTGAAGCTGGCCGGAGATATGAGCATGCGTTCGGACCTCAGCCTGCTTGAAGGCATCGCCAAGCGCTACACAAATCTCGAGCTGCTCATTACGGTACTGGCACGCGAGAACCAGCATGAGCTTGCTGTGCTTTCCCGCAAATTCCGCAATATTACGCTGTTTGGCTGCTGGTGGTTCCTGCACACCGAATCGATGATCCGCGAGCTGACCGAATTCCGTGTCGAGCTTCTTGGTACAAGCTTCATCCCGCAGCATTCCGATTGCCGCGTATTGGAGCAGCTGATTAACAAATGGGAATATTCCCGTGGCATCCTTGCCGATATTTTAATCCATAAATACGGCCGTCTGCTCAAGGATGGCTGGGAGCTCACAGAAGCTGATATCAGCAGGGACGTAGAAGCCTATTTCGGCGGCACTTTCCTGCGCGTTCTGGAGAATGCCAAAAGGAACCGGATCGCGGCTCCTTAACGCTGCTTGTCTATCATAAACCAACTAATCATAGAGGATGTGAACCTTTTGAATAGAAAGCAAATTGCAGCGCAGCTGTATACACTTCGTAATTTTACACGCACGGCGGAAGAGTTTGACGCCACCATGAAGCGGGTCAAGCAGATCGGCTACGATGCGGTGCAGGTATCGGGGACGGGACCGATCGCGCCGGATGACATTCAACAAATATGCGAAACCGAACAATTGACCATTTGTGCCACCCATATCCCTTTTGACAGGCTGGTCAATGACCTGGACAACGTGATCAAGCAGCATCAATCCTGGAACTGCCGCTACGTGGGGTTGGGTGCTTTGCCTTCGGAATATCGTGGTGGCAGAGAAGGTTATACCGCTATGGGGCGGCTCATGACGGAGATTGGCCGGAAACTGACGGCAGCCGGACTGCAGCTGATCTATCACAACCACAAATTCGAATTCGAGAAGTTTGAAGGCAAGACAGGCATGGACTGGCTGCTGGAATCATCCGATCCGGAGCATGTCGGCTTCGAGCTCGACACGTATTGGGTTCAGGCAGGCGGAGCGGACCCGGTGGAATGGATTCGCAAGGTTGAAGGTCGAATGAAGGTCATTCATTTGAAGGATATGGCGATCGTGGGCGACAAACAGGTTTTCGCGGAAATCGGTCAGGGCAATTTGAATTTCCCGGCTATTCTTCAAGCCTGCCGCGAAACCGGCGTGGAATGGTATGTGGTCGAGCAGGATGATTGTCCGGGAGATCCATTTGACAGCTTGTCCATCAGTTATCAAGCCTTGAGCAAACTTGCTAATAACGAATAGGAGTGTTCAGCGAATGTCAGCTAGTAATAATAAAGACGGTATGAACTATGCTCCGGTATCTGTAAGCAAGCCGGTTCCGGTCTGCGAGCCGGGTGAGTTTATTTTTGCGGCTATGGCGCTTGATCATGGTCATATCTACGGACAGACGAACGGGTTAATTGAAGCGGGGGGCACGCTCAAATGGGTCTACGATCCGGATCCTGACAAAGTCGAGCGGTTCGTTAAGGCTTATCCGCAGGTGCAGGCGGCTTCATCACCGGAACAAATCCTGAATGACCCCGAGGTTAAGCTGGTTGCAGCTGCAGCTATTCCGTCCGAACGTGCGGCGCTCGGCATGCGCGTTATGGATCATGGCAAGGATTATTTTACCGACAAAACTCCCTTCACGAATCTGGAGCAAATCGAAGCAGCACGTGCAAAGGTGTTGGAGACCGGCCGCAAATACATGGTTTATTACAGCGAAAGACTTCATGTGGAGAGTGCGGTTTATGCCGGCAAACTCATTGAAGAAGGTAAGATCGGCCGTGTCCTGCAGGTCATCGGAACGGGTCCGCACAGCTTGAATAAATCATCGCGCCCGGATTGGTTTTTCCGCAAGGAGCAGTACGGCGGCATTCTCTGTGATATCGGGAGCCACCAAATCGAGCAGTTTCTCTATTATTCGGGCAACACCGATGCAAAGGTTGTACACAGTAAAGTGGCCAACTATGCGAATCCGGATGTGCCGGAGCTGGAAGACTTCGGTGATGCAACGCTCGTCGGGGCAAACGGGGCCACGAACTATTTTCGCGTAGACTGGTTCTCGCCGACAGGTCTTGGCACTTGGGGAGACGGCCGGACGATTATTATGGGAACAGACGGTTATATCGAACTGCGCAAATATATCGATGTCGCTCGCGACCCGCAGGGCGATCATGTGTATTTGGTCAACCGTGACGGAGAACAGCATTTTGCGGTAAGAGGTCAAGTGGGGTTCCCTTTCTTCGGTGAACTGATTCTTGATTGCATCAACCGGACGGAGAATGCCATGACGCAGGAGCATGCTTTTAAGGCAGCCGAGCTGTGCGTCATGGCTCAGAATATGGCGGTTCGGGTGGAATAATCAATTTGGAATGGAAGTGCGAGGGGGGATGCGGCATGGTACAATCTTCACATGAACAAGCACTGGAGACGGTGCTCGGGTTGGAGGGGACAGCTATGCCGCTTACCATGCAATGGGAGCAGCCGATCGATTTGATGTATAGGGATATCAGGCCGATGCCGGGCGCTCAATTTCACTCGCATGCCTTTTACGAAATTTATTACTTCCAAGAAGGGGAATGCAACTATCTGATCGGCGATAAGCTGATGACGCTGCATCCGGGCGATCTGATTCTGATGCACGGCATGACGCTGCATTGTCCGAACCCGTCTCCTTCACGGCCGTATATCCGCTCCATTATTCATTTTGATCCCGCATATGCACATAAGATTCTGCAGCCGGAGCCGGCAGCCGTGCTGTTGAAGCCGTTCGAAGAGCTGCGGAATATCCGAATTTCACTCAGCGCGCAGGACCAGCTCGAGATGGAGAAGCTCCTTAAGGAGATGAGCAGCCTCTATGAGCAGAGAAACGACGATAATCGAGTCGTCGCACTCACGGCTTATGACCGGTTCACACTTCGTTTCTTCGAGCTGCTTCATATCATACGCGGCTGGTGCAGGGAGCCCATTCGGGATCGTGAGCATCGCTCCCACAAGGAGCAGCATGTTCAAAGCGTCATTACGTACTTAGAGGATCATTATGAGAAGGATGTAACGCTCGACGATATTGCGGCTGCACTGCATTTGACCAAACCGTATTTATCCAATCTATTTAAAGAAGTGACCGGAACGACGGTCTTCAAATATTTGTACAACAGACGCATTAATCAGGCCAAAATGTTATTCCGCCTGGAACCCGAACGAAGTGTCTCCGATGTATGCAGCGTTGTCGGGTTTCAGCATTTAGCGCATTTCAGCCGCCTGTTCAAAGCAACCGTCGGGACGAGTCCGGAATCCTACCGGAAGACAATTAAACCGTTATAACAAGGAGGCAGCCTGCGCTGATGACCCCGCTATTTGATTTGACCGGCCGCACGGCCGTCATTATTGGTGCCGGCAGCACCCTGGGCCGCGTCATGGCTGAAGCTCTTCATGCCCATGGCGCACAAGTCGCTCTTGTGGCCCGTAATCCGGAGAAGGCCGCGCCGTTTGTACAGCATTTGCTTGATCAGGACCGCGCGAAGCTCTTTCAAGCGGATACTAATGTAAAAGCGGACCTCGAGCGCGCTCTGGAAGCCATACTGGCCTGGTCGGGCCGTGCGGATATTATGCTTCATACCGCTGGTACGAACAGCGCCACCTCATTCTTCGATATTACAGAAGAAGAATGGGATCATATTATGAACGTCAATGCCAAGAGTGTCATGCTTGCATGTCAGGTCTTCGGCCGTTCCATGATCGATGCGGGCAATGGCGGCAGCATCATAACGATCAGCTCGGTATCGGCGGGTCCGCCCTTATCCCGGGTATTCACTTATTCTGCGTCGAAGCATGCCGTTAACAGCATGACGCAGTTTCTTGCCCGTGAGTTCGCACCGCATGGGGTACGGGTGAATGCAATTGTTCCCGGTTTCTTCCCGGCAGAGCAGAACAAAGCGATTCTCTCGCCTGAACGTGTGGCAAGCATTATGGGCCATACACCGATGAATCGGTTCGGCGATCCGAAGGAGCTCCAGGGTGCGGTTGTTTGGCTGGCATCCGAGGCGGCATCCAGCTTCGTAACCGGCTCTCTTATTAGAGTGGACGGCGGATTTGGAGCCATGACCATTTAATAAACCTTGCAGCTTGACGCCTGTGTGATATTATCCCCTTCAAGTAGACACTCAGAAAAAAACCTTATGGTACCATAAGGAATGAGTGAACTTGGAGGGGATTTATTTATGGCTAAAAAAGGACAAACATTCAATCCATATACGGAAGAATTTAAGATAGTAGCAGTAAGGGAATACATGGAGGGATCAGCCAGTTACAAAAGGG
>NZ_JBHSOW010000039.1:0-24678 GCF_042656405.1 Paenibacillus solisilvae | reverse complement strand
GTACTTCCATCGTACCGAGGCGCTCGTTTTTTTGCAAAGCGGAAATTTAACGCTCTACAGGAATGCTAATGTTCTCCGTTAGAATTCCTGTAAAACGAATAATTTGGCGTTTGAACAAAAACGAGCGCCTCGGTACGATGGGGTTACGCTCGAGGCCATTGCCTCAAAAAGCCCATCAGGAGGTCACTCTACCATGAAGTTTAAGGCATCTGACGGCGTATAAAATTTGATTAGCTCTATCCATGCCTGACCGTCTGGCGTCCGCAATCCTACACATGCTACTTTAACGTCATTAAGCCCAACTACCTGATCCATCCACTCTCCTTCCGATTCCCATTCCCCTTGCACCTCAAGGCCAAAATCGAGAAAAAACTCTTTAGCAGCGGGATTGTTATAGAGTGTTGCTTTGCTAACTCCAGCATCAACTGCCACGACTCCATCCCGATGGATTCGTTGAGGCTTTCTTTGTTTAAATAGAGCATTTTAAAATCTTTAGGGTATTAACCTTAAAATCAATAAAATTAATTTTTAAATTAATTTTATTGATTTTATCAATTTACAATTTGAATATATTGAATTATAATTTAAAAAAGAAAGGAGTAGAGTATGAAATATCCCATCATCACACAGTGTCCTGTATGCGACCATCCGCTGCACGCCGTCAAGCTGGAATGCGGACATTGCCGGACGACGATTGAGAACACATTTGAATTATCAAAGCTGGCTCTACTCTCGCCCGAACAGCTCCATTTTGTGATCACCTTTCTAGTGAACAGGGGCAACATAAAGGAAGTGGAGAAAGAGCTCGGCATATCTTACCCGACGGTGCGCGGCAAGCTCAATGATATCATTACGGCCCTCGGATACGATACGCGGAAGAAGCCGGAAGTCGATGAGAAGAAGGTCATTTCCATGCTGGAGAATGGCGAAATCACCGCGGATGAAGCGGTCAAAATGTTGAAGGATGAATAAGGAGGAAGAAACGATGAAAGAAGAAATCAGCAAAGTGCTGTCCATGATGCAGGAAGGCAAAATTGATTCAGACAAGGCTTCGGAGTTGATTGACGCGCTAAAGAAGAAGCAAACGGCTCATACATCGCAAGCCGTGCAGGTGCTGGGGAAACCCGACTATTCGAAGAAACTGTCATCGGCATCCGGCGGTTATTTAGACAAAACGTTGAAAATACGGGTAACATCCCAAGAAAACGATAATGTCAACATCAATTTGCCGATTAAACTGGTGAAGGCTGTTCTCGGAGCGGGGTACAGCATCGCGTCCAATATTCCGCAGGCTGCGAAATATGTGAAGGATATCGATATCGACCTGCTGATCGATGCAATCGAGAACGAGCTTGACGGGCAAATCATTGACATCCGCTCCGGTGAAGAGGATACCGTCACCGTAGTAATTGAGTGATGGGTCATGATGATTGTGAAGGTTAAGAGCAAGGAGCACGCTTTTACGATTCCGGTCCCTTATGCCGTATTGCGAATGGGGAGCGGTATCCTGACTTCCAATTTAGTCCAGCGCAAAATGAAGGATTGGCTGAACAAGCACGGCGGACATGCGGGTGGGCACTCGAGCCGGAAGAATGATTTCGATTCGGACAGCAGCCGGTTCGGGATTGCTGGTGCTGTCGATTCTCGAAAACCGAAGCACGAAGCAAGCGATCAGGCAGCTCATCAAGGAGATGCAACGTTGCAAAGGGACGGTTCTGGTCGATGTCCAGGCTCAGGACGGCACGGAAGTGTTGATTAAATTGTAGGCGCAGCTTTCATTTTACAGCATCTCAGGGGTGCTTAAAATAGGTTTAAAATGCCAATCTATTGATGGGTACGTGACAGGGAGCAGGCACCATTCAATGATTGTTCTAAGTGAGATTGATTCGCCCATAATCCTCGGCATCCTCTTGGACATTCCAAAAATATCTCTTGCAATTATACTCCAACTTCCGTCTTCCTTTTGAGTTTTAATTAGTTGAGAAGAGGCAGCCGATCATTCTGGCCGGCTGCCTCATTGTGGTCTGTATTATGCTATCGTGTCCCGTTCGCTATCTCTGCTAATCCATAATCATGTCAACAACATGTTTCGCGAACGCAGCATAGGCTTCGATCCTGTCCGGACTTCGATCAATCGCCCATCTGAGGTTATCAAACGCCCTTAATAGCAGTACATGCCTCATGTCAGCAAGGTCGTTTTCACTTATCCCATACCCGTCTAAAAACGCTTTGAATTCCTCCATATTTGGGCCTTCTTTGAGTCCTAACATTTGATACTGCATCACTTGAATAACCGTTTCATGCGGTACTACGCTTACTTCTGCATTATTCCAATCCAGCAATATAACTTGGTTGGCCTTATTGACAATCGTATTCTTTACAGAGAGATCTCCATGGTGTAAACCGAAGGGGAACGTTTCTTTCTTCACATTCTCGAACAGTTTCCTTACTCGCTGCGATTCCTTCGGAGTGATTATCCCAAGCTGAATCAAGCGATCATGCTCGGTCAAACTATTGATATTATACTGCACATACCCTTGCCAACTGCCGTCTGATTCTGCATGAGAAGGTGACTGAAACTCACCATGGACGGGATCGATCAGATTTTTTCCGTATCCTTTCACTTGAATGGAATGAATAAGCTTGGCATATTCGCCAAGCCGCCTCCAAACATCGGACTTGGGAATCGTACTTTCCAACCCGTTATCGCCATCTATGAAAGTTTGGATCATATATGCGGTTTCATCAACGATACCGATGGACAACACCTCAGGTCCGAGTATGCCAACTGCGGCCGCTTGCTCGATACACCATTTTTCTTTGATATAGCTTGGGAATGTATCTTTAGCGTTCATGCGGACAGCGACTTTACGGCTCTCCGTTTCGACGACGCAAACCTGATTATCGATCCCTTTCTCTATAATCCGGTATGATGTTTTTACTTGTTCCGCAAGAAAGCCGCCTGCAATTCGTTCTGCTTTCGTAACTACGGAGTCTTCCATAATTTCTTTCATCCCCTCAAGTGTCGTGCTTCAACGAGCTCTACGTTTGATAAACTCTGACCGGGAAATATTCGACGAAAATTTGAACAATCCTGCCCGGTAGCCTCCACGATCGTGGTCACCGGCAACCAGCAAACGAACGACGATCCCTAATTTGACCAATAAATGGAAAACAGACCGATTCGAAATAGATATCGGTCTGTTTTTTACATAGGAATGGAAGAAATCACACGGTTATATTTTAGCTTTGTATCTTATTTAAAAACAACATATCACCGAAGGTTAGAAAATCATTGGGATACTAGCAATGGAACGTACCACTCCATTATTGTTATAAATAACTCATCTGGATTAATCGCCAATTTTAAATCTGGGAAGCGTCTAAGCAAAGTACAAAAGGCAACTTTTGCTTCCAATCGGCCGCCAGGGGGCTGACCGTTGGGTGTCGTGGGCTGAGGGCGGGCGTACCAGGCGCGGGCTCGGTGTCAGTCTTCGATTGCCTGGTAGAGCGTGGTCCAGAAGTCGTGGATAAGCCGAGATGAATCCGGAGTGGACGCCCCGACCTGGGTGAGCAGGATTCCGGTGAGCTGTTTGTCCGGGTCGGCGTACGTCGCGGTGCCGCTTCCGCCGTCCCAGCCGAACTGGCCGATGGACGCGTAGTCACCACGGTAGGTGCGCACCGCCATCCCGAAGCCCCAGCCGCCGTGCTGCCCTTGGCCGAATGACACATGGACGTTGTTGCTGGCCATGGCGTTTCGGGCGGCTTGTTGCTCGGGCGTGAGGCGGTTGGTGGTCATCAGCTGGACGGCGGGCCGGGACAGGATCTGTTCGGTCCCGTGCATCCCGTGATTCAGCAGCATCCGGAAGTAGGCGTGGTAGTCGTCGACGGTGGAGGAAAGTCCGCCTCCGCCGCCCTGGAACACCGGAGGCTGGCTGTGGCGTCCCCCCTTGGCCTCGTCCCACACGATGAACTCTCCGGTCTGCGGGTTGGGGGCGTAGAGGGGCGGCAGCCGGTCGATCTTGTCGGCGGGCACGTGGAAACCGGTGTCCTTCATGCCCAGGGGCTCGAATATGCGTTCGCGCAGGAACGTCTCAAACGACTGGCCCGTGACCCTGGCGACGAGCACGCCGAGTAGATCGTTGCTGATGTGGTACTGCCAGCGCTCTCCGGGCTGGTACATCAGCGGAAGCGCGCCAAGGCGGCGCATCCACTCATCCGGCTCGGGCACCGGCTCCGGTAGATTGGGCGTGAGCCCCTGCTCGAAAATCGCGTTCATGATCGGAGTGCCCAGCGACGTCATATCCATGCCGAGCCCGAACGTGGAGGTCAGCAGGTCCCGTACGGTGATCGGCCGCCGCGCCGGCACGGTATCGTCCAGCGGGCCGTCGATCCGCTTCAGTACCCGCCGGTCGGCGAGTTCCGGCAGCCACTGCTCTACCAGGTCATCCAGCCGCAGCCTGCACTCGTCGAGCAGGACCATCGCCGCCGCGATCGCAACCGGCTTGGACGTCGAGGCCATCCGGAAGATCGTGTCCCGGCGCATCGGCGCGCCACCATCATGGCGCATCGTCCCGATCGCTTCGACGTGCGTCTCACCGCCCCGGCCGACCAGAGCGACAAGCCCGGGAATCTTCCCGGAATCGACATGCCTTGCCAGCACGTTGCGCATTTTACGCAGCCCTGTTTCGGAGAAGCCTTTGTTGCTTTGTCCCATCATGAATCTCTCCTTTTCTTCATATTTTCTGACGAACTAAAATTTTCTGTTGTAATCTTTTTCATTTGGTCTCCCTCTCTTTACTTTTTTATCAGCCCTATTGTTTTCAACTACTAATTCGTTATTCATGCTGGAAAGCCCTTTGTCAAAAAGGTGTGTTCGATGCATCAAAGAGAATAAATATTGGCAATCAAAATATGATTCACCTCCTGTTCTGGGTTATCAGAATCGAGATATGTCCTGCACTTAGCATAGAGCCATATGCTCATCGGACGTTTATTCTCGATTTCATCAAATTCAAAGTCACCATTATCACACCCGCTTTTTATACACCCTCATTGCAAAGAAATAGGCTGCGAACAAAATCCCTAAGCACCAAGCAAGAGCGACCCATATATCATTGCCCACCGGCTGACCTGACAGCAGCGCACGGATGGCTTCCACGATCGAGGTCACCGGCTGGTTTTCGGCAAAGGCGCGAACGACCTTCGGCATCGACTCGGTCGGCACAAACGCCGAGCTGATAAACGGCAGGAAGATAATCGGGTAGGAAAAGGCGCTTGCGCCATCCACCGTTTTTGCGGTCAGTCCGGCAATTGCTGCGACCCAGGTTAATGCCAGCGTAAACAGCGCGAGTATGCCGGCTACTGCAAGCCACGACAATATCCCCGCCGGTGAACGAAAGCCCATAATCAACGCTACGAGAATGATGACGAGAACCGATATGGCGTTGGATACCAGCGAGGTCAGCACATGCCCCCACAGTAAGGTGGAACGTGAAATCGGCATGGTGTGGAACCGCTCGAATATGCCGCGCTGCTTATCCAAAAACAGCCGGTAAGCCGTATAGGATATACCGCTTGCTATCGCAATCAGCAGGATACCGGGCAGCAGGTATTTCACATAGTTATCCGTATCGGTTTGGATGGCGCCGCCAAACACATAGACGAACAGCAGCATCATCGCAATCGGAGTGATGCAGACCGTGACGATGGTGTCCATACTGCGGGAAATATGGCGCATGGAACGTCCAAGCATAACGCCCATATCGCTGAAAAAGTGTTTCTTTGCCGCCTCCATTTACTTCGCCTCCTTTTTGCCGACGATCGAGAGGAATATCTCCTCCAATGTCGGCTGTTTTTCAACATACTCGACCTTTGCGGATGGGAACAGCTTTTTTAGATCCGAGAGCGTGCCGCTGGCGATAATCCTGCCCTCGTGCAGAATGGCAATTCGGTCGGCAAGCTGCTCAGCCTCCTCCAAATACTGCGTGGTTAGGAGTACCGTCGTGCCGCTGCCTGCAAGCTCCTTGACTATCTTCCAAACCTCGATGCGCGCCTCGGGGTCAAGCCCAGTGGTCGGCTCGTCGAGGAAAATGATCTGCGGTTTTCCCACAAGGCTCAAGGCGATGTCGAGCCTGCGGCGCATACCACCCGAATAAGTAGACGCCCTGCGGTCGGCGGCGTCTGTCAAGCCGAAGCGTTTAAGCAAGTCGTCCGCAGCCTGACGCGGATTTTTGAGGTATCGCAGCTTGGCAATCATGATCAGTTTTTCCTGTCCGGTCAACATTTCGTCCACGGCGGCAAACTGCCCGGTCAGACTGATCGCCTGCCGCACATTCTCGGGTTTTGACGCAACATCGAATCCGTTTACGGTGGCGGTTCCGCTGTCTTGTTTGAGCAGCGTGGTGAGGATTTTGACAACCGTTGTCTTGCCCGCCCCGTTGGAGCCGAGGAGAGCGAAAATACTGCCCTTTTCCACCTCGAAATCTACGCCCTTTAGGACTTGATGCTGCTTGTAGGACTTTTGCAGACCTTTTACTTGAATGGACTTGGTTTGCACGGGTTGCATTTGATGACCTCCCTTAAATGACTGTAACCTTGGACAAAGCGGCCCCCATGCCTTTAAGCGCAGCATAGGTCAGCTTATCCATCGTCGCGCCGTCAAAGCAGATGGTTTTGATGCCACGGTAATACTTATTGGTCAAGGAAAAAAACGCCTGAAAAGACACATTCTTAAGTGTAGCGCCCCTAAACGAAACATCGTTCACTGCCGACTTGTCAAACTTGACGCCAATAAAGGTTTGCCCGTCAAGACGCAGACCGCTCAGGTCGGAATCTTTGAAGATCACGCCGTCAAAGATACAACCTTCAAAGATTGTTTTTCTAAGGTCGATCTTGGTTAGCGTGACGTCGGTCAGTTTTACGCCTGTGAATTTTGCTCCGTCCAGCCCCGATATGCTGAAGTTGGTGCGTACAAGGATCGATTTATTGAAGCTCGCATTGGAAAGATCATTGGCGGACAGGCTGCAGTCGGTCAGATTCGAGCCGTCAAAATTGGCTTCACGTACGTCGCTGCTCTTAAATGAGCTTCCGGTCAAGTCTGCGCCCGCAAAGTCGGAACCGCGTAACGCGCTGGCATTAAATTGTCCCTTATGAGCAATAACGCCCGCAAAGTCGCTCTGCGTCAGGTTGCTCGCGCCAAAGTTTGTCACCACCTGCCGCTCCAGCGAACGGGAGAGGTTGGCGACCTCCAGTACCGTTTGCTCAATGTCGCCGATGCTGTCGATGGTCATCTCAAAAGCGGCTTCATCATCCTTGCCTTCGGCTTTGAGTTCACGGAACCGCTCCTGCAAATCGGAGAGCAGATCAGCCTTTAATTCGGTGACGCTTTTTACCCCATCGTACGGTGCAAAAACGCCGTTCAAATAGTTGGTCAATTTCTGATTCATAACATCCATCTCCTTATAATAAGTTTTCAAGCACACGCTTTGAGTACTCCCAGTTGCTTTTGTTGCGGGCGTAAGCACCCTTGCCCTTCTCGGTAATCCTAAAATATTTACGTCGTCCGCCCTGAGATTCATCGCCCCAATACCACTCGATATCGCCGTCTGTCTCAAGACGTCTGACGCTGGAGTACATCGTGGCTTCCTTTAATTCATATTCGCCGCCCGAGCGCTCGGCAATCAGCTTGACAATTTCGTATCCGTAGCGGTCAGCTTCGGACAAGAGCCGTAAAATCATGGTATCCGTATGTCCGCGAAGCAGGTCGGATGTGATTTTGTTCTCGCTCATATCATCACCTCCATATTCACATGATACGATATACTACTATGTGTGTCAAGGTAATATTTTAAGTTAAGTACCTTGTTTGAAAAGTAAGATATATCTTCATAACGGTATCTAACGGATTCATTCTTTTTTTCGAGCTTAATCCAATCATGAAACAGGTTACTGACTGACAGAGATAGGGGGAGCAGACAGGAGCAGACAGTAATTTCTTGTCGGCTGGTTACTATAAGCTTCGAGAAATCGGTGTCCTGTTTTTTATTCTGCTTCGGAGATGATGATCGTCCGCTCAGCATTTCACGTACATGAAACCAGCCGTGTAAAGAACATAAATATACCGATGCCCACTCCGACTTATACATCGGTGTAGGCATCGGTATGAATGTAGTAAGCTGCGCAATTTAACCCTCAACTGCTGAGCAAGTCCTTAAACCTGAATACCAGCTTACTGTCCGACATGACTGTGACTGTATCAACCGCACCGCCCACAGACGCTCGTCGAACTCTTTAATGATCAGTGGGCGGGATTAGATTTCAATAATGAAGGTTTCGAGTATCAGGCTGCTTTAGCAATCAGAAACCGCTGGCAAAGGCACTTCAATCATCGTTTGCTCATTTTCTACATGAGTCAAAAAATGGATCAACACGTGCCGCATCGATGGAGCCCTCCCCAATAATGCCAAAATGGTGAACTTCGGCTTTTGTTACCTCTGCAGACAACAAAAAAGACGTCCTCCCTGAGAAAAAACTTAGGGAAAGACGCCTTTAATCGCAAATTATGACGGTTCATCTAACACCTTCCTATCTCTCGTAGGTACTGCAGTGCCGTCAGAACAGGCAGGTCTCCTGGCTCCGGAATCATCGCTTGGCAGCGGCCTTCCCGATCGATATTGATCAGTGGCTGAAAAAGCTGCCTGCTCCCCCGTTACAGTGGCGGGACCGCGTCGGCTTCACACCGAACTTCCCTTTTAAGTCTGACCGACAATCATGCTTGTTGATCAGACACCTATTCCCAATTATTCAATTTGGGCAAATCAGTTATACCTACATCATAGTCGCCAATGAATATTAAAAACAAGACCAAGTAAGATAACCGGAAATATTCGCTTAACGCAAAAAGAAGTAATTTCAGACTTCTTCGGTGACTTCTTTTATAAAAGCCGCCCTACCATTGCTGCTCATTTGTCAGGTGGTTACTACTTCCATCAGTTTCCGATTTTAATGTAAATGCCTTCAAATTTGCAGTACTCTCCGTGCGGTTACACTGAATGCCTATTCTTTCACCATTTGAAAAAGAGGCCAACCGTAATAAGATGGTTGCCCTCTTGATGTTTAACAGAACAAAACTTAATTGTAATGAATCATATTTTATCAAAGAACAAATCCACTATTCCACCGTCACGCTTTTCGCCAAATTACGCGGTTTATCCACATCATTGCCTCGTGCCAGCGAAGCATAATACGAGATCAGCTGCAGCGGAACAACGGACAGCGCCGATGTGATTAAGGCTGAAGTTTTAGGGATTGTGAAGACCTCATCAACCGACTTCGCGACTTCAACTTCCATACCTGCATTGACTATGCCTAGAACATGGGCGCCGCGCGCCTTCACTTCTTTAATGTTGCTAAGTGTTTTCTCGTACAATGCTTCTTGTGTAATTACTGCGATAACCGGAATTCCTTCCTCGATTAACGCGAGTGTCCCGTGCTTCAGCTCACCGGCTGCATAAGCCTCGGAGTGGATATAAGAAATCTCTTTGAGCTTAAGCGATCCTTCTTGAGCGACTGCAAAATCGACTCCGCGCCCGATAAAGAACAGGTTGTTGTGTTTTGCCATGTTCTCTGCGATCTGCTTGAGGACATTCGCTTGCTCTAGAATGCTCTCCACCTGCTCCGGCAGCTGCTGCATGGCAGTCAATACTTCTGTAATTTCCTCACGGCTTCGCGTGCCAAGTGTATCTGCCAGATAGAGACCTAGCAGGTAGAAAGCAATCAGCTGGGAGGTATATGCCTTTGTCGAAGCGACAGCAATCTCTGGACCAGCTTGTGTAATCATTACATCATCCGCTTCACGCGATACCGAGCTGCCTACCACGTTCGTAATGGCCAGCACGCGCGCCCCGCAGCGTTTCGCCTCGCGCAGTGCTGCCAGCGTATCGGCAGTTTCACCGGACTGGCTGACCACAATAACAAGCGTATCCGGCGTAATAATCGGGGAGCGGTAACGATACTCCGATGCCACATCCGTCTCTACCGGGATACGTGCCAAACTCTCAATAGCTGTTTTACCGACAAGTCCAGCATGGTAAGCCGTACCGCAGGCAACGATGTGCACCTTGCGAATAGCGCGGATTTGCTCAGGCGTCATTCCAATTTCCTTGAGATGAACCGAACGCCCGTCTGCAGCGACACGGCCCATCATTGTGTTGCGGTATGCCTTTGGCTGTTCATAGATCTCTTTCAGCATAAAATGATCAAATCCGGCTTTCTCCGCCGTTACCAAGTCCCAATCGACATGAAATATTTCCTTGGAAATAATTTCGCCAGTGATCGTCATCAATTCGACGCTGTTCTTTGTCAGAATCGCCATTTCGCCGTCATCTAGAATATAGACATCACGTGTATGCTCCAGAATAGCCGGAATATCTGAACCGATGAAATTCTCGCCGTTACCGACTCCAATGACAAGCGGACTAGCATTACGAACCGCAACCAGACGATCCGGCTCATATTCAGTCAGTACGCCAAGCGCGTAAGCACCACGCATACGCTTCACTGCACGCTGCACAGCTTCAACGATATTGCCGTCATACTCCTCCGCGACGAGATGAGAGATTACCTCGGTGTCCGTCTCCGAAACAAAGATGCACCCTTTAGCAGCCAATTCTTCCTTCAGATCCAGGTAGTTCTCAATAATTCCGTTATGAACAACGGAGAATTTAAGCGAGTTGTCCGTATGCGGGTGGGAGTTCACATCTGACGGTTTACCATGCGTCGCCCAGCGTGTATGGCCAATGCCAACCGATCCTACAAGCGGCTCTCCATCCAGCTTTCCTTCAAGATTAACGAGGCGGCCGATCGATTTGCGCACTTCAAGCCCACTGTTTGTAAACACGGCAATGCCGGCGGAGTCATAACCGCGGTATTCCAGCTTCTTAAGTCCTTCGATCAAAATATCCTGTGAGTCACGTTTACCGATATAACCTACAATTCCACACATATATAAAAACCTCCGAATTTTGGGTTAGTTATTCCCAAACAGTCGGGTGCCTCAAAGAAACGAGTATACGGCGCTTAGAACAAACGATTCTCGCCCTCTTAAAGCAGCGATATCGCCAGGTTCAGCCGTCTCAAGCAGGCGGCACCGTAATGAAATGGGAAAAAGACAATAAGAAATAAAGCGCAGCTTATCCGTTCAAAAAAAAACGAGCTGCTAACCGCTCAATCACTGTGGCAGTCCTAACAATATCATAGCTGCCCTCATAAACAGCTGCGGCAGCAAATGCCGCTGATTGCATGCAAAAATGAAGTCTAAGCCAAGAAGCCTCACCAGACTCCTGTCTCCAGACAGTACTCCATACACGCAAATAAGCCTCCGTTGCCATCTGCGCATTCAATCAAATCCAAACTGGCATTTGTGCCGTACCTTTGTCCGCCCAGTTGCCCGGTCGTTTTGAGTATCGGCTTACGGTCAAATGCATAACCGGGAGGTCCCCGCCGAAAATTCCGAACACCTCCACCTCGTCAGCTTACCGCCGTCCATGCACACGCTTCAAATTTCGAAATCGTGTGATGTGCAGCCCCGCGTAAGCTCTGGCGCTTTTAAATCCGTATGAAACAAGCTATCCTCGCTTTCATTTCTGGAATCATACTTCCTATCATATTCAATTTAACTCAAGGGTGCAACTTAATGTTAATAAAATACTGCCTGAAACCGACAACAGCTTGTCTATTTCTTGCTTTTTCACCCCTATTACCAACTTTTGTCATGGGAGCGAAGCCTTGAAAAGCCCGCATATCATATACAAGCAGTCCCAGGCAGAGATCACTGATCTGCGTCCTTAGACTGCTTGCAATGAGATGATATAATGAATTTTTAATAAGGGCAATCGTTTTAAAGCAATCTATATTAAACGCCGCCGAGCTCTGCTTTTACTACATCTACGATACGTGATACGTAGCCGGCAACCTCTTCCTTCTCAGGACCCTCAGCCATGACACGAATAAGCGACTCTGTTCCGGAAGCACGTACCAAGACACGTCCATTATCCCCAAGCTCTTGTTCAACTTCAGCGATGGCTGCTGCAATTGCTGGATTATCCTTGTACGTACTTTTGTCTTCAACACGCACATTAACGAGCATTTGCGGGAATTTACGCATGAGCTTCTTTTGTTCGCTCAGCTTCTGACCTGAACCAACAAGGGTATCTACAAGCTGGAGCCCTGTCAGGATACCGTCACCCGTTGTATTGTAATCCAGAAAAATCACATGACCGGATTGCTCACCGCCTAAGTTAAAGCCCCCACGACGCATTTCTTCCATGACATAACGGTCGCCTACTGCTGTTTGCGCCGTCTTCAAACCAATCTTCTGGGCCGCTTTGAAGAAGCCGATATTGCTCATTACGGTCGTTACGATTGTATCGCTCTTCAGTGTTCCGGCCCGCTTCATCGCGTCACCGCAGATGCACAGCAAAAAGTCGCCATCGACCTCATCGCCATTCTCATCGATGGCAATCAGACGATCTGCGTCGCCATCGAATGATAAGCCAAGATCTGCGCCCTGCTTCAGCACTTCCTCGCGTAAATACTCCGGATGGGTCGATCCGACGCCATCATTGATGTTAAGGCCATTAGGCTCAGCGCCAACGATCACAACCTCTGCTCCTAGCTCACGGAACACGGCAGGAGCCAGCGAATAGGCAGCACCGTTCGCACAATCAAGCACAATTTTCTTCCCGCTGAACGAATGCTTCACTGTTGTTTTCAAGAAGTCCAGATAAAGTCGGCTGGCATGCTCATTAACAGTAACCGAACCGATTTCTCCACCCTCCGGGCGAGGAAGCTCATCCGCAGCCGCATCCATCAAGCGTTCAATTTCAAGCTCTGTATCATCGGACAGCTTGAAGCCATCTCCGCCAAAAAATTTAATGCCGTTATCTTCAACCGGATTATGCGATGCGGAGATCATAACGCCTGCATCTGCACCAAGAACGCGAGTCAGATAAGCGACGGCAGGTGTTGAAACCACCCCAAGACGCACTACGCTGGCCCCGATGGACAGTAATCCGGCTATCAATGATGCTTCCAGCATTGGTCCGGAGATTCGTGTATCAAGTCCAATTACGACCTTAGGCCGATCGGCTTGACCAGCAAGCACATAGCCGCCGCAGCGCCCGATTTTGTATGCAAGTTCAGGTGTGAGCTCGCGATTGGCTACCCCACGTACACCGTCTGTTCCGAAATATTTTCCCATGTTGTATTGTCCCCTTCAATCTGTTCATGTTTTATTAGCAGGCTGCTCCCCGGGAGCATCATTAGCATTTGGATTAGCTGTATTGCTGCCTGTATCCGTCTCATCGGTTACAGTCCCCGTACCATCACCTTCAGCAGGCGTTGATTCATTATTTGCATCCGTACCGTTATTGGTGCTTCCAGCTCCTGTATTTCCGGTTTCTTCAGCTCCAGCTCCAGTACCGCTTTCAGTTCCAGCTCCAGTACCGCTTTCAGTTCCAGCTCCAGTACCGCTTCCTGGATCTTTCGTGTCCGCTGTCCCGTCAGTCGCTCCGTTTGCAGAGTCAGTTCCTGTCGGCGTGGCGGAAGCTGGAGTACTATCCGATATCTCTACGGTAATGCTGAGCGGGAAGGCGGTATCCGAATTCACAAAACGCGGCAAATGCACATCGAGCGGTATGACATGGCTGCCGGGCCCCAGACCGCTCAAGTCTGCAATTAACTGCACGTCTTTAGCTTCAATCTCACCGAGAATGAGCGGAGCGCCCCTGACCGTTACATCAATCGTACCGTCAGCCGGCAGCGTAAGCTTCGATTTAAGTCCGTCAGATAGCCCAATCATGGTTACTTTAAGCTGCGACAGCACCTTCAAGGTTTCTGGAACTATGGTATATTCAATTGTCACCTTGACCGGATCGACAGTAGCAAGCCCTTCCTCCGGTTTGATATCGAGCTCCATACTACCTGATTGCGTCAGCTTGGACAAGTCAATATTCAAACCGTCGTAAAAATCGTACTTATCGAGCACATCCTGCGGTCCATATACCGTAACAGTCTCCACGCTCGGTTTGAACGAAGCTATGGCCAGTCCATCCGGCAGCTTACCGGTAAAACCAAACTGCAGCGGCAGCTTCTTGAACGGCTTTGTTATCGGAATTTCCACTTCAACTACGCTTGGATTAACAACCGCATCGCTCATTTCATTCCCGTTTTTATCCAGCACAACTACCTTCATTTTCTTCTCGTTAACGGTTTCTTCTTCCCCGTCAATAGAGACTGTGCCGCCCACAAAGGCCACCTCGTCCATCTGATCCTTCGGTAAGGTAACATGGACCCGGTTATTGGGCTTCACGATCGGCTGTCCCGTTTTATAGCCTTTTCCCGCAGTCCCTTCCGTCTTGACACTAACCTCGTATTCCTTGGTCAATATTCGCTCCAATACGACGGTTACGTTACTCGGCTTCACGTCGATTCGCTCCAAACCGCGCGGTAAGTTGACCATCACAGGCAGCACCATACGTCCTTCTGAAGCCTTGCTTAGATCAACCGTCACTTGAAAATCATCCGGAGAAGCCGACAGGAGCTCAGATCGCGATCCCCTTACGGTTAAGTGTACGACGGAAGGTTCCAGCGACCGAAGTGCAAAGTTTTTCTCATCCATGCCGATGGCCTTCACCTGGACGGCATCGATTTCCTTCGTCTCAGTTAGAGATGCCACTGTATTGGGTGAACGATCGGAGTCAAAGTGAACGACCGCCCATAGAAGAATACCGATTACAAGGGAAATGATTTTGAGAGCGGTGGGATGACTTAGCCACTTATCCATTCTCATTGCCCCCTTTCCGTCTCCAGAAAGGCACCTTCGACCCTTGACCCTCACGCACTTTCTGGTTTGGGTTAAGCTCTTCAAACAGCTTAGAAATCAGGGATTCTTCCTTAATATCGCGAACAATCATTCCGCCTACTGCCAGGGAGACCTGTCCGGTTTCTTCTGACACGATAATTGAAACTGCATCACATACTTCCGTTACGCCGATTCCGGCCCGATGCCGCGTTCCAAGTTCCTTGCTAATGAACGGATTCTCCGACAAAGGCAAGTAACAGCCAGCAGCCATAATTTGATTCGCTCTAACAATCACTGCTCCGTCATGAAGAGGTGTATTGGGTATGAAAATGTTAATCAGCAGCTCCGAGCTGACAATAGACTCCATCTGTATACCCGACTCTATGTAGTCGTTTAGCCCTGTGCTGCGTTCAAACACAATCAAAGCTCCGATTTTTCGCTTCGCCATATAATTAATCGACTTAATAATTTCGTTGATCCGCTCACTAATGTCCCGCTCCACCACTGAGGAGCGGCTGAACAGCTTACCTCGCCCAAGCTGCTCCAGCGCTCTGCGAAGCTCAGGCTGGAATATAATCAGGATGGTGACAACCCCGAACGTAAACATCTGATTCATAAGCCATTTGAGCGTGTACAAGTTGAACCAGGTACTTATCGCCCAAGTCCCAACCAGCACGAAAATCCCCTTCAACAGCTGAACCGCACGTGTTCCCCGAACAAGCAAAATCATTTTATAAATAATGTAGCTGACAATAGAAATATCGATCAAATCCTTGATCCATTCTTTCCATGTCAGATCAGCAAAATAATTCATACATCAGCCCCCAACACCCATTGCCCCAGGTATCTCTAATCCTTTTATCGGATTCTTAACCTTATTCTTTTCTAGAAACGGGGTTGCAAATCCTTTTTTTTTACAAAAAAACCTCCCAATTAGGGAGGCAGCTTCATTAGTACGCCAAACTGCTCATGGAACGCCTTACTTTATACCAGAACCAGTCAAGTGCTTGGTCAATCGTCTTCACCTGTCCGGATATGTGAGCCGTGGAGGCTTGGTAGAACGAACCTTCAATGACCGTCACATCACCTTCAACGTCACCGAGTACATTCGTTCTCCCATTCGAAACGGTCAGATCACCTTTAATATGAGCGCCAGCAGGAACGGTAACCGTATCCCCTTCAATAACGACCTGGGACAGGTCTGATCCTCGAACAGATAAATCTGTATCTTGCTCCCACATTGCCGTGAAGCTCGAGAACATCACAAGTGCAAATACGGCAGCCACTGTAATGGCCGGATGATTGCGGATCCATCTTGTAAAGCTTGAACTGCGCCGTTTAGCCGGCAGCGCACTCATAATCCGTGCGGTGAGCTGTACAGAATGGCTGTTGTCCATAACTTCACGCGTATCCATCATGTTATGGGCAAGAGCTTCGGTCCGTTCTAATTGCTCGAATCTTGCGCGGCATTCCTGGCAGGAAAGCAAATGTGCCTTTAATTCAGCCACGTCGTCACGGGGCAGCTCGTCATCCAAGTAATCGTGCATCCAGACGATGGCGACTTTGCAATTCATAGCAGCCATTCCTTTCTTCGCTGTTTATTCTGTCGTATACGTTACGTATGGGAAGCGAGGATGTTTCACTTATTTGCATAACACCCGCGCCCAATATTTCACTTTTCATGATAAAGCGTAAACTTGACGACTTTTCATGCTTACCTACAGTTTATGCTCCAGCTTCTTACGGAGGAACTCACGGCCCCGGTGAACACGCGTTTTGATTGTGGTTACCGGCATTTCAAGCACATCACTGATTTCCTGGAGCGACATATCCTGCAGATAACGGAGCACCATCACCGACTTATATTTGGCCGGCAGTGTTTCGATCGCCTGATGAATGATACGCTGGGTATCCGAGAGCATCAGCTCGCTCTCTGGCGTCCGATTATCGCTTGGAATCATCGAATATCCGTCCAGACCTTCATGATCATTGGATTCTGCATCAAGGGAATAGACTTGCTTTCTCTTACGCAGCCGGTCAATACAAAGATTTGTTGCGATTCGATAAATCCAGGTTGAAAACTTCAATGAATCATCATAACGGGCAAGATTTTTATATACACGCAAAAACGTATCCTGTACCACGTCCTCCGCTTCCTGACGGTTGTACAGCATCCGGTAAGACATATGATACAGCTTGTCTTGATACAGATCGACGATCTCGGCAAAAGCCCGCTGATCGCCTTTTAAAGCCAATCGCGCTAACCGTGCCTCAACAGAAATCACACCTACTCCTCCAGACGCGCCAAGCTCTCCGATCTAGCTCCCGAAGGCAGCTCAGCTATTCCGATCCCAAATAAGATCAGCACAATACCAGCTAATTTCAATAAACTAATGGATTCATCCAGAACGACCCAAGCCGTCAATGCCGCTACTGGAAGCTCCAGTGATCCAAGCAGCGCCGCCAGGCTGCTGCCTATTCTGGGAACACCCACATTAAATAATACCGTTGGAATGACCTGACCAAGAATTCCAAGCAGAAGACCCCAACCAATCAAGATGCCTTCAGAATCGCTTGATACGGCTTTAGAGCCATATAACAGCACAATAAGCAGGAAACCTGCGGTCATCATTACAGCCGAACGTATAACGGGATCCTGATCCCCCTGAAGGCGTCCTGTCCACCAAATAAACAAACTATAAGCTGCAGCAGACAGCAAACCAAGTATAACACCCAGGATATCAAACCGCGTCAGTCCCTCTTCGAGAATCCCGACTGCCAGCAATGTGCCTGCCATGACAATCAAGACGGCAAGCATGCGGAATTTACCCGGCCATTTCCTCTGCGTAATACTGTCTAGCAAGATGGTAATCCATGTAAACTGAAAAAGCAACACGATCGCAAGCGACGCATTGAGCCGCTCAAGCGCCTGATTATATAATACCGTTGTTAGCGCCAGACCGCCAATCCCGATCACACAGAGCTTTATCCATTCCCCTCGAAATGGATTCACCCAACGCCTGAAGCGCACAAGTGCTAGCAGCCACAACAGCAGCATGGCAATTCCAGATTGATGGACGGTTACTTGCTCGAAGGTGAAGCCTTTATCGTAAGCTTTCTTGATGAACGGAGAAAGCAGACCATAGCTCGCGGCTCCAAGCAGCACAGACACTACCGACATCCAGTACAGAGGCGTACGTTTCACCCTTGTTCATGCCTCCTTCCTTGAATGAAGACAGCCGCCCTATTCCATACAATAAAAAGAAGCCGAGCACCCGGACGGACAATGCCGCCCGGGCGTCCAGCCCCTATAGATATTAAAAATTGACTTTGACTTCCAAACGGGTGTTGGATAAACAATCCATTATCAACCCGTGTTACGAAGGCCCGCTGCAATTCCATTGATGGTAAGCAGCACTTCGCGCAGAAGAACCGGATCGTCTGATTCTCCGCGGTCACGCATTGCACGAAGCTCTGTGAGCAGCTGCACCTGCATGTAGCTCAGCGGATCTACGTACGGATTACGCAGGCGAATCGATTCCTGAATGACCGGTACATTATCCAGAATATCATCTTGACCCGTAATTTGCAGAATAAGCGAAGACGTACGCTCATATTCCTCTTCGATTTGCGTAAAGATACGGTCACGAATTACTGTATCCGAGATCATCCCTGCATATTCCTTAGCAATAAGAAGATCTGCCTTAGCAAGTGCCATTTGCAGATTATCAATAAGCGAAGTAAAGAATGGGAACTGCGCGTACATCACCCGCAGCGTTTCTAAACGCTGATTCTGATCTCCGCTTTCTACATAGCCCTGCAGCGCTGTTCCTGCTGCGTACCATGCTGGCAGCAAGTAGCGGCTTTGCGTCCAAGCAAATACCCATGGAATTGCACGCAGATCTTCAAACCGATCGCTTCCCTTCCGCTTGGATGGACGAGAACCGATATTCAACTCGCCAACTTCAGAAAGCGGTGTTGATTCTTTGAAGAACGTCATGAAATCCGGATCACGGAAAATCAAATCTTGATACTTGCGCTGCGCTGTCTCCGAAATCCCTTTAGAAATTTTATCCCACTCCGCAGTTGCAGAAGCTTCTTCCTCAGGATACTTAGCCAGACGAGCTGCTGTAATAAGTGCCCATGTCGCTTGCTCCAAGCTTCGGTAAGCGATACCCTTCATGGAATAACGCGAGGAGAGAACCTCACCTTGCTCGGTTATCTTGATTCCTCCGCCTACCGTATGAGGAGGCTGTGCTAGAATACTGCGGTTAAGCGGCATTCCACCCCGACCAAGCGCACCTCCGCGGCCGTGGAAGAATTTCAGTTTCACATCGAATTTTTTGGCCGCGCTTGTAATGGCGTTTAGAGCAACGCGTAATTCCCAGTTAGCCGTTACCACTCCGCCATCTTTGTTGCTATCGGAATAGCCGAGCATGATCTCATGCATATTCCCCATAACTTCGACCGATTGACGGTATACAGGAAGAGCAAATAATTGTTCCATAATACCAGGAGCCGCATGCAGGTCATCAATAGTTTCAAATAGCGGAACAGCCTGCAGAGTAGAATGTACTCGTCCATTCGTTTCTTTCCGGAACAACCCTACCTCTTTGGCAAACACCATGACTTCAAGCATATCACTCGCACCCTGAGTCATACTGATCAGGTAACTGGAGATACAGTTCACACCAAACTCCTGCTGCGCCCGATAAATCGTTTGGTAAACATCCAGACATTCACGAGTGCCTTCGGAGTAAGCAAAATGAGGTGAAGTAAGCGGGCGCGGATCATTCAGCAAACGATGCAGAAGATCGATCTTCTCTTCTTCGCCCAGAGAACCGTAATTCTCGGTGATATTCATATTAGCGAGAATCTCAGTCATCGCATTCTCATGTTCTTGGCTGTGTTGACGGACGTCAAGTGCAGCAAGGTGAAATCCGAACAATTCAACTTGACGAACAAGTTTACGAATATGGGTATCAGCCACGTAATCAGCGAAATGATGACGCAGACTGCGGTCAATAATAAGCAGGTCTTCCTTCAGCTCATCCGCACTGTTATAACGCTGCGGCGAGCCTTTAAGCGTCTCGTTAAGCGTGTTCGAGAGTTTCTCCAGCATATAGCTGAGCTTGATCCGATACGGTTCTTTTTCATTCCGCCAAACATCTACGCCGCGGAGCTCAACTAATTCACGATCCAGCTTCAAAGAGGCTTGCAGCTCGTCCGATACCTCGATGATATTCGTGCTGAAGCTGAGCTGATCCATAAGGTTATTGAGCAATTGCTCATATTTCTGAAGCACGAGCTCCCGCTGCAGCCTCAATGTTTGCCATGTAACTTTGGCCGTTACAGATGGGTTGCCGTCTCGGTCTCCACCGATCCATGAACCAAAACGAAGGTAAGTCGGAACATGCCAGCGCTCGCCCGGATAATACTTATCAAGATTACGTTCAAGCTCTTCATACACACTTGGCAGTACATCGAACAGAGTCTCGTCAAAATAGTACATTCCGTTCCGAACTTCATCAATTACTTTTGGTTTACGATCGCGAAGCTCGTCTGTTTGCCAAAGAGTAAACACTTCATTAAGCAGCTTCTCGCGCTGTTTCTCGCGTTCCCGGTAAGTCAGATTCGGATTGTCGAGCTCCATCACTTCATTGGCAATGCGTTTATGAATATCAAGCACCGCACGACGAGTTGCTTCTGTAGGGTGGGCAGTCATAACAAGCTCCAGTGAAATGCCCTCAATGATGGATTTCACTTCATCTACAGCGATTCCCTGATCCTTCAGGACGAGGATTGCACTTTCAATTGAGCCAGACTGAACGGTTTCCCCTGCCGAACGTTCATAATCACGTTTCCGGCGAATACGGTGATTTTGCTCAGCAATATTAACGAGTTGAAAATAAATCGCAAATGCACGAATCACCTGATGACGAATATCCGGATCCAGCGCATCAATCACATTCTTAAATTCATCATAAAGCTCTGGTACGAATTCGGCGCGCAGCGCCTTACTCATTTCACGAATCTTCTCGACAATCTCCAGAAGTTCATGCCCGCCTTGATGCACAAGAACGTCCCCTAGAATGTTACCAAGGAAACGAACATCACGTCTTAGCAGGTTGTTCGAGTGCGGACGGTTAGCCGCCAAAATAGATCCAGCTTGTTCGGACATCATTTATCCTCCTTAAGGTTTGCTTCAGCAAACCACTTCGTAAGCATCATCTTAGGTTTGCTTCAGCAAACCACTTCGTAAGCATCATCTTAGGTTTGCTTCAGCAAACCACTTCGTAAGCATCATCACACAATTCCGTGTAGTTTATACGTAATTATTCGTTTTTTTCACTTCAACTATCATACTACAAATTGATGTGCGGATGAAGCTTTTTCATGAGTTGTTTTCATGCTGGTTAACATTGGAAGAAATAATAAAATAATAAAAAAAGCCTTGGAATCCAAGGCTTTGTCGTTTAAATTATGGAGCGGGTGATGGGAATCGAACCCACGCTATTAGCTTGGAAGGCTAAAGTTCTACCATTGAACTACACCCGCAGCAGATATGGTCGGGATGACACGATTTGAACATGCGACCCCCTGGTCCCAAACCAGGTGCTCTACCAAGCTGAGCTACATCCCGTTATGTATGTCTGCTAAATGAAAATGGCGCGCCCTGAGAGATTCGAACTCCCGGCCTTTTGATTCGTAGTCAAACGCTCTATCCAGCTGAGCTAAGGGCGCAAAAATTATGGAGCGGAAGACGGGAATCGAACCCGCGACCCTCGCCTTGGCAAGGCGATGCTCTACCGCTGAGCCACTTCCGCATATTAGTGTTAACAACGTTTTGTTAACAGCGACAAGAAATAATATATCATGCTCTGATCAATAATGCAAATGTTTTTTTAAAAAGTTTTTATTTATTTTATCTTAATGGTCAGCTGCATCCCTAGACCTTCTGTCTGCAGCCCAAAAGATAAATCCGCAGTATGACACGTTACGGCTGTTTTCACAACGCGCGCCCCTCCGGCGCGCGTTGAGTGGCACTACACTTCGGTCGCACCACGGACCGTAATGACATATATAGAAGCTGCGATTAAGTATTTGCAGTGCTTATCGCTCTAATTGCCTCGTATTTTTCCGCCCGTTCGGTTTTTGTCATTTTGGGACAAGTATAACAATAATTGCGCCCTTCAGTTAAATAAGCCAAACAGCAGGAGGACTTAAGCGGCATTTGTTCACCGGGATTATAAGGATTATCGACCATCTTTATTTTTACCTTCAGCGGATTTCGAGTGAGGCCGAATACATTTCCATCCATCTCGTTGACAAGATACTCATAATCAGAAATGATCTGTTTATAAACAGGAGAGTCCACTTCTGCTCGAGTAATAACACTCTCTTTATAGTAATACAGAGAAGTCGGCATGGTCGCCCACAGCTGGTTCTGGCTTAAATTAGCCTCCTGCGCCAAAGTACGAATAAGCGGTTGAATAGTTTTTCCGTAAAAATCAGCTAAAATTCGATTCCGCCATTCATCCCTGTTATTCGGTGCTGCATCAGTAATCTCAGAATTAACTGGCCGAAATTTCAAATTGGTGTAGCCATCTTTTGCAACGAGCAGTAAGCTCCAGTTACTCAGCGACCAATCCATAGCAGCATTTTCTAATGACATTAAAGATTGAACAGCCGTAGTCAACCCCCGCAAGTACGATACAAAGTAAGTTGCAGCAGGAGACAGTTCAGTTGCTTTGATTAGGCCTGCATATAAAGTTAAAAATGAACGAACTTGCTCAAGGTCGAGCAGCTCATCAAAGGTGTATGCTTGAATGACTTCTCCCGGGTCGTTGAATACAATGCCGCAGTCTCGTTCAAGACGCTCTGTTCGGGCAGCAGTTGTCTGACTCATCCTCCAGATACCACGGTCAATGCAGGAGCCGTTCTTACCTCTATGTTATTCGCTGTAGTGCTGCGGAAAGAATCTGCGAGCGAGTATGGCAGGCAGAGCGGTAAACCCGACCGGGGATCAATAATGATATCGGCTTCTATATTGAATACTTCACGAAGAATATCCTGGTTCATAACTTCCTGGGGGCTGCCCTCACCGGCTACCTTCCCCTTTTTAATAGCGATCATATGATGGGCATAGCGTGAAGCATGGTTAAGATCGTGTACAACCATTATAATCGTCCGTCCAGAGCTCTCGTTCAGCTTCTGAAGCAGTTCAAGTACTTCAAGCTGGTGAGCCATGTCTAAGAATGTTGTAGGTTCATCAAGGAATAGAATATCCGTTTGCTGCGCCAAAGCCATTGCAATCCAAGCACGTTGACGCTGACCGCCTGAAAGTTGATCGATAGGGCGATCCGTGAACTCCGACATTCCTGTTGAATCAATGGACCATTGAATAATGGAACGATCCTCACGTGAGAGGGAGCCAAAGCCTTTCTGATATGGAAAACGGCCATAAGAAACAAGCTCAGAGACAGTCAGACCATCTGGAGCGGTTGGGTTCTGCGGCAGTATCGCTAGCTGTTTCGCAACT
The DNA here is from genome assembly GCF_042656405.1 of Paenibacillus solisilvae. Classification (NCBI taxonomy): domain Bacteria; kingdom Bacillati; phylum Bacillota; class Bacilli; order Caryophanales; family Paenibacillaceae; genus Paenibacillus; species Paenibacillus solisilvae. The sequence continues at coordinate 1,273 of NZ_JBHSOW010000039.1, read as the reverse complement.
TCTTTTGTTGACTGTTTATGAATAGATTTACCGTCCAATAATACAGTTCCGGCAGCTGGGGACATTATTCGTGCAAGCGTCTTTAAAATCGTTGATTTACCAGAGCCATTTGCGCCAACAAGTGCAGTTATTTTACCTTGTGGTATCGCAATATTCAAATTTTCAACAATAAGCCTTTCTTCATAGGCAATATTAAGCTGTGAAGTGGTTAATCGAATCATTATAGGTTTTCCCCCTCAAAAGTGGGTATTGATTTCAGCACTGATATTGATAACTATTCTCACTGATAACAATGATAAACATTCTCACTTTCCGAGTCAAGGCTTTTTATACCCGCAAGCATATCTGATACAATTGCTTCGGGGAGTATTCACTATTTAATTAGATTAATCAAGAGTGTTACAACATTAATAAAATAACAAAAAGCCCCTTGATTTCTCAAAGGGCTTTCGGTCAATCAGATGCGCGTAGAGGGACTTGAACCCCCACGGTCGCCCGCTAGATCCTAAGTCTAGTGCGTCTGCCAATTCCGCCATACGCGCGCATTCATATATCCATTTTCATAAGGTGAAAATGGTGAGCCATGTAGGACTCGAACCTACGACACCCTGATTAAAAGTCAGGTGCTCTACCAACTGAGCTAATGGCTCAAAATTTAAAATGGCTGGGGATCTAGGATTCGAACCTAGGGATGACGGAGTCAAAGTCCGTTGCCTTACCGCTTGGCTAATCCCCAGTATTGAAGTAGAAATGGTGGAGGCTGACGGGATCGAACCGCCGACCCTCTGCTTGTAAGGCAGATGCTCTCCCAGCTGAGCTAAGCCTCCGAAGTGAGAGTTGGTGACCCGTAGGGGACTCGAACCCCTGTTACCTCCGTGAAAGGGAGGTGTCTTAACCACTTGACCAACGGGCCTGATTACATTACATTCTTACGGTAAAAAATCACTGGAGCTCTCAACCGGAATCGAACCGGTGACCTCATCCTTACCATGGATGCACTCTGCCGACTGAGCTATGAGAGCAAAATATGGCTCCCCGAACAGGACTCGAACCTGTGACAACTCGATTAACAGTCGAGTGCTCTACCAACTGAGCTATCAGGGAACAAGAAAATTTCAGGCTGTTACACCTTGAAAACTGGATATGAACCTTTGCGATTGATTACATTTAGCTGAGTTGTTTACTGTTTCACGTAAATTCCAGAGCCTTGCGCTCATCTGCGATGAGACGCGTAGGATAAGCCCTCGACCGATTAGTATTCGTCAGCTGCATG
>NZ_JBHSOW010000038.1:3427-43012 GCF_042656405.1 Paenibacillus solisilvae | reverse complement strand
TTTCAGTACACTTCACAAAATCAAAAACAAATGTTTTTCAGTGGCCTCGTATAGACCCCTCCGTATTTCTATAATGCCCAGATTGTATTAAGTTTATACATTACATGCTAGTATTTCCGACCACCATAACGGATGCCCATAATAGAAGAGATTCTGAATATTAATCATTTCCGAATGCCCATTGACACCATCTTAGAGTATATAGCGCGCAAGGCGTATATTCGATGGGATCGGTTCATTGCATTTTTTATGGCGCTTATGCTGCCGAGCATATATATCGCCATGAGCACCTTTCATTCGGAGCTGATTCCGACCGTTCTGTTGATAGCGGTTCTTGAAACGCGTGAGGGCATCCCATTTCCCGCTTTGGGGGAAGCCGCGGAACCGGCACATGCATAAGACCCCGAAACCTTAACATTTGAAAGCTTGAATAGTAGGCACTCCATTGCGAGTGTCTTTTTTGTATTATGGTGTAAGGGTAATCCATGCTTGATGGTGAGCATAAGGACGAAATACTTAAGAAGATGGCTGATATAGGTTTAGTGAACTAATAATAATGGGATGATGAATATTAAAATAATATAGTGAGGTTGGGCAAAGATGAATCAATGGATTGAAAGTTTGATCAATGGTGGAGTGACAACATTATGGGTATGGATTTCAATCTATGAAATTAAGAAACTTAAGGAAGGTCTGAGGAAGAACAATGGGAGAAGATAAATAAACTTCTGAGATTGTGCTGTGAAATTGCAATTGTTCTTCAGGGGATGGTTTGGTAATTGATATCCACCTCTGTAGTACGAAAAGACATAAGTGTTGTCACAGAAGTCTACAAGTATATGTGCAAGCAAGAAGGGTATGAACTTTTGCAGCGGTTTAGTCATATGGCAAGGAAAACCAAGTGGAGAGGCTGTCCCGTATCGTCTAAATTAGACTTGGCGTGACAGCCTCTTCTTGCGTCTATTGACTTGTCACCGTCTCTGCCGATGCTGGGAACGGTAACTTCGTGGCGACAACCCAAGGTGTGATTTGAACACTCTCTCAAATTGGGAAAAGCTTTCAAACCCAACTTCCCCCGCTATATCAATAATCCGGGCATCTTTCTCGTGCAGCTGCCGCTGAGCTTCCTTTATTCGGGTGATGCCGATATATTCGGTGAGACCAAAGCCTGTGAACCTTTTAAAGGTGCGGCTGAGATAGCTGGGGCTAAGGTGAAAACGGCGGCTCAGTTCACCAAGCGTGAGGGGATCCCGGAAATGATCCGTGATGTAGCGCGCAATCTCCATAGCTTTTGCCGCAGCAGGAGAGGAGGAGCTCTCAGTCGGCTCAGCCTCGGTGCTTAATGCGTAGCGTGCCGCAAACAGCAGCGCTTCAGCAGCGGCATGGCGAATCGGCAGTTCGTAACCAGGCGCGCGCTCCTGTGCCTCGCGCAGCAAACCGAACAGCAGCTGCTCGATATGCAGCCGGTCTGATGGCGCTAGCCGCAGGACGCGGCGGGGGCCGCGAAAGGGCGACAGTAACAGCTCGGCCTCCTCCTTGGAGAACTGCCCGAAATAGCGCTCATCGTAGTACAGTACGATACGTTCGTGATTAGGGATTCCGGTATCGGACGTCTTGTGAAGCTCGTTGCCGGGAATCAGCACAAGATCGCCGGGCTGGATCGTGTAGGATTGGTTTTTGATGAAATACAGCCGTTTGCCCCCAAACAAATAGTACAGTTCGTAGTGACCGTGCAAATGTTCGGCCGCCATCGAAAAGTGGCCTTTTCGACGATTATACTCCATAAATAACGGATCCTTTCGATTACCATAGTGCAGTTCGCTGCTGATATTCAATTCTAACCCCTCCAATAGAACAAAATATGCTTTGTTTCATTGATTTTAACATAGATTGCGGAGACATTAGTCAGATATTGCTGTATATTCGCATCAGAAGCATATCGAGGCTAATTGAGGAGAGATGGAAGTATGGCTAAGAAAACATATGTGCAGGTCGGTGTCGGCGGGAGAGCAGAATTTTTTTACGCCGCAGTCGCTAAGAGGTTCCGCGAGACGTCGGAGCTGCTCGCCTTTTGCGATATCAACCAGACCCGCATGGAATATGCAAACAAGCTGCTGACGGAAAAGTACGATTACCCGGCGGTGCGCACCTACAAGAGCGATGAGTTCGATAAGATGATCGCAACCGAGAAGCCGGACGCGGTTATCGTTACCAGCGTCGACCGGACGCATCATCAGTATATTATCCGTGCACTGGAGCTCGGCTGCGATGTGATCACCGAGAAGCCGATGACGGTCGATGAAGAGAAGTGTCAGCAGATTCTTGATGCTGTCGAGCGGACGGGGCGGAAGGTGCGCGTAACGTTCAATTACCGCTATGCGCCGCATCATACGAAGGCCCGCGAGTTAATCGCGAAAGGGACGATCGGCGACATCAATTCGGTCCACTTTGAATGGCTGCTCAACACGCAGCACGGCGCAGACTATTTCCGCAGATGGCACCGCGACAAGCGCAACAGCGGCGGCCTGCTCGTGCACAAGTCGACACATCACTTCGATTTGGTGAATTTCTGGATCGGCTCCCAGCCGGATACAGTATTCGCTATGGGCGATCTGCTTTTTTACGGCCGGGAGAACGCCGAGAGTCGCGGAATCACGCAGTTTTATGACCGTGCGACGGGCAATCCGAACGCGGAGAACGATCCGTTCGCACTGTCGCTGGATAAGAATGAGCATTTGAAGGCCATGTATCTCGATGCTGAGGCGGAGGACGGCTACCGGCGCGATCAAAGCGTGTTTGGAGACGGCATCTCCATTGAGGATACGATGAGCGTGCTCGTGAAGTACAAGAATAAAGCGCTGTTAACGTATTCGCTGAACGCCTATTTGCCGTGGGAAGGCTACCGGATCGCGTTCAATGGGACGAAAGGCCGCATTGAGATGACGGTCGTCGAGCAGTCTTATGTGAATTCTGGGGGCGACAAAGCGCTCGAAGGTGCGGTGAAAGGCGTGACGATTCTCGTCTTCCCGATGTTCGGCAAACCGTACAAGGCAGAATTCGAGGTGGGCGAAGGCGGTCACGGAGGCGGGGATCCGGTGCTGCTGAATGATATTTTCGGTGTACCGGTCGATGATGAATATCATCGTGCGGCTGATCATATCGACGGTGCGCGCTCCATTCTGACGGGCATCGCGGCAAACAAGTCGATCCGTACAGGGCAGGCAGTTAAGGTGGATGAACTGGTTAAATTTTACAAATAGAGTGGACTCGCTGCCATAGTCCCAACAGATTTATTTGGCCATAGTGGGAGTCATCGCTGATTGTTTGAGTCATGAATAGATAAGAATAAGGCTGCTTGCAGAATTTTCTGCAGCAGCCTTATTTTTCGCCTATTGCATGCGGTATATTTGATTCCTCAGCGGATACTTTTCCTATACTTTTCAGGAGAAACACCTTTTGTTTTTTTGAACATTTGGCAGAAGTAAGAGGGCGAGAGTCCCCCGACTTCCGAGGCAATCTCTTGAATCGACTTCGTCGTATTTGCCAGCAGCAAGCACGCTTCTTTCACGCGGCGCTGAATTAAGTAGTCGGATAGAGTTATACCGGTGATTTGCTTGAATAGATGAGAGATATGATAAGGAGACAGATGCAAATGCGATGACAGATCTTCCAAGCTAAACGGAGTCCTGTAATGGTCCTCCAACCATTCGCTAATACGCTCGACATGCGATTGAACACGCGAGTGAACCTATATTATCGTGAAGAACACAGGCTTGATCGATTCCATCTGGGCACTGATTTTGCCTGGAGCGCTCAGTGTATGGAACATGGTCCTGATGCTGAATTTTTTCAGAACGATTCCGAAGGAACTGGATGAGGCGGCAACGATTGACGGAGCCGGACATTGGACCATTTTATGGCGCATTTACCTGCCGGTCTCCTTGCCGTCTATCGCGACCATTGGATTGTTTACGATTGTGGGACACTGGAATGCTTGGTTCGATGGAATTCTATACTTGAATTCTCCGGATAAGTACCCCCTGCAGACCTATCTGTCCACACTCATTATGTCGATTAATTCCCAGATGACATCAATTTCGGTTGAACAAATCCAGGCGATGGAGAATTTGAGCGAGAAAACGCTTCGGACAGCCCAAATTTTCATAGGAGCGCTGCCGATTATGGTCGTGTATCCCTTCTTGCAGAAGTACTTTGTCAAAGGGATGACGGTTGGAAGCGTAAAAGAATAGATGTTGATTGGAAAGGGAGAAGAGAGAAGATGAACAACGTTAAGGTTGCATTGAATCGGGGCAGGACTGCGCCGTTAACAGACAGGTTGTAATCTTCACTCAGCTCCCGGCGAACTACACGAAAATAGAGAGCAATAAGTAGACTACCCGTCTGCATTTATTGTTCTCTTTTTTGTGCCGGAAAAAGGAGAAATTACAAGGTGCGCTTCGGGGGGTATAAAAGCTGGATACGAACCGTACTCGGTAAGGCTTACGATGTGCGCAGCTCCCTAGTCTGTAATCGTTAAATACATATTTAAATCTTTTAGCTTATATATTGATGTTTAAATCTTTTAACTTTTTTAATGTGTTGAGAAGGATTTTGTAACATCTTATCGAAATATTTAAAAATTGTAAGAACCATTTCCTTCCAAGGAAGGGACATTCCTGCTTATAGAAAGAAGGTATCTGATTGCAGAAATCTCTTAAAAAAGTCTTCCTCTCTGCTTTATCTGCAACTTTTTCCACCGTACTTCTGTTCCAGCCTTTCACTGCTCATGCAGCCGAAAACCAGCGCACAGATACGTCGTCCCTGCTGGCCAGCAGCCTGCTCCAAAGCAAGCTGTCTGCAGGTGAGCTCCAGTCCGGCGCGGGCCCGCTCATCTCTCCTCGTCTGAACACCACATCCACCGACAAGGTGAAGGTAATCGTTCAAATGAATGGCGCCTCCATCTCCGAAGGACGCTACGCCGCCAAGATGGGTGTGCGTTCTCTGAGCGCAGAAGCGACAGAAAGTGCTATTGAGAGTCAGCAAAGTGGTTTCATCAGCAGCGCCAAGAGCAGCGGCATCCCGCTCAAAGTGACCTATCAGTACGACACGGTGCTTAACGGGCTGGAAGTAGAGCTGCCTGCCAATCAGATTCCGAAGCTGGCTAAGCTGCCAGGGGTAAAATCCGTCTACGAGAACCGTACTTACTACTCGATCCCGGATGTGGAAATGACTCCATCCGCCATCTCGCCAGAATGCAAGTGCGATATCGAGCCGTTGAATCAGATCGGCGTCCCTGCGGCCTGGGCCAAGGGACTGACCGGTAAAGGACTTAAAATCGGCGTCATTGACACCGGTGTGGATTACGTTCACCCTGACCTGAAGAACGCTTACAAGGGCGGCCATGATTCCTTCTTCAATACGGACGACCCTTACGAAGAAATCCCTAATCAAGAGACTGGCAATGAAGGAACCTCACATGGCACCCATGTATCCGGAACCATCGCCGGCCGCGGGGAGAACGAAGCCGATCTCGTCCAAAAAGGCGTAGCGTACGAGTCCGACTTGTATGTGTACAAGGTACTCGGTTATAACGCTGAGACCGGTACAGCTTCCGGCTCCACCGCGCAGGTCATCGACGGTATCGAACATGCCGTGAAAGACCACATGGACGTCATCAACCTGTCGCTGGGTTCCGATGATGCCAAGGACACCTTCTCTCCGGATGCAATAGCCGTTAATAATGCTGTGCTGGCCGGAGTCATTGCGGTTGTGGCCAATGGTAACGCAGCCGATAGCGCTGAATCTTATTATTATTCTATGGGTTCTCCGGCATCCAGCCAGCTGGCTATCTCGGTCGGCGCGGTGAACAGCCCGAGCACGCATTATACAGCATCCGTAACCGGTTCAGTCTACCAGAAGGATGAGACGGTTACCGGCTCTGTCTATAACCATGAAGAGCTGAATCTGATGGGCTGGCGCACCGGCCAGGAGGATTTTGCATCCTTAATGGGAGCCGAAGCACAGCAGGCCGTTTATGTCGGACTTGGAGATGAGGGAGATTATGATGGCAAAAACGTGGAAGGCAAAATCGCCTTCATCTCGCGCGGCAAGCTTGCCTTCGTGGATAAAATTGCGATTGCTGAAGCTCACGGTGCCAAAGCCGCTGTTATTTTCAACGGCAACGCAGCTGCTGACGGAGTAAACGCCGATCTAAGCGAATCCATTAAAGATCGCGATTCGTTCTCTTCCGTCTTCTTGGGAGACAGCCTAGCTTTCATCCCTACCTTCGATATGGAAGGCAAGACTGGCCGAGCTCTAGCCAGATTGGCACTGAACAGCCCGGGCTCGAATATCGAGCTTGCATTTGACGCCGAGTACCCTTCTGAGTCCGACCCCGGTGATCACATGGCGGAATTCAGCTCCCGCGGGCCGAACTCCGATGGCACTCTCGGGATCAAACCGGATTTCTCTGCACCGGGTGTCAATATCATGTCCACTTGGCCCGCATACGGTAAGAACGACCCTTCCATCTCCTACGCTGAAGCGTATAACCGCATCAGCGGTACGAGTATGGCTACGCCTCACGTAGCGGGTCTGGCTCTGCTGCTGAAGCAGCAGCATCCAGAGTGGAGTCCGTTCGAGGTCCGCGCCGCTCTTGCCAATACGGCGGATGAAATCAGTGATGAAGAAGGCATCCGATATGATGTCTACTCTCAGGGCGCAGGACGCGTGAATATCGCCGAAGCGATCGAGACTCCTGCTGTACTGCAGACGGTCGAGAAGCTGACGCTGCTCGATAAAAACATGAATCCGTATGATGTTACGAACTATGGCGACAATGCCAGCTTCGGGTTAATGAAAGCGGGAGATCCGGCGAAGTCGGTTACCCTGCAAGTATACAATACATCCGCAGCTTCGGTATCGTATACGGCAGAAGTCGTCCTGAATGACGAAGTAACCTCAGATCCGTATGAACCAACACAGACGCTGGACGTTAGCAAGATCAACGCCAAGCTGACCGGTCTGACGGACGGGATCGTAAGTGCCGATGCCTCCGCCAAAAAGACGTTCGCACTGGAAGTCGCGCCAGCTGTGGATGCAGCTGATGGCGTGTATGAAGGGGATGTTGTTCTCAAGGCTGACGGCAAGCCGACCCTGCACATTCCATTTGTCGTCCACGTAGGAACAGAGCTCCCGGACACCGGATTCACCGTTCAGGATATTCAGCTGTCCAATCGGATTATCTCTCCGGACGGCGACGGAGTGAACGATACGATCGACATTTCATTCAAGCTGGCTGCTGACGACATCAATTACTATGAGATTGAGATCGACGATCTTAATGATGAAACCGTTGGCTACCTGCAGTCCGTTGGGCCGCTTGACGAGCCTCTCCAAGCAGGCCGCTATACGTATAATGGCTTTGACGGCACCTATCCGTTCGATGCCGAAGGCAGCGAAAAGGAAGGTACGCTCAAAGACGGTACTTATTCCTTAATTGTAACAGCCGCTAGCATCGATATTGCCCAAAAAGCAATCAATCGTACGGCTGTTGCCGTCCAAACCTTTTCAATTAAGCACAACCAAGTCATACCGACACCAGGCCCTGGCACACCTGTTGTAATCGCACCGACGCCAACACCGGCTCCGCCCTCTTACGCGCTGACGGCAATCACCGGGCAAGGGCTTCAGCCTGTCGAAGTGAAGTCGACGACGACAGCGGAAAGCACCGCTACCGTGGCTACCGTCACTTATGGAGACCTTCAGTCCGCGATCGGCAGCGTAACGTCTCCGCTTGCGATTGTCGTGAATGTGGATGCTCACGAAGGCAAGGCCTCCAAGCTGAGCCTGACCGCTGAACAAGTTGCCCTATTGGCTGCAGCGCCGCAAGGCAGCTCACTGTACTTGAACGTTGGTTCTTCGGCTGTCGAGCTCCCGCTCTCCCTGCTGAAGTCAACTCCTGCGGGCAGCGGCATTGAGCTTGTAATCAGCTCCGCTTCCGATCAGGCAGCCAAATTCGGGGCTGAAGTGAAGGGAGCCTCCGTCCTTGGAGTTCCAGTCTCATTCGAAGTCAACATGGTGAACGGCACGTCCGTGAATCCTCTTGCCGTACCTGCAGATGTGTTCATCAAGCGCTCTTTTGTCCTGGATAAAGGTATCCTGACCAACAAAGCAGGCGTCCTGTTCATCGAGAACGGGAAAGTCGCTCCTACCCCGGCTGTGTTCACCGCGAACGCAGACGGCACCACAACGGTTATCGTGAACCGTCCCGGATTCTCGGTTTATGCCGCTGTTAAACGCGATGTTGCATTTAGTGACATTTCAACTTCTTGGGCCCAATCCCGGATCCAAGCACTCACTGAGAAGTTCCTGATTAATGGCACGTCCGACACGGCCTTCTCACCGAAGAAATCTGTGACCCGTGCCGAATTCGCTGCCATGCTTACCCGCGGTCTGGGCCTAAGCGCAACTGCTGCAGCTCCGTTCAAGGACGTAGAAGCAGGCGCCTGGTACTCCGACTCGATCGGCGCGGCTTATGCGGCGGGTCTGATCACCGGCTACACGGACGGCAGTTTCCGTCCTGATGGAATTATCAGCCGCCAAGAGCTCGCCGTCATGCTCGCCAAGGCAAGTGCGCTCCTGAACCTTAAAGCCGACAATGGCGGTTCGCGCAATGTTTACCGTGATGAAAGCAGCTTTGGTACCTTCGCCAAGGACAGTATCGCCATCGTTACGGCGACTGGCCTGATGGAAGGCTCGGGTATGAACGGTTCCATGCTGTTCAGTCCATCCTCTCCGACGACGCGTGAAGCAGCCGCTACCGTCCTGTACAAGCTGCTGCAAGCCGGCAAGTTGATCTAATACCCAAATAACCTTTACTTTATAAAAGCAGCCCGGGAATCTCTAAGTAGATCCAGGGCTGCTTTTTTTATCGCGATTGAGCTGGAACACAATACCAGGAAGGCCATTCGGACATACCTGAACAACCAGTGCTTCACTCTCTGTATGGGTCGTAATCCGCCGCAGGCACTCAATATCACGTCTTAATTTTTGTGTCGTAGGTATCACTGTAAAGTTTAATGTACTTCAATTTTGTATTATACAATATGGAGAGAATGATGTACCAAATAGGCTCTAAGTTTATTTCAAGATCGACAGGGTTTTACAATTATTACAGTCATCGCGAATGTAATATGAACTTATCAAATGAAGGAGGAGCAATTATGCGAAAAATTGTAATGCTAAACCGAGTATCTATCGACGGCTATTTTGCCAGTAGATATTCTTATCTTGGGAAGCGGCACAATTGTACAACAACTTGCAAACGAAGGTTTGATTGACGAATATCTGTTCATAATGACTCCAGTTGTTGCAGGTGAAGGTAAGCCTCTTTTTAAACATGTCAAGCAATTCGGCCTTACACTTTTAGAGACAAAGGCCTTTAGGTCTGGAAACGTGTTACTGCATTACGAGTTAAAGAAATAGATAGTTTTCCCTAAATGTGTCCCTAGTTTTTTTGTTGTCCACCGTATTGCCTGTGATACGGGATCAATGAGATCAGCCAATTTTCTCTGGTTGACCTCGTCAAGCCTCAGTCTCGTACTCCATGATCCTATATAAAATGAGGGTCTTTTCCCCGCACCACATTTCTCAGGCAGTGTCCAATTATTGACCACAATGATTGCAGCGGCCCCGCCTCCGGAAGCCTGAGTTCACGGAGCCATTCGAATCCTTTGCCAGCCTGCAGAAAGTGATGGATTTATCCGCGAGGTTTCACATGGAATTTCGTCCTTTTGTCATGTCGTGGACCAATGAGATGGAATTGGGGGAGCCCGTTAACTTCAAATATGGAGAAGTCATGCGCCATGTCATCGCCCATGAAATCCACCATATCGGCCAATTGTCCGTATGGTCGAGGGAAGTGGGCAAAGTCCCCGTGACGGCTAATCTCATTCGCCGGGGATTGTTTTAACCAACGGGACACGAGAGTTCAAAAAATGTAACACGATTGAAATCTTATTTTCATCTCGGTTTAATGAAGTGTATCTATAATAAAACTTGACCCCCCTTTAAAATATACACTTTAGACCCGCAGCCCGTTGCTGCGGGTCTCTTTTTGCTATTGAAGTAACGGGCAGTATAGTGGAATATTATCTAACCTTCCGTCAGTTGGTTCTCATTTATTACGTTCTCGTTCATCGGCTTAATCCGAGATCGCAATTGCATTGAAACTTTCCATTCCTATTCGAGTTGCTTCAATCGTACAGAATAAATATAAGGTATAGACGAGTTCATTGGATGGAGGGTACGGAACATTGTAATCGGAAGCATTGATTGTGACGACTTGCACAGGGGAAACAGTGTTTCCAGTGCCATAAATAGCAGTAGCGACTGACGTTCCAGTCAGATCTGTCCCCCGTCCAATAGCAAGTACAATGACCGTATCTGGTGCTAATGGCTCTGGGAGCCTAAGTTCAGCTATTCCTGTGAATTGCACACGGATGATACCACTTGCACCAGTGACATTCAAACCGACCACCCCAATAGGCGTTGGTGTATTAGCTGGCAATATGGTTGTTGAATTGAGGTCGGTGTAACTTTTGTTTTGAGATGTACTAGCATCCAATAAGCGTGCCATCATCCTTTTATGGGCAGATTCTACTACCCATTTTCATCATCTGTGGTGCAGCGCTTGCGCTGCATGTGTGGCTAACGGGCAGGATAATTTAACCAAATAGCGAATAGATAGTCTTTGAATACTTCGAAAATACCGGATTCCACGGGCGTTAATACTGAGGAGGTCTTCATATGTCATTTCCCTTTGATTGTATTAGTGATTTTATGTTTTTCGAAACGGAGTTGGAACAGTCAGACATTATATTAACCAGGAGCAAGTCATCCTCAATTAATGGAAAGAGCCGCAACATTGTACCATAACGGTATCGCTCAATTTATTCTACCTTTTGGTGGTACGACCCCTCATGTAGAAACAACCGAATGGGAGTTTCTTAGAATCATTACTTAAAGAAGATAAAGCAACTAATACCTTTGAAAATGCACGTTTCTCCTTGGAAGTGTTACAGCAACAAGGAATTCACCCAAAAAGGTTGTTTTAGTTCATTCAAATGATTAAACTAACGGATAACAGTAGGTTCAAGTAATCGATGAGACGAAGAGGGGAAACCGAAATGAAGACGATCAAGTGCATGATGGACCACCTGTACTGGGCGGACGGACGCATCTTGGACGCGCTCGAGGAGAGTGAGACGAAGAACAAGGACCTTCTGAAGCTGGTTCGGCACGTCGCGGTCGCGGAACGAGTCTGGCTGTCCCGATTGCAGGGAAAGGGCAGCGCGCAATATTCGTTGTGGGAGGAAGCGGAAGACCTGACGGCGATCCGGACGATGTTCGAAGAAAACGCCGAGCAATATCGCGTCTATATCGAAGGGCTCGAGGAATCCGAGTTGGACGGGATGATCGACTATGCGAACCAGAGCGGAGTTCCGTTCCGAACGTCCGTCCGGGACATCCTGTCGCAGGTCCTCTTACATGGGCAATATCACCGGGGACAGATCAACCGGGCACTTCGGATCGAATCGGCAGAGCCTGTCCAAGTCGATTACATCACGTTCGCGAGGCTCTAACAGGGCGGAATTGGGCTGATTACGGGAATTTAGTTGAATGGGGCAATAGGGGCCGTTCATTGAGATCATGTATCAGCAATTCGGACGGAGGACCGGTTACGAGGTTAATATGTGTTGGAAGGATGTGGAGAAATGAGCCAATTGACTATCGCCCAGTCGAGGCAAACGGACAAAAAGACACAGCGTCCCCTCGTGCTTGCAGCTATCGTTGTATCGATGTTTATGACCGCCATTGAGATGACCATTATTTCCACGGCCATGCCCAGTGTGGTCGGGGAGCTCGGTGGATTCTCGCTGTATAGCTGGGTTTTTTCTGCGTTTGCGTTGATGCAGGCGGTCACGACTCCGATTTATGGAAAATTGTCCGATTTATTCGGCCGCAAGCCCGTTTTCATTACCGGTATCGTTATTTTTTTGCTTGGTTCCATCCTGTGCGGACTCGCAACGTCCATGATCATGCTAGTGATTTTCCGATTGATTCAAGGACTAGGCGCCGGCGCCGTTCAGCCTATCGGAGTGACCATTGTTGGGGATATGTACACGATGCAGGAACGGGCCAAAATTCAAGGCTTTTTCTCCAGCGTATTCGGCATTTCTTCGATCCTCGGCCCGCTGGCCGGCGGCTTGATCGTACAATATACGCACTGGTCGTGGATTTTTTGGATAAATGTTCCGCTCGGGATTTTGTCCATTATCGGAATCATCCTCTTTTTGAACGAGGGAGTTGAAAAACAAAAGCGTTCAATCGATTACGCGGGTTCCGGTCTGTTCTTTGTATCGATCACGTCTTTGATGATCGTTTTGATTCAAGGTGGTGTCAAATGGAGCTGGACATCACCTCAAATAGGCGCATTATTGCTCGTTTTTGCGCTTGGGGCCGTATTCTTTTTCAAATGGGAACAAAAGGCTCTCGAGCCGATGATGCCATTGGATATTTGGAAGAACCGGTTTATCGCTACCGCCAATGCCGCAACCTTTACGTCGGGTGCGCTGGTGATTGGTATAAGCAGCTTTCTTCCGACGTATATGCAAGGCGTGATGGGTCATTCAGCTATCGTTGCGGGCTTTACATTGACCGTAATGACGGTAGGATGGCCGACAGCCGCTTTCGCTGCGAGCCATTTGATCATGAAAATCGGCGTGCGGCCTACAGCAGTTTTGGGCGGAATAGCCACTTTCACAGGATCGCTGTTCTTTCTTACATTAGACCCGTCCAAAGGAGCGATATGGGCCGGTATGGGCTCGTTTATTATCGGCATCGGTATGGGTTTGACCAGCAATACGTTCATGACTTCGATTCAAAACAGTGTCGACTGGCAGAAGCGGGGCGTTGCCACCGCGTCCAATATGTTTATGCGCCTGCTCGGAAGCTCGGTAGGGGCCGCATTGCTGGGCGGAATCCTTAACATGAGATTCAACGGATTTCTTTCGATTGAAAACAACTCGCTGGGCGGAGCCGTTTCCATGAATTCCATCGATCAGTTGTTGAACTCCTCTGGGTTGCAGCAGATGCCGGAGGAGGAGCTGCATATCGTACAATCTGGATTGACGATAGCGCTGCATAGCGTTTATTGGGGCGTGTTTGTTCTTGCCTCTCTCACCCTGATCGGAACGTTATTTCTGCCTAAAGCGAGAAAACAGGACTCGCGCTAAAAGTAGTGTATACTTTATGATTTCGGAGCCTAGTAACTTTTCAGCTAAACGGATTACGAGGGAGTTCAACGCATTTTGGAGCAGTTTGCCGGCGGCAGCTGCTCCATTTTTCATTACGCTCCCATGAAAATTAAATCGTGGCTGCTGTAAAATTTTCATTATCTGTGGTGCGGCGCTTGCGCTGCATGTGTGGCTAAACCAGCTAATATCTTGTCAACATTTTTCATTAACCGTGAGCGAAGTTGATGCTATACTAATTATTGAGCATGCCAAATATCCCTCCAATATTGTGTTGGAAGGTTTTTCACGGATTTCGTTTGTTTGCCAATTAAATTTATTCGAGGAAGACTTCTTTCCGTTTAAGCATGGCAAAGATCCAATGTAGCAGCTTGTTCACACAGGCGATCATCGCTACTTTGTGGGGTTTCCCTTCAGCCATTTTCTTGTCGTAAAAGGCTTTAAGCTTTTTACTCCCGGTACGCCTCAGCCCACAGAGTACGGCCATGTATAAGGCATGCCTGAGTCTGCTGGAGCCGCGTTTTGTGATCCGATTAATTGTTGCGGTAAACTTGCCCGAGATATGAACACTAGGATCAACGCCAACGAAGGCGACGAGCTTCTTTGGGTGATTAAACCGATCGATTTCCCCAACTTCAGAGATAATCGTTGCTGCGATTTTTTCTCCGATGCCGGGGATGGATTGGATAATCTCATATTCCTCAACTTCATTAGCGAGAGCATCTATTTGCTTTTCGAGGGTTGATAGATGCTCTTTATAATGGAGCAGCATACTAATGTACATATGCATACTAAACAAATGACTCTGAAAGGGCGCTTTGCGAAATGGATTTCGAATTGCCGCTGCCATAAGGTTCTGGGCCTTCTCCTTAGCCCATCTTTCAGAACGACGTGCACATAACACCGCAATCCTCTCCGTTAACTTAGCTTCTCCAGCACTCAGAACAGCCTCAGATGTGGGGAATTCCAACAAGGTTTGCAGAGACACTGCAGCGTACAAAGCCCCAAATACGCCTTTAAACTCCGGGAACACCTGATCTAATACTGCTTGGAATTGAAGTTTGATCTGAACAAACTGACCCGTTACTGATTCATGTTGTCTTGTCAGATTGCGGAGGTTTAATAATTGGACACCTCTAGTCTTATGATGTTCGAAATCCTCTTTGTAAAAGAATTCGCATAAGGCATAGGCGTCAATGGCATCGGTTTTGACTTTGCGTAAGCTCGAAGACTTTTTCGCTTGATAAGACAAGATCGGATTAACAACAATGTAGAGGTAGTTCTGTTCTTCTAGAAACTGAGTGACAGGGGCATTATAATGTCCCGTAGCCTCTAGAATAACCACTGGTTGTTGTCCAGTCATGGCTTCAAGATCCTTCAAAAGTTGATGGAACCCCTGTAATCCCTCACGTGTATGAATGATCGTAAAACTCTTTCCATAGGGCTTTCCTTTGTCAAGAAAGGCTTGGCCCTGACTTTCCCCTTTTGCTATATCCAGACCGATGACTGGATTCATTACCGCATCACCTTCATAGTCGTATTTGCCGGTAGCCCCTAGTCCTTCTTGCAGTGTCATAGCTTCGCTTGTTATGCGAGATCGTTGTCTCAACCAGCCTCAAACATGTTTCTGCAAGTAGGGGGTGAACAGTTTAGCACACGGGATCACGGTCCCACGGGCAGTTACGTTCGACCCCGGCTACCGTTTACTAAACCTCTTAAATACAAAAGAGGTCAACCAGAAAAAACTGGCTAACCTCATAATACGAACGGGCAGTTTTGTTGAATAATA
Organism: Paenibacillus solisilvae; assembly: GCF_042656405.1. Lineage (NCBI taxonomy): Bacteria > Bacillati > Bacillota > Bacilli > Caryophanales > Paenibacillaceae > Paenibacillus > Paenibacillus solisilvae. Next base: position 27,907 of record NZ_JBHSOW010000038.1, on the reverse strand, counting down.
AGAACTGAATTTTCTTATATTTATTTCAATAAAGCTACGTATGATTGGAACAATACTCCCCCAGCCCTCGTCTATTTTTCTGACGACATCAAAGGGGGAGCCATAATGTACAAGAAGATTGCTATGGTCATTACGTTGTGCTGCTGCGTGATTGGAATGTCAGCATGCGGCAAAGCGGCTGTGGAGGGGCAAAACGTAGTGGCTCACATGGAACAAGCGAGCAAGGTGAACGAGGTAGCAGAAACAACACAAGTAACCGAAAAAACGTCTTCTTGTGAGACACCGCCGAAAATCCTAGTCTGGTCTAATAAAACCTATTACTTGAAGGAGATGCACAGTACAGCCGAACCTGGCACACATTTTGGGTATATGAAATGTGAGAATGGTTCGTATGCACAAACGATATCCGATACCGCGGAAAACAATGTATATAGCGCTGGACCCAGCAAAGACCTTCTTTACTACGGCGAACGGGGATTCGCTTTATACTCCCTGACTCTTCGTTAACGGCGACATAAACGAATTCCTTGTTGAAGTACTTCCTCTTAAAGTGGTACTTTAATGTTACTTAGAGATTAGTAGGGAGACCAATCATATGAAGAAAAAAATTACAGTTATTTTAGTAATTCTCAGCACAGTTTTGTTTGTTTATTATTTTGGAATTAGTAAAAGCGTCGATTATGAAGTCATAACGACAAAAGAAACTCCTTTAACTATAAAAAAAGCTATTGAATCAAATAACGACAATTTAAAATTTAGCATTTTTCAAGATGAATCGAGTACATACATTTACTATAAAAGTGACTCAAATCCTAACGAATATATAAATACAAATTTAGGTATAACAAGCAAAAGCGGTAAGTATATTGTTTCTGCAAACGTTGAATATGCTGTAAATGATGGTGATGTTAGTTATGATAAACTAATTAAGGTGAATAAAATCTTGGATAAAGATGTTATTTTTAAAGAGAACATTGAAAGATAAATAACAAGGGTTTTTTTCGGAATTAAACTACCATGAAAGAACGGATTAACTTTCATTGCTCTGTGGTGCAGCACAAGAGATGTTATGAATACAACGATGAACAGGCTACCGATCATTCGGCGGCCTGTTGTGCTAACGGGCAGAATTCGCTAATGGTAAGTGATATAATTCTAAGGGTTATCAATGAGTAAGGTGGTGGTTAACACTGAACTTCTCCTAAAATGGGAGCAAGAACATAGTGCAATAAAGCGGACAATCGATGGATTCTGGAACATTTTTCGTAGTTGGAAAAAAGAAAATAAAGATGAGTATCATGACTTATTTATTGGCAAGTTGGATGAGGATTTTATTATTATTGATGTGGTATCGATTAGCTTAAAACAATATTATGACCGTGATGGAGCTGCCATTTTTTGCTCACTCCGACTACACTAGCTGCCGATGATGCCGGCAATTACTCCTCAAGGCGCACGATCGCTTACGCTTGGCTGAAACCGGAGGCCGTTTCCCCAGGAAAAACACTGCATGTGGAGTATTTTGGTCGCCGTCACCCGGTTACGGTTAACGAGGAATATTCGTTTATCGCCAAGTAAGTATGCATTTGAAAGGGAAGTGAATCCAGTGAAAAAGCAGCTTTACGACGTAATTGTCATCGGTCTGGGTAGTATGGGTAGTACGACAGCCTATCAATTAGCAAAACGAGGACAGCGCGTACTCGGCCTTGAACGTTTCGGTTCACCCCACGACCAAGGTTCGCACCACGGCGGGTCTCGAATCATTCGTCAAGCTTATTTTGAAGATCCCGCCTATGTTCCGCTTCTCCTGCGTGCCTATGAATTATGGGAAGAAATTGAACGCGAAAGCGGTACGAACATTCTCAACATTACCGGTGGTCTGATGATGGGCAGCGAAAACAGTCTTACAGTAAAGGGAAGCATTGAAAGTGCCAAAGCATGGAACTTATCATATGAAATCCTAGACGCAAAAGAAATTAACAGAAAATTTACGACATTCACGCCTGCAAACGGGACGATTGCCTTATACGAAAAAAAAGCCGGATTTGTAAGGCCTGAGAACAGCGTACTGGCGCATTTGTTGCAAGCGGAAAAACACGGGGCGGAATTGCGGTTTTATGAGCCAGTTATCCGTTGGGAAGCTCATCCTTCCGGAGAAGAAGTGATCGTCACCACAGCGGATGGCGTGTATGAGGCCGGTCGCTTGGTCATTTCTCCTGGCGCGTGGGCACCGAACGTGTTGGAAGGTCTGGGGTTGAAGTTGCAGATCGAGCGGCAGGTCATGATGTGGTTTGCACCCACGAACGGGATTGAGCCGTTTCGATTGGATCAATTTCCAATCTACATCTGGGAAGCGGAAGACGGCATGCAGTTTTATGGATTTCCATCATTCGGTCTCAGCGGGGAAGGGGCTAAAGTTGCCTTCTTCCGCATGGGTCAGCCGTGTACGGCAGAAACGATTGACCGAACGGTTTATGACTTCGAAATCGCACGGATGAGGGAATATATCGGCAGCCGCATTCCGCAACTGAACGGAAAATTTTTGCAGGCTAAAACGTGCCTTTATTCGAACACCCCGGATGAACACTTTGTTATTTCCCTTCATCCAGAGTATAAACAGGTTGCGATCGGAGCAGGTTTTTCAGGGCATGGCTTCAAGTTCGCGAGTGTTGTAGGCGAAATATTGGCGGATCTGGCCACAGAGGGAACAACCTCGCTTCCGATTGAATTGTTTAGTCCGAAACGGTTCAGTAAAGTGTAATCCTAATATATTTAAGGAGGATATTCCCAATGGTGATAAAGCAAACGAAAAATTACGGAGAAGGAACGCTGATTCCCACACTCAAAGGCCATTTTTATACCGATCCGTTCGGAAAGCCAGTTGGAAAGGTTAAGCCAGTAATGACCGGTAGGCTCCATGCCAACAATGGCTTCTGTTAAGCTATGCTTCGCTTGCAGCGAATGGATCCAACGAAGAAGATTTTGAAATCCTTCTTCATCATTCGAGAAGGAAAGGGGATTACCAAGCGCGATCCCTCGAAAGTTAACTGCACGTGCGACATGGGTTTGCTGAGCGATGTCGATCCCCGGGCGGTAATTTTTTCAATGATGGGTACCCCCTAAAAATGCAAAAAAGCACCCACCAACCAAATTGGCGCGATGCTTTTTTATGCTGACTACTGCTTGTTCTTATCTTCGGTTCTTCTCGCAAACCAAGTGGCCAGCATCGAACCTGACAAGTTGTGCCATACGCTGAACAGGGCGCTTGGTACAGCTGCCAGTGGGCTAAAATGCGCTGCAGCCAAAGCTGCTCCCAGACCCGAGTTCTGCATCCCCGTTTCCAGCGTAACCGCCTTGCGTTTGGCCAGATCCATGCCGAACAGCTTAGCAAAGAAATAACCGAATGCGTATCCGAGCAAATTGTGGAGGATGACAGCTGCGAAAATGAGCAGTCCGTTGGTCATGATTTTCGGCTGGTTCAAGCTTACGACGATGGCGACAATGAGCACGATCGCAATCGTGGAAACGAGCGGCAGTGCTTTGACGCTAGCTTCGGCTTGCTTGCGGAGTATAGCCTTCACAATAATGCCTAGCACGATTGGTACAATGACCACCTGCACGATGTCCATAAACAAAGACTTCGCATTAATATCCATCCATTTGCCAGCCAAAAGCGAGATCAGGGCCGGAGTGGCAAATGGCGCGATGACGGTAGAAACGGAAGCGATCGATACGCCGAGAGCTACATCGCCTTTGGCAAGGAAAGTCATGACGTTGGAGGCGGTACCGCTAGGGCAGCAGCCGACCAAGATGACGCCAACCGCAATTTCCGGAGGAAGGTTCAAGCCGATGGCCAACAAATACGCGATGGAAGGCATGATGAGATAGTGTCCGATTACACCGATAGCGACATCCTTAGGCCGACGAAACACTTCGCGAAAGTCGGCTGCGGAAAGCGTGAGCCCCATGCCGAACATAACGATGCCCAGAAGCGGTGAAATCGAGGATTTGTACCCGGTGAACAGGTGTGGAGCAAAGAATCCAAGACAAGCGAACAAGATAACCCAAAGTGAAAACGTTTTACCTACAAAGTTGCTGACTTTTTCTACTGCGTTCATGCCATTCTCTCTCCTATTTATTCATGCTGTTAAGAATTAGATCATTTTACTACGGTAAGCTTCAAAAGACAATACTTTCTTGGGTTATATCGGGGTGCCGTTTCATCTGGAAAAGAGCGAAATCCAAAACGAATTCTGCGTCAAAGCGCCACGGCCCGCTGTACAAACCAGAACAGGCCTTGTCTGTTGAGATATGAGTTTGCAGACTATCAGGGGAGTCTTCGATTACATTTCGCATTACGTTAACGGACACAATAGTGCAATGCCGTAGGGTACTTAAATAGCAGCCCTTCGCTACGAGCTAGTATTTAGGTATCTGGTTGCTTATCTTATTTATTGAAATAGGATACTTTTATAATTTAACTCATCATCAAGTTCACGACATAGAAGATACAGTATTTAATATAGTGGTCATTGTAGTTACGCTTGTCGTTGGTTCAACAGTTATTAGTAATACCAGGAAATAGCTAACAAGGGCGGATTCGCCTGATGATTTTGCTGAGCTAAACATTCCTGTAGAGCTTAAGAAATGTGCTTTGTCAAAAAGGGAGCGCCTCGGTATGATGGGTTTGTCCAATACACCATCAAGGAGGCGCTCTTACTATGAAGATTAAGCAATCAGACGCACAAAATCAACGGATTGAACGAATTACCACCTCGCATCTCGTCGTAGGGGTCGACATGGCCAAAGAAACGCATGTGGCACAGGCCACGAATTTTCGAGGAATTGTCCTATTAAAACGGCATCTCTCTTTTTCGAATTCTATCGAAGGTTTTGAAAAACTAAACCGGTGAAAATATCTCTATCTCGCGACGGTTCAGCTTGTTTGGAATAATCCCGTTTTCCGCCATCTGCATGAGCATCATTTACAAGAAAAGAAGATGAAAAAGCAGCAATCCATCTTCAAGCTAATTGGAAAGCTGGCACGCATTCTAGCCGGAATTGTTCAAAGCGGAGAAACGTTCACGCCAGAGAAAACCGTTTTGACCTGGACAGAAGCAGCTTAAGTTAAGATGCATCACGTATGTTGATTCGTTCGCGGGATGTCACAAAGAAAGCACGAAGGAATTGTGACAGGTATGGACGAGGAGAAAGAGCAAGCCGAGCTGCTGACTAAGATCGGATTGACAGCCGCAGAATATAAGGCCTATTTGCGTACGAATCTTGCGATTATTTTCTTCGCACCAATGGTCGTCGGAGGAATATTAGGACTATTCCTTATCAACTCCACACTCAATTTAACCGTGTACTCGGCTTTTCTGAAGAGCAGGGTGTTTATGATGTACGGCGTGTTTGTGGTGCTTGATATTTGCTTCTATCTATCGCTGAAAAGGAAGTTTATACGGGGGATTGGAATATAGCTTGCCGGTTCGATAACTGTGCGGAAGAGGCCACGGGAATTTTCACCCAAAAAAACTTATAAAACTTAATTCCACCATATGGTATGTTAAAGAGAGTTGCGGGAAAGAGGAGTTGTCTGATAAAGGCAATAAACTCAAAGGGTGTGGACCTATTGAAAAATATTTTAATTGAACAAGCAACCACAGATAATGCTGAAGCCATATTGAATGTCCATTATGATGCTGTTCATAAAACGGCATCTAAATATTATCCTATAGAAATATTAGAAAATTGGTCATCTGCTATTGATGTCAGTAGGCTTATTAAAATAAAAAATGCAATTGAAGGATATAAAGAAATAATGGTAGTGGCAAAAATCGAGGGAACCATTGTCGGATTTGGCTCTATTGTCCCGTAAACAATGAACTAAGAGCGGTTTATGTACATTCATCGGTGGGGCGGTATTGGAGTAGGGACTACAATATTAAACGCTCTGGAAAAAATCGCAATAGAAAAGAAGATTCGTTATTTGGAGATGGATGCCTCTATTAATGCGGAAAGCTTTTATTTAAAAAATGGATATAGAATTCTTGAACACCGGACACACAAACTAAGTTCGGGACAGGAAATGAAATGTACGAAAATGAGAAAAGTATTGATATAGTTTTGTTCGTTAAGCGAAAGTAGCATATCATTATTTATTGATGTTTTTAATCAACCGCCTTGGAATATCAGTATATTAGGTTTCAGCTAGATATGGTAAAATTAGTTATAATAATTTTAACATAATTGAGGTGAATGCTATTGGAGATATTAGTAATTCGACATGACGAATCTTAGGAAGAGACAGTAAATGCGGCGGATATTTTTATCGAATATCGTTGATTGTCAAAATCTTTTCTTACATAAAAGATAATAGTAAACAATATATAAGAGTTGCTATTGTTTCTCACGGAGGAACTATAACGAAATTCATTGAAAATTTCCTTCAGTTACCTCCAAATAATACCATTATTTGAACTAAAGGAACTTTCTGTTAATTAGTAGGTCGTATATGGACATATCGCGATTGACGATGACCGTCGACGTCAGTTTGGCAATCATTGCTTCTCGTACATTTATATCAGGAGGGCTTCGTATGAAGAACATGAATAACTATGATGTAGCGGCTTATGTCTGGCCGGCTTATACGGGTGACGAACCCAGAACCAGGATGTTCTGGCCGGAAGGAATCGGTGAGTGGCAGTCCGTCAAAAATGCCGTGAGAAAATTTCCGGAACACAATTGGCCGAGGAAACCGCTATGGGGATATGTCAATGAAGCGGATCCTTATGTGATGGAAATGCAAATTAATGCTGCAGCAGACCACGGAGTCAATGTGTTTATCTATGACTGGTATTGGTATGACAAGCGGCCTTTCTTGGAGCAGTGTTTAAATAACGGATACTTGAAAGCACGAAACAATGACAGGGTTAAATTTTACTTGATGTGGGCGAATCACGACGTCAATCATACGTGGGATATCCGGCTTTCTCATATGGAGGATACGATCATTTGGGATGCGTCGGTCGATCGACTCGAGTTCGAACGAATTGCCAATCGGTTGATCGCCGAATACTTCAAACACCCTTCCTACTACACCATCGACGGCAAGCCTGTATTTATGATTTACGATCTGGCAAATTTAATGAAGGGCCTGGGAGGAGCGAACGCAACCAAAGACGCGTTCGAATGGTTCCGAAATCGGGCGATAGAGGAAGGGCTTTCGGGACTTCATCTTCAATTGACCATATGGAGCGAGATGAGTTTCAATCTTAGCGGCGTCGATGGCGGCAAAAAGGCAACGACAAGCGAAGTTGTCACACTGCTGGGATTTGACAGCTTGTCACACTATCAGTTTGTGCATTTTGCAAATATCGACAGAGACTATGATGACATTATGAAGGATGTCGTTCAGGAATGGCAGCGAATTGATCAAACCTATGACATTCCTTATTTCCCGCATATTTCAATCGGATGGGACAACAATCCGAGATTTCAAGAATTCCGTCCCGGCATTGTGAAGCAGAACACACCGGACAATGTGCAAAAGGCGCTTCAGCTGGCAAAGCAATATGCCGACAAGCATCCAGGTCAACATCCATTGATCACCATTAACAGCTGGAACGAATGGACGGAAACCAGTTATCTTCAACCGGATGACCTATATGGGTACGGCTATCTTGAGGCAGTGAAGCAAACCTTTAACAAGTAACAGGGGCTACTGCTATTCTACATAGAAGAGCTCCTATTGAAACAAATTTGCTTATTACAGCATGTGGGGAAGCGGCGGCAGCGCCTGGTCCGGGCGCGGTCTTCGTCAAGCTCAATAAAATCGTTGAAAAGGCAGTCAGCTTATTGACTGCCTTTTCTCAACGAATGGGCAGAATAGTAGAGTGCGCCCGGACGCTCGTCCATTTCTGATTTTCCTTCCCCTACAAAAAAGTGATTTTTATTGTTTTCCAAATAATACATAACCCCACCATTCGTTGGTGGGGTTATGCTCGGTTATTGAACTATCACTACTCACATTAACCGATAATGGTGGTGTCTCCGTCACTTTTGTATTCTAATATATCTCCAGGCTGACATTCTAAAGCCTTACAAATCGCCTCTAAAGTTGATATTCGAATCGCTTTTGCCTTTCCATTTTTCAATATAGAGAGGTTCGCCATTGTTATTCCAACCCTCTCCGAAAGTTCTGTTACGCTCATTTTTCTTTTAGCCAACATCACATCAATATTGATTATAATCGCCATGTTATTCACCTCAGACCGTCAAATCATTTTCTGATTTTATATCAATAGCCTCTTTTAAAAGCTTTTGGAGAACAGCAGCAAAAACGGCAATCACCATGGAGGCAAAAATGATGACCATTCCGATTACTATGATACCAGGGGCATCGTCTTTCTCCGCAATGAGATAGAAGAGTGGCATACCTACCACATACAAGATACTGAATGTGATTGCACAGTATTTGATATTCTTTAAAGCTTGTACAGATAATTCCGAGAAAGCTTTGTTCTTGTCAATATAGCTTAAAAGTTTAAAAGCTTGGTACAGAGCAAAGTAAAAAGGTATCGCCGATGCATACAAATCAATTAAAACGAGATATTTCATATAAGTATAATCTGGATACAATTCTGTTGCATAATTCGCTATCTCAGGCACCAAAAATATGCACAAAGCAAGAAATGGGATCCCAATAAGTATAACAGCTACCTTTAAAAAGAGTGTTGTTCCTCGTTCCATAAAAAGCAAAAGCCCCTCACTTATTATTAAATTTAATTTGACTTTAACACATTATTTATCGTTTTACAATAAAAAATTACTGATATTAAATACATTGTTGTTGTTATAAAGATATCCTTTTTTTAACCCAAAAAAGCATTCCTCATTACAAAGAAATGCTCTATAACTGAACTAACCTGCCTGTTAGCTCAATCCTCAAGCAGATATAAATGTACGCACAGGCCGTGCAAAGAAGCATATCCGAATCCAAGCTCGGGCTTAACGCTTGACTCGATCCAGGTCAATTCCGGCGCGTTCTTTCTGGCCTTTGCTGCAACACTTGCCTGAGAGCGAAGCCGTCAACGAGAAATTCAATATTGACTTTAAATCCCAGTACATCCCTTGGGATACGTATGAGGAGAAATTAGCAGTCAAGATGGCATCCGGCGATCTCCCCGACGTCATCGGCATGGAGGAAGTGGACTCCAACTATTTGAAGTGGGCGAAGGAAGGCGCTTTTCTGCCGCTCGACGAGTTTCTGCAGCAGTACGAAACGTTCAAGGTTGTTCCGGATTTCGTGTGGGATTCCTTGAAGGTCGATGGGCACGTGTACGGAATTCCCGACTATTTCTCCGCCAAGGGCGGCAAGAAGATGGTTATCCGCAAGGACTGGCTCGACAAGCTCGGACTGAAGATGCCGACGAATTATGAAGAGCTGAAGCAGGTAGTTGTTGCGTTTACGAAGAATGACCCGGACGGGAACGGCAAAGCCGATACACAAGGTTTGGGCTTGGCCAAAGACATCTACTACGATCCGGCGAACGGCGCCTACTACAGCAACACGAATTGGTATCATAAAAATGATAAAGGCCAATATATTCCGGGGAACATCTCGCCGGTGAACAAAGAGAAGGTACAATTTCTATATGATCTGAACAAAGAAGGCATTCTGAACAAAGATTGGCCGGTTACGACATACAAGGATGTATTTAAGTCGTTTAACGCAGGCAAAGTCGGCATTTGGAGAACCGCTCGACGGCAGCGCCTAACGCCTATATATTGAATGACGGCTGGGCATTGAACGATGCCGATCTGGATGAATTCGCGAAATCGGATCCGTCCAAGGAAGGCAGAGAATTCAATAAGAACATGGCCGAAATGCTGAAAGCGACGAAATCTTACATCGATCCGTCCAGCCGCGTCATCGCTCCCGATTACATGGCCAAGAAAACCGAGCTCAACAAATATATAACCGGTGAAACGACGAAGATGGTGCTCGGCCAAAGACCGATAGACGATTGGGATAAGATGGTGCAAGAATACTTGTCCAAAGGCGGTCAAGAAGTCATCGACGAAGTGAACAAAGAAATTCAGGCGAACAAACTGCAAGGCGAATGGAAATAACGGTTCAGTTGGCTTCTCCGTGAGTTTCACGAAATACAAAAAGAGCACCGGGTGAGCGATGGCAGCGGATTGACAAGGATACGTCCTGCCTGCTGGATAGACGCTAATGATCAATACTGGATAAAAAACAGCCTTAGCTCTTCTATTTATCAGAGAACTAAGGCTGTTTGTTTGCAGCTCACCCCGGATAATGGATAAGCGTAATATACGATATTACCTGGTCTGTGTTGTTCTGGTACGAATGCGGCTGATCGGCGGAGAAGTGAATGGAGTTGTTCGCTTTAATCGCGTATACTTCTCCGTTTATCGTTATGTCGAGCAGGCCGTTTGACACGACGATATATTCTTCGACACCTTCGTTATGCGATTCCGACTCGTGCTTGCAGCCCGGATCCATATGTACCGTATAAATCTCAAAGCCCTTCCGCTGGTCAAACGGGAACATCGGGTACACCCGATAAGCGCCTTCCTGTTCCATAAAGGGTTCGATTTCATCCGTATTGATGACCGAAATCTTCGGCTCGTCTTCTTCGATCAGCGACGTAAACGATATACGCAGCCCGTTTACAATTTTCCATAACACCGAGATGGTTGGATTGGAATCGCCTCGTTCGATTTGGCCGAGCATCGCTTTGCTGACGCCGGTCAGCTCTGCAACCTGATCCAGGCTGAGTCCCCGCGTTTTGCGGATGGCTTGCAAATTTTTACCGACTTTTTTGTGAATATGTTCCATTGTTCCTCCTGGTTCCACCGATTCATCTCCCACCATTATACCGAACAAACCGCTAACATAAAATGCAAAATGTCTCGCAAGAATGTACATTAAGTTTTACATGTGTATAGTATATCGTATAAAAGTAAGGGCGTTCCATTGTGTATCCTGTTCAAATGAGATCCAAGTCAGATTGGAAATATCAATATCTGCTATTGTATAGTATAACGTACAAATGTATAATATAACATATACTTATCGAATCTTTTAAAGGTGAGGGAGCCGATGGATAAAAAAACGATGGTTGGGCTCGTCAAACAAGACCGCGGTCCGGGTGCGGTGTTAAAAGAAGTGCCGATTCCGGAAATCGGCCCGCATGAAGTGCTGGTCCGCGTTAAAGCGACTTCGATTTGCGGTACCGATGTTCATATTTACAATTGGGATGCATGGGCGGCAAGCGCGGTTGTCACGCCAAACGTATTCGGTCATGAATTTGCCGGTATCGTTGAAGCGGTCGGCGATCAAGTAACCAATGCGAAGGTCGGCGATCACATTTCCGGCGAAGGCCACATCGTATGCGGCTATTGCCGGGCGTGCCGTACAAGCAATGCCCACGTTTGCCCTAATACGCGCAGCTTCGGCATCTCGGCGCCGGGTTGTTTTGCCGAGTTCGCCGTATTGCCGGCAAGCAACGTCATTCATAACCGACCGGATATGCCATTCGAGCGGGCATGCTTGCAGGATCCGCTCGGCAATGCCGTACAGACGGTCCTCTCCGGCGACATCGTCGGCAAATCGGTTGCCATTATCGGCACCGGCGCGATCGGACTCATGGCGATAGCGGTGGCTAAAGCTTGCGGCGCCGGCACCATTATCGCTGTCGACATCAACCCTTACCGCCTCGACTTGGCCAGACAAATGGGGGCAGACGTACTCGTCAACAGTGCAGAGACGTCTATGGTCGAAGCGGTTCGTTCGCATACGAACGGAGAGGGCGCCGAAGTCGTTCTTGAAATGTCCGGCCATCCGGCGGCGGTCCGGGGAGGTTTCGAAGCGGCGGCGAATGCGGCGCGGGTGTCGCTGCTTGGTATTCCAACGAGTGAAGTCTCGCTCGACTTGGCCCGCCATCTTATATTTAAAGGCATTCGCGTTGAAGGCATTACCGGCCGCCGTATGTACCAGACCTGGTATCAGATGAAAGGACTGCTCGATTCGGGCAGACTGAAACTGGATGGGCTGGTGACGCATAAGTTTACATTGGACCGCTTCGAAGAAGGATTTGAATTGATGAAATCTGGAAATTGCGGCAAAATTGTCTTCACGCACGAGTAACTAATTTGACGATACACGAAGAGAGGTAGGTATGACATGGCGAATTTCGATCATTTATCCGCAGAGCTCGATCAGCTCAGAGTTGACGGCAGATACCGCCCGTTAACCGTATGGGACAGCGGCTCCGATACCTGGATGGTGCTGAACGGCCGTAAAGTTCTGCAAATGTCCTCGAACAATTATTTGGGGCTGACAAATCACCCCGATTTGAAGAAAGCGGCGATCGAAGCGATCGAAACATACGGCGCCGGCAGCGGCTCCGTCCGTACGATTACCGGCACGCTGCGCATTCACGACGATCTGGAGCGTGAGCTCGCATCGTTTAAAGGCACGGAAGCTACGCTTGTATTCCAGTCCGGCTTCACGACGAACCAAGGTATTCTCGGATCGATCCTCGGTTCGGACGATGTCGTCATCAGCGATGAGCTCAATCATGCAAGCATTATCGACGGCATTCGGCTGACGAAAGCGAACCGGAAAATTTATGCCCATAAGGATCTAGATCAGTTGGAGCAGCGCTTGAAAGAGAGCGGTTCGTTCCGTACCCGTCTAGTCGTAACGGACGGAGTGTTTAGTATGGACGGAGATATCGCGCCACTGCCGCAAATTGTCGAATTGGCGGAGCGGTACGACGCAATCGTCTATGTCGACGATGCGCATGCAAGCGGCGTACTCGGACGTTTTGGCAAAGGCTCGACCGATCATTTCAATCTACACGGCAGGGTTCACATTCAGGTCGGTACATTGTCAAAAGCGATCGGCGCCGTAGGCGGGTATATGGCCGGGTCGCAGCTGCTGAAGGACTACCTGATCCATAAAGCGCGTTCTTTTCTGTTCAGCACCTCGCAGCCGCCATCGGTTGCCGCCATGTGTCTTGCCGCCATTCGCGTGCTCAAGAATAGTCCAGAGCTGACAGAGAGGCTGTGGAGCAATACGCATTACTTTCGCGAGAAGCTGCATAAATTCGGCTTCGACACGGGACAGAGCGAAACACCGATTATTCCCATTATCGTAGGCAATCCGGCCGCGACGATGCTATTCTCGGATGCACTGCTGGCGGAAGGTATTTTCGCGCAAGGTATCGTTTACCCCACGGTAGCGATGGATAAAGGCAGGGTGAGATTGATCATTACGGCGAGCCATACGCAGGAAGACCTGGATTTTGCACTGGATCGATTGCAGCATGTTGGCAAACAATTTTCGTTAATTTAATCAGGTGGAATCCCGCTGTAAAGCGGGATTTCCTCCACCGTTGTCGGGAGACAACAACATTGTCTTTGAATGAAGTGAAGTCCTTTATATCAAATGATTCTATTGGTTTATTATCTAGTTATTGCATTACGCTATGTTATGATCATTCGGCTGTTTCATCAAGGTCTTCGTTGTAAGCCAATATCCCGCGTTTAAAATAATGAAGCTTTTCGTCTGAGGTGGTTTCCATTACCAACTTAAGAGCCCGCTCATAATATGGGATAGCCTCGCGTCCCAAGCCGGAATTGGCATGCGCGATCCCGGTTTGGTAGTTGATCTCCGCGTCATTCGGGTAATCGGAAAGTAATTTTTATAGGTGCTCGCGAACTTCACTTTGGGGGCACTTCATGCACAGGATAGTCTTTCTTAAAAACTTTCCGTTACAGACAGCGCGGTGAGCCTTATCATAAGTAAATGTGACAAATCTTTGGGAATCGGGTATAGATTGAGCGAGATTCAGTTGCCGGTTTCTTTCGAACGCGATCCGATCAAGTATCCGATAATCGTCGATTCAACGGGGAGTACCACAAGCGTCCACATTTCCTTTAATCCGAAATCGGCCGAACGATATTTGTCTGGCGTTAAGGTGTAGATGAGTGCGATCAAGAGCACTCCGAGCGCAATCGTGCCTACGATGTACAAGCGGACGTTGTCCCCTGATCCGAAGAATTTGCCGAGGAATCCGAGTTCCGCTTTGCGTCTGTCGTTCTCCGCATTGGCCGCAATGATCTTGCTGGCGACTCTAGGGTCTTGGATTTCGATTTTATTCAAGGTCCGAAACCCCTTCCCCCGCGTAGAATGTAAAGTTCAGCAACCAAGCCGTCGAATCGAAATTGATGGTTACTTCGTAACGAAGAGACAGCTTGCGATTGTTCAGAACCCCGAGATGGATCATGTCTTGGTTTCCGGTTGGCTTGCCTCTAGGGAAGTTGACGCATGCGATTCGCACCTCGTTGTATCGGACAAGGCGGATGTCCGTCATGAAGTCATCCCGTTCCGGTTTGTGTTCGATACAAAATACGAACGTTAAAGGGTCCTTCTCTTCGGACAACGTGATTTCGATCGGGCTCATCCCGTAGGCGAATACTCTGCCGTGATAAACGACTTCGAACCCTCCGGACGTTATTTTCATGTTCGATCCCCCTAAGGCAGACTATCATCGTACGAGCGTCATCTTTCTATTGTACGAACGTGGCGGTCGGTACATGACAATAGACTTTAATATTGGATGTTCACTTTCCTAGTCGGAGATTGAACAGTTTTTTGTTGTAGAATTTTGTTATTTTGCCGTCATTGGATCGAATATGCGAAATCCTCCGCAGTCGCCGCTTTGAATCGGGTCGCAATTGAGGCGTAGTTATGCTTTATTGCAAAAACTTATGAATGCTATAAAATCATCTGTCTTGTTACTCCTGTCAGAGCATGGTACTTTTAAAGAAGCATGTCAATAAATGATATCAGATTGATCGGGATATATCTTATGCTAAGCGAGCGAGGTGTGTAGGATTCATGTTGCAAGTAACGAACAGTCCGTTTCAACAAGATCAGTTGGAGTTGCTTAACCGCTTGTTGCCCACGCTTACGGAAGGGCAGAAAATCTGGTTGAGCGGTTATCTGACAGCTCTTTCGACCGTAGGAGCTCAAGCGGGAGCAGCCGCTCCATCTACAAGCGCCCCGGCCGTCTCCAAAGAGGTGACGGTGCTTTTCGGATCGCAGACCGGGAACAGCCATAAGCTAGCAAAGAAGCTGACCGGCAAGCTGCAGGATCAAGGCTTTCAGGTGACGCTCTCTTCGATGATCGACTTTAAGCCGAATACATTGAAGAAGGTTCAAAATTTGCTCATACTTGTGAGCACGCATGGAGAAGGAGATCCGCCGGACAATGCGATTTCTTTCTACGAGTTCCTATTTAGCAAGAGAGCGCCCCAATTGGAAGGGATGCCGTTCTCGGTGCTTGCGTTAGGCGACACTTCCTACGAGTTCTTTTGCAAAACGGGCAAGGACTTCGATCAGCGTCTGGAAGAGCTAGGCGGCAAACGACTTGCTCCGCGTGTCGACTGTGACGTGGATTACGACGAACAGGCGGAGATGTGGATCGCGGACGTTCTCGCTTCCCTTGGGCAGGCTTCGGTCGCCGCCCAGGCGCCGACGCTCGTCAGTACTTCCGCAGTTCATGGGGGAGAATCTTCGGAATATTCCAGATCCCATCCGTTTCAAGCTGCCGTGCTTGAGAATTTGAACTTGAACGGACGCGGGTCGGATCGGGAGACTCGTCACCTGGAGATCTCCCTTGAAAATTCCGGCCTCCAATATGAGGCGGGCGACAGTCTGGGCGTCTATCCACAGAATTATCCTCGGCTCGTCGACGATCTGATCGAAACGATGGGATGGAATCCGGATGAACTCGTCGCGATTCCTAAAAGCACAGAGGAGCTTTCCCTGAAGGAGGCTCTGACAAGCCGCTACGAGATTACGGTTCTGACGAAGCCGTTGATCGAGCAAGCGGCGGAGCTAGCCCCGGGCAACGGATTGAAGGCGTTGCTCGCAGCCGGCGGAGAGCAAGAATTAAGAGAGTATCTTAAAGGGCGCGATCTGCTCGACCTGGCGCGTGATTATGAATGGAAAGGCGTTACGGCAAGCTCCTTCGTACCCCTGCTGAGAAAAATACCGCCAAGACTTTATTCGATAGCCAGCAGCCCGAAGGCCTATCCGGGCGAAGTGCACCTCACGATCCGCAAGGTGCATTACGAGACTCATGGAAGAGTCCGTTACGGCGTTTGCTCGACTTACGCGTCGGAGCGGCTTGAACCGGGAAAGACCTTGCCGGTATTCGTTCAGGACAACCCGAATTTCAAGCTTCCGTCCAATCCGGGTACTCCGATTATTATGATCGGTCCGGGTACGGGAGTCGCTCCATTCCGTGCTTTCCTGGGCGAACGGGAGGAGATTGGGGCGGAAGGCAAGACATGGCTTTTCTATGGCGATCAGCATTTCTCATCCGATTTCCTTTATCAGGTTGAATGGCAGCGCTGGCTGAAAGAAGGCGTACTGACGCGCATGGACGTCGCCTTTTCGCGTGATACGGAGCAGAAGATATACGTTCAGCACCGGATGCTGGAGAAGAGCAAGGAGCTGTATCAATGGCTGGAGGAAGGGGCTGCCGTCTACGTCTGCGGAGACGAGAAGAAGATGGCGCATGACGTCCAAGCCGCTTTAATTGCGATTCTGAAGCAGGAAGGCGGCCTTAGCGAAGAGGATGCGGCGGCGTACTTGACGAAGATGCAGCAAGAAAAGCGTTATCAACGTGACGTTTATTGATTCCGGAGGAGGTAGAAGTATGTCAGACAACAACCTACTATCGCAAAGCAGCGCGCCGCACAGCGACGTAGAGGCGATTAAGCACAGAAGCGATTATTTGCGGGGCACGCTTGAGGAATCGCTGAAGGACAGGATTACCGGGTCAATCTCCGAGGACGACAACCGACTTATGAAATTCCACGGAAGCTACATGCAGGATGACCGCGACGTGCGCAATGAACGGAGCAAGCAGAAGCTGGAGCCGGCTTATCAGTTCATGGTGCGGGTACGGGCGGCCGGCGGCATCGTGACGCCAGAGCAATGGCTCATGATGGATCGGGTCGCGCGGCAGCATGGCAACGGTACGATTCGGTTGACGACGAGGCAGTCATTCCAACTGCACGGAGTCATCAAGTGGAATATGAAGAAGCTTATCCAGGAAGTCAACGACGAGCTGTTAAGCACTCTTGCCGCATGCGGGGACGTGAACCGCAACGTGATGTGCAACCCGAATCCGAACCAGTCGGAAGTTCACGAGCAGGTATATGAATGGGCACAGAAGGTGAGCCGTCACCTCGATCCGCATACCCGGGCTTATCACGAAATCTGGCTGGATGAGGAGAAGTTGGTAGACAGCAGGGAGGGGGATGAGCAGGAGCCGATCTACGGCGCCGTCTATTTACCACGTAAATTCAAGATTGGCATCGCGGTCCCTCCTGCGAATGAAGTTGACGTTTTCTCCCAAGATCTGGGCCTCATTGCGATTCATGAGAACGGGCATCTGCTAGGCTTTAATGTCGCAGTGGGCGGCGGTATGGGGATGTCGCACGGAGATCCGAAGACGTATCCGCAGGTGGCGCGTACGATCGGCTTCATCACGCCGGATCAACTGATCGAAGTAGCGGAGAAAACGGTCACCATCCAACGGGATTACGGCGATCGTGCGGTACGGAAGCATGCTCGTTTCAAATACACGATTGACGATCGCGGCATCGAGTGGTTTATCGATGAGCTGCAGCTGCGGTTAGGCTGGAAGCTGCAAGAAGCCCGTTCCTATCATTTCGACCATAACGGCGACCGTTACGGTTGGGTGAAGGGTAGCGACAACAATTGGCATTTTACGTTGTATATCCAGAACGGCCGCGTGAAAGACGAGAACGACTATCTTCTCATGACCGGCCTATGTGAAATAGCCAAGGTTCACACGGGAGATTTTCGCCTCACGCCCAACCAGAACCTGATTATCGGGAACGTAACCAGCCAGAAGAAGAAAAAAATCCAGGAACTTATCGAAGCGTACGGACTGACGGACGGGACAGCCTACTCTGCGCTGCGAAGAAATTCAATGGCTTGCGTGGCTTTGCCGACTTGCGGACTGGCTATGGCGGAGGCGGAGCGATACTTGCCTACGCTGCTCGACAAGATTGAATTGATTCTGGATGAAGCGGGCCTGCGCGACGACGAGATCGTTATTCGCATGACCGGTTGTCCTAACGGATGCGCCCGCCCGGCATTGGCGGAGATCTCGTTCATTGGCAAGGCTCCCGGCAAATACAACCTGTACCTGGGCGGCGGATTCGCCGGCAACCGGCTGAACAAGCTATACCGCGAGAATATCGGCGAGACCGAAATTCTGAACGAGCTGCGGCCGATTCTGAACCGTTATGCGAAGGAACGGACGGAGGGCGAGCACTTCGGAGACTTCTGCATTCGCGGCGAATACGTGAAAGAAGTTCATTCGGGGCTCGATTTTCACGCCTGATCGTTTAAGGAATAAAGACCGCTTAATTCCAGCCTGATGATATTATCCCCTTCAAGTAGACACTCAGAAAAAACCTTATGGTACCATAAGGAATGAGTGAACTTGGAGGGGATTTTTGTTTGGCCTAAAAAAGCACAAACATTCAATCCATATACGGAAGAATTTAAGATAGTAGCAGTAAGGGAATACATGGAGGGATCAGCCAGTTACAAAAGGGTAGCCGAGAAGTGGGGGATCAGAAGTTGTACCCAATTAAAGGTGTGGGTGAAAAAATGGATGGGCCAGTTATTACAAATGGCGAGCCTCACAGTCTCTGAGCGAGGCAAGACAAGAGCGAGATCAGGAGATCAAAGAACACATGATGGCCATCCATTTCGCACACCCTTACTTCGGGTATCCGCGCATGATGAACGCCTTATGGGAAGCAGGCTACGTCGTTAATCACAAGAAAGTATGCTCCAGGGGCGGCGTGGAGAATGCGTGCAGTAAATGGAAGGATATGGGATTGAAACCTCCCCCTTTCCTCACGCCTTCATGTTGTCTTGGTCTACTACACTTGCTCTCTTACTATCCTTTTGCATTTCTTTCATGGGCGAAATCCTGCGAATAAGCGAGCATTCGTGAGAAAACTGAATCGTACTGAAAACGAATTAATTTTATTGGGTTGACCGGATTGCAAACATCCTGTAAAATTTTGTTAAGTCTATGCTTTAGGGTAATGAGCTTACTTAAAGGTAAGGGGATGATTTATCAATGATTCATCAGCTTGAATGTCCAGTGGAGACAATCATTCATGTTCTAGGCGGCAAATGGAAACCAATGATTTTATGGCATTTGATACAATCCAATAAGCGATTCAACGATCTGGAAAAGCTTATACCTGATGTTTCTCAAAAAATGCTTTCACAACATCTACGGGACTTGGAACGAGAAGGCATAATCGATAGAACGGTCTACCCCACCGTCCCTCCAAAAGTAGAATATTCCCTTAGTGAATATGGTAAAACATTGATTCCTGTAGCAGAAGTCATGTGTGCTTGGGGAGAAAACCATAATAAGCGGAAATATGAAGAATCTGCTTCTTAAAGCTGGTTCAATTCATTTGCACACCAATTCAAGGACTCATAACAAAAGCTGCCAAGGGATTTTCCCTGGCAGCTTTTGCTATTTACAGTCAATCTTCCTTAAGATTTTCGCCGTGGGCTTAATGCTTACTTTTAAGTAAGGACCCTACATTAAAGTGGGTTCTTATCAAGATTTTTAAACGATGCTAAGCTTGAGTCAATCCAGAGATGAAATATCGGGAGTCAGTTATAAAAGGAGGAAAAAGCGATGAAAATTATTGTTTTCGGAGCAACGGGAAATACGGGGAGAAGAGCGCTGGAGCAAGGGTGTAAAATGGGACATGAAATGACTGCATTCGTGCGAAATTCCGAGAAGTTTTATGAACAGCAAGGAGAGCGTTCCGCCAAACATGTGAAGGTGATCGTGGACGATATCATAAACCCAGTAAGCGTCGGCGAGGCGCTCTCGCATCAAGACGCCGCTATTATTGCTGCCGGCCATGCAGGTCAAGGAGATGAGTTCGTTCGTCTCGTTGATAACATTATAAGCCAATGTGAAATCCACCCTAGTTTTTCCGGGAGGGTATGGGTAATGGGAGGTGCCGGCCTGCTGGATATTCCATATACTGATCTCATTGGCAACAATCTGCCCGGATTCCCGCCTGCGTATAAAAATCACAACCGGAATTTTGAACGACTGCTGCAGTCTGAGCTTGATTGGTCAATAATGTGTCCGGGAACTATGATTGATTCGATAGAACCTCCGGCGTCGGTTCATCTGCATGTAACAACGGAAACCTTGCCCATATCAATTCCGAAGACGATCAAGGAATTATCCGAGGCCGAAATAGCCGGTTACTTGTTCAGTCGGCTTCAAGAGCTGGATGTTGCTTATGATGATGTCGTGAAATGCATGCTGGACCCTATCGAGCTCGGAGGGTCTTTTAAGAGGAAAAGGGTCGGACTCGCCTATCAAAGCGAGAATCCGGTGTGCTAAGGAGCAAAAAGGGAGATGGTGAGTTTGTTTGGATGGATCCTCGTTTTGCACATATTGGCTTCTATCGCGGTAATCGGTCCCGCTTTAGTGGTACCCGTCATTCGAAGGTCCGCTAGAACCGCCGGCCAGTTGCACTTTGCTTTTGATGTAACGAACAAGCTTGCCATCCTGCCTAAAATTGGCGGAGCCGTACTTATTATTACCGGGGTTTGGCTTATGATCATAACGAAGATGGGGTTGTCCCAAATGTGGCTAAATATATCGATCCTTTTATCGCTGCTCATGGCCGCCACGATCGAGGGATTGATCGGGCCGCGCATGAAAAAGATCATGGAGATTGTATCTATAAGTCAAAGCAAAGGGGATGAAGTACCCTCCGAGCTCGGTCGATTGATGAAAAAGATCGTAACAATCGAGACGGCGTCTCAGCTGCTTATGATTGCCATAACCGTACTTATGATCCTTAAACCATTCTAAAGAAGCCGTCAACCCTTTAACAATCGGCCCCTGGGTAGCGCCAGGAAGGGAAGAATCAATATCGAAAAGGTGACCGTGCGCAGCCCTTTGTTCCACTAATGAGGAATGATGTTCAATATCCAAAGGGCTGCCGCGTGGCAGCCTTTTGTTCCGTATATATAGACAGGTTTAATAAACCGCTACTTGAAGGGGATAGGCATGCGTACAGTCAAGTGGTTATTCACCTACGTAGTATAAGATACACTTGCATGTAAAATCATCCACTAGGAGTGATGTTATGGCTCATATGGGTAAAAAAGGACTGATGAGACAACCGCCACAGTCTCCTCCTCCCGCATTCATCCCGCCGAAACCCGCTGTTTCTTATATCGTCGATTGCGTTTACCAGTACACCTATGTTTGGCTTAGGTCTGGCGAGAACTTCTGGTTTTATCCGACATATGTCGATATGGACGGCGTTGCAGGGTATAGATGGAGCGGATCATACTGGTACTTCTATGGTATCGATCCGCGATTCATCGATGCCGTATCGTGTCCTCCGATTCCTACCCCTTTCTGAGCACTAAAAAACAGAGTGCCGGTGGTTCTGTCCACTCACCGCGCTCTGTTAGTGATATTTAGGACAACCTCGAATATAAAAAGCTAACGGAAAACGATAGTTCAACAAGGAGTCAGAATGAGTCTGCCCAAGTCACATTACCTATAGATTCATCGGGATTAATTTCACCTCATGTAATCGCCCAATAGTTTAACCGTGGTACAATAAATGGTAGCGATTACTTTGATTTGAGGAGTGGTATCTTTCATGAAACCTATTCGTTTTGGCATCATTGGCTGCGGCAATGTCACGGAAATGAAGAGCGGCCCCGGCTTTCAGAAAGCCGAGCATTCGGAGCTCGTCGCTGTCATGCGGCGAAATGCTGAGCTCGCGGAGGACTACGCCCGGAGGCATGGTGTGCCTCGGTGGTATTCGGATGCGCAGGAGTTGATCAACGATCCCGAAGTCGATGCGGTGTACATTGCGACACCTCCCAGCTCTCATATTGAGTATACGCTGGCAGCGGCGAAGGCCGGCAAGCCGGTTTATGTGGAGAAGCCGATGGCGCTGAACACCGACGAGTGCAACGCGATGATCGCAGCTTGTCGTGAGGCGCAGGTGCCGTTATATGTTGCTTTTTACCGGCGGGCGCTGTCGCGTTTCCTTAAAGTCAAGGAGTTGTTGGAGTCAGGAGTGATCGGGGACGTTCGCTATGTAACAACAGTACAATATCAGCCGGTCCCGCAAACGAAGGGCGGTGAGGTTCCCTGGCGGCTACAGCCAGAACTATCGGGTGGGGGACTTTTTTTTGACTTGGCCAGTCATACATTGGATCTGCTTGACTTTCTGTTAGGTCCTATTGCCGAGGCCAAAGGGTTCGCGTCCAATCAACAAGGGCAGTTTGTCGGTATCGAAGATATCGTCACCGGCACGTATCGGTTTGAAAGTGGAACGCACGGTACGGGGACATGGTGCTTCTCTGCGTATGCGAGGGAGGATCGGAATGAGATCGTCGGTTCGAAAGGCAAGCTAAGCTTCTCCACGTTCGACCATGAGCCGATTCGGCTTAACACGGCAAGCGGAACGGAAGAATTTTCGTTCGATCCCCCGCAGCACATTCAACAGCCGCTTATACAAACGGTGGTTAATGATTTGCTCGGTCTGGGCGTATGCACCAGCACAGGGGAAACGGCGGCTCGAACAAATCGGGTGATGGACGAGCTCGTGAAGGGATTTTATCAGAGAAACTAGACATGAACCAAGCAATCCCCTGGAGCGAAGCTCCTCTTTTGAATTATTAAAGTAACGGGCTATAACTTGTTATAATTCTCTTGAGTTTTAATGATCGAGGTGAGGTAGATGGCTAAATATCAATTGGATGTCTACCACAAATATTCTACCAGTAAAGTAATGTGATATTTGAGCTAGCGGGAAACTATAACTTAACAATCACCAGACGAAGCTGCCGGCATGCGGTAGCCTCGTTGATCTAACGGGCAGCATAGCGCAGGATTGAGAAACCTAAAACTAAAAAAGTAAAATGGGAGGAATGGATTTGAGGACGGATATAAGTAATTGGATGCCAATAACAGTGTCGGAAATAAATAAAGTTTTTTCTGACATACCGCTTCAGTGGTGTATCGCTGGAGGTTGGGCTTTAGATTTGCATCTATGTAAGCAAACAAGGGAACATAGCGATATAGATGTTATTATCACTCGAGATGAGCAATTAATCGCTTATCAGTATTTAAAACGTGATTGGATGTTATACAAGGCTGAGGATGGTAAGCTTGATCTTTGGGAAGATGGAGAGTATTTGAACTCGACAAATGACATATGGGTCAGTAAGAGCAGCGAGACGCCTTGGGCTTTTCAAATTATGATAATTGATACCGAAGAAAATTCTTGGATTTATAAGAGAGATAAATCAGTTAGAAGACCACTTGATGAAATTTTTTTGAGAACTGTTGAAGGAATACCTTATTTGAGACCTGAAATCAACTTCTCCATAAAGCAGGTGGTTCGCAAGTACGAGAGAAGGATTATAATGATTTCCAAACAATGCTTCCATCACTTCTACCACAAGAAAAATTTTGTGTAAACTCTTTTAATCGGCTTCTCCCCGAGGGGAGAAAAATTATCTGAGATGCTGCCCAATGCGATCCGGGAAGAAGACGGAAAGCTGGAGGAGTATTTGTCCCCAATTCTGTACACGGCCTGTCCACTTGCGGGTAACGTCCATCGTGGCGAGATAGAGCATTTTCAGTAAGGATTCATCTGTAGGAAAGATGCTTTTTCCCTTCGTCACCTTGCGAAGTTGACGGTGGTAACTCTCAATAATGTTGGTCGTATAAATAATCTTGCGGATCTCTGCCGGGTACTTAAAGAAGGTTGCTAGCTCCTCCCAGTTCTGACGCCAGGAACGCAAGATAAACTTCAGATCCTTATAGGAGACAAAACGGGTGGAGTTGCGGATCTGGTGAATGATGCATTTCTGGATTTCGGTCTGCGGATAACAGGCTGAAATCGCTTGTGTAAAGCCGGTTAAATTGTCTACACAAGTGATGAGAATGTCTTGTACACCGCGGTTTTTCAGATCATTCAGGACGCTGAGCCAGAACTTGGCGGACTCGTTCTCGCCAATCCACATGCCCAGTACGTCTTTGCAGCCGTCTAGATCGATACCAATGACCATATAGGCCGCTTTGTTCACAATGGCGCCATCCTGCTTCACTTTAAAGTGAATGGCATCTAGAAAAACAACCGCATACACGGCTTGCAGTGGCCGGCTCTGCCATTCTTTAATGAGAGGGATAATCTTGTTTGTCACGTTGGAGATGAAGGTTGGCGAGACCTCGATGCCGTATAGATTTTGCAGGTGGTCTTGGATCTCCCGCGTGCTCACACCCTTGGCAT
>NZ_JBHSOW010000038.1:0-3360 GCF_042656405.1 Paenibacillus solisilvae | reverse complement strand
AATTCGCCCTCACGGTCACGAGGAATAGAGAGTTGCTGCTCTCCATACTCGCTAGTAATGGTTTTCTTGCTCTTGCCATTGCGGCTGTTGGTCGTCTGCTTATTCTGCATGTCATGTTTCTGATAGCCCAAATGAGCATCCATCTCACCCTCCAGCATCTCTTGCAGCGTCTCGGCAAACAGATCTTTCAGGGCATTTTGAGCATCCTGTGCGGATACCAACTTGTTCTCTTTAATGAAATCCCGGAGCTGCTGCTTCGTCCATAACCCCATGTGTAGTCCCCAACCTTTCGTATACTACCATTTTAATAGGTTTTGGAGTTTACACAAAGTATTTTACAGACTCGAAATCTTCTTTAAACCGGCAATTTCCAGAAGGTCATGCCTGGGTCAAATTTCTTTAATTTATAGCTTAACTACTTGTTGCTGCTCTTAACTACCATGAAAATTCATTTCGCAGTTACTTAAAAAAAGACAATACTTAAGAAGACGCAGTCATTCATTTTTTTAAAATGTGCAGCGCCTAGGATATTGATGAACCGTTGATCAGGAGACTTCTGAAATTGTAACGTTATAGCCTAAGGTTTCAAGTCTTCGAACCGAATTCCGTACGCTAACGCCATATGATTAATAACTTAACTAACTTAATTTTTTGATAATCACAGAAGCGTTTACGTTAGTTTGTGTGCCGCCGGCCAAAGTCTGAAGACCAACCGCAGCAGCTGAACTATGATTCCGCAGCGTAAGAACATCGCCTGCGACTAGAAGGATTAATGCCTGCCCATGGTTTTGCTGAGTGCCGGCACCTGATCCATATACGGTTCCCAGTGCCTGGACGCCATTTACAAATAAGGCGAATTGGTTAGGTTCTACGCACGTTACGGTAAAAGTAACCTCGTACTTGCCCGAATTGCTAACCGCAAGCTGGGCAGTTCCGGGGTCATGCGTGATTCCAGAAGAAAGAGTTCCGTTCGTATCAAAAATAACATCTGCCTCTATCGGAACAGTTTGAGGGCTTAGATTATAAACAATTCCGGAAATGATGGGGGGTGAGATAGGGAGAATAATCGCCAATTCGATTCACTTCCTTTCTTAGGTGGGTGTCTGGTAGATATGTACAATGACAACAAATCAAACCAAGCAGATTTGTCGGCATCGCGTCAATGATGAGGATTAGTTTACTACAAATTCGATTACAATCGGAGTCGCCGGATCAAGCGTGTCACCATCAGGAATGGTGATCGCCGTGGTGGTCACTGTTGAAGTATCTGCCATTTGGATCTGCGCATTGATATACAGGTTGTAACATGTCGGTACAGTAGGAAAGGCCGTGGCAGGGGCACCCTGGTCATTGGTTGTGGCGGTGGCAAGAATATTATATGCAGCGCCAACGCCAGCTCCGTCTCCTGCCGTAGCCGTAAATCTCCGGGCAGCCATAAGGGGTTTTGTAACTGGCATTGATATCACCTCACTTCTTCTCTATTAGTAAATGGCCGAGCTCTACTAAAGGGAAGTGCGAATGATGGGTTACTTTGCACATTTTAAGAGGTTAGGCGAGCAAAAAATTGAATGCTTTCGAGAATAATCGGCGTACCTGAGAAGATCGTTTGATTGTTGACATGAATGGTCAAGGCGCTTTCATTTAAGTCGTACAGGCTACCTTCTTGTAAGATCCCATTGATGTAAAGATTGCTATAGCTATTTGGTCCGTTGGTTGTAAACGCCGTTATCAAGGTTCCCTCATCGTTCATGAATTCTTGAGCTGGAATCGTTACAAGAGACTGAATATCGGAGGTTGCTAGATAAAAATACCTTTGAGCAATTGGCAAAATGACGATATTAGGGACGAAGACCGGTCCAGGAGGACCCGGGGGTCCTTGTATGCCTTGCGGTCCGGCAGGTCCTGGTATGCCCTGCGGAGCCGATACATTAATTTGTGGTCGCACACAAGCACGTTTACACTTTTTCTTGTTTAAGATCACCTTGCTACATTTTTTTCTTCTCTTCGGAGGACACACCATAATGGTTTTCTTTATACAATCTTTTCTTCTGCAGGTACTAGTATTATTCAACTGCAATTCAATGGGAATACGTATGTTCTTTGTGACGATACATTTCTTTTTCAATGCCTGTTTTCTTAAACCTGAAGACCTTAGATTTGTGATATGGGTACGATTAAGCCACAAGCTAAGCACCTCCCAATTGAAAAGTCAATTTAGTTTTTTGAGTAGGACCGATGCATTTACGTTGGTTTGCGTATCGGCAGCTTATTTTTGGTTTTACCGCAGGACAACCCAATAACAGCACCTCCATTTGAATTGCTGTATAGTATGACTTTTATCTATTAAGGGCATGGATAGATGTCTTTTAATTATTAGACAGCAATCTATTTCATATAAAGATGGGCTATTGCATAGGGTAGTACGACTCTTGATACAGACAATAACGAGGCAGCCGATACTAACCGGTTGCCTAACGCTAAACATTCCTGTTGAGGCTAAGAAATAGCCTTTGTAAAAAAGGGAGCGCCTCGGTATGATGGGTTTGTCGACAACACATCAAGGGGGCGCTCTTACTATGAAGTTTAAGCAATCAGACGCACAAAATCAACGGATTGAGCAAATTACCACCTCACATCTAGTCGTAGGGATCGATATGGCCAAAGAAACGCATGTGGCACAGGCTACGAATTTTCGAGGCATCGTGGTATCAAAACGGCATCTCTCGTTTTCGAATTCTATCGAAGGTTTTGAAAAATTAAGCCGCTGGATGATCGAATTTCAGCAGAAACACCGATTAAAGAAGCTCATCATCGGCATGGAACCAACCGGTCATTACTGGTTTAACCTGGCCAACTGGTTAGCAGATAAGGGATTACACGTGGTCATGGTTAACCCTGCTACGACCAAGAGAAACAAAGAAAACCGGGATAACAGTCCATCAAAAAATGATCCCAAAGATGCTCTTGTCATCGCAGACTCTGTCAGTCGGGGATTCTACTACGAGTACACACGTCAATCGCTTGTGTTTCAACGCTTACGGACCATAATGAGTGATCGAGAATTCTGGGTCGCGAACAGTGTTCGACTGCAGAACCGGATTGTGCGTTGGCTGGACATCCGTTTTCCTGAATATCCATCCGTATTCAAAGATTGGACCTGTAAGCGGTCATTGGCGACCCTCAAGACAATCCCTTGCCCACGAGATTTGGAGACGTATACGGTTCGGGACATCATCGATGCTTGGCGAGTCCATATGCAGCGCGCTGGGGGTTCTACGGGAATAGAGAAGGCCGCTCAGCTCATCGCACATGCGAAACGTAGTGTGGGAGAACGAACTGCTGTCGAAGAAGCTAAGGCAG
>NZ_JBHSOW010000037.1:0-83786 GCF_042656405.1 Paenibacillus solisilvae | reverse complement strand
GTGGTCTTGGATCTCCCGCGTGCTCACACCCTTGGCATAGAGGGCAACGATTTGATCTTCAATACCAATTACATTGGACTGGTGCTTCTTCACAACAAGCGGTTCGAATTCGCCCTCACGGTCACGAGGAATAGAGAGTTGCTGCTCTCCATACTCGCTAGTAATGGTTTTCTTGCTCTTGCCATTGCGCCTGTTGGTCGTCTGCTTATTCTGCATGTCATGTTTCTGATCGCCCAAATGAGCATCCATCTCACCCTCCAGCATCTCTTGCAGCGTCTCGGCAAACAGATCTTTCAGGGCATTTTGAGCATCCTGTGCGGATACCAACTTGTTCTCTTTAATGAAATCCCGGAGCTGCTGCTTCGTCCATAACCCCATGTGTAGTCCCCAACCTTTCGTATACTACCATTTTAATAGGTTTTGGAGTTTACACAAACTATTTTACAGACTCTCTCATTACTGTCCCTGTCCTTAAAATTAATACCACCAAAAAAATCTATATCCAACATCATTATTCTTTTTTTAATGACTTCTTCCTCCTTGCTATATTTCCCGTCATAAAAGCTATTCATTTCAGCTTTTTTCGAAGCATTTCACGAAAAGAAAACCACATGGAGTTGTTACACTCACATATGGTAGCAGACAGTTTACTTTTCATTTAATTCATTGTAACCTATTTCTTTAAATAATTTATTTATAACCTCTAACGCTTTTCCCCCCCAATTCTCTTCTAACTCAGTAAAATGAATAAATTCCAATTCTTTTTCTGTTCTTGATACAACCTCGGAAAATTGATTTGGAACTGCTATCCAAGATAAACGGCGGTATAGCTCATCAATACTGCATGTACCATCTTTGAACTTTTGGCAAACTTCAATTAATTCATTCATCTGTAGCATTTCTCCTTATTTTGTAATTAATGTAACGACAGCGCCTCTGATATTAGTAATTACGGTCAAACTTCCTGAAGTATAAGACAAATTTCCATTACCTTGGATTATTGGCTGTGTAGAATTTATTACATCTTCAACATATTGAGGTGCCACTCCTCTACCATAGTCAATCTGTCCTGTCGATTCAATTCTAGATGCACCTACTTTCCCTCCCGCAGTATCGCTTGTATACCTCATACCGCTTGGTTGCATTCGGTCGACAGCATGTCGAGAAAATAATCTATTTCCTACAATCGCATATGTTTGACCATCTACATTAACCTTTTCATAATCTTTCCATGCTGCCCATAAGATTTTCTTCTCGGTTTGTTTTACCACCGCTTGCGTAACTTCCCGTGCAGTGACTTTTATAACAGCTTTTCCAGCTCCTTTCGCTATTCCAGCAACGCCTCCAAGTACGTCATAAATTGGACCATTATCTTCATGTGCGCAATGAACAACAGCATACAAACTCGCTTCACCTTATAATAAATTAGATATTGTACGCTTTACTTGTTTGGTCTAGGGGTCTGAGCATGGCAGGATCCTCGTTGCGCCGCGTGTCCAGCAGTCGGCGAATGAATAGGGGAGGTACTCTAAAGTAATCGGTTTTGACAGTCTTCCAAATTACATGATATTGTAACTTTGAATTTAGAGATCGAATGTTGAGGGGAGAGTTTATAACGATGTATGAACAGAAAACAAAAGAAACCGACAACAGCGTAATCGAGTTTATTGATAATGTCGATAATCAAAAGAAGCGTGAAGATGCCTATAAGCTGTTAGATATATTTACGGAAACGACAGGCTGTCCTGCAAAGATGTGGGGACCGAGTATCATTGGTTTCGGCTCCTATCACTACCGATACGACTCCGGTCATGAAGGAGTTGCACCGCTGGTTGGTTTCTCACCTAGAAAGGCAAAGATAAGTCTGTATTTTGCGACTGGCGACACAGAGCGAGATGCGCTGTTGCAGAATTTCGGGAAACATACTTCAGGTAAAGCCTGCGTCTATATCAATAAAATAGCGGACATTGATGTTGAAGTTTTGAAAGCGATGATAAGCCAATCCATCAAGTTTTTGAATGAAACTTATCCGGGTCATTGAAGTCTTTGAACTAGCAGGAACAGTTGATATCCCAACCAGGCAGTTTTGTTCAAAATTGAAATGTTTTCGAATCTTCAAAAATTATGTTTACCTCACAAAGGTTATCTGATAATATAATCGCAATGTTCAAATGCGACGAAGAGAAGAGTAAATAGATGAATTCTTTGACAGAGAGCTCCGTCAGCTGAAAAGGAGTAAAGAGTTCTTTATTGAACAAAGCCTCAGAGCAGCACATCGGAATCCCATAAAAAGGAGGATGGTGTGACAGGAGCTCCTGTTACAGAGCTAGAGTATAAGCATTGCATTGTAATGCCGTACTTGAAGAGGCTAATATGGCGACATATTAGCGAATCTGGGGTGGTACCGCGAGTATACAAATCTCGTCCCTAAGACTGACTAAGTCTTGGGGGTGGGATTTTTTTATTTTTGCAAAGGGAATATGGCTCACATGCAGCATTTTAGTACACCAAATCAGATTGTTTGAATAGTTAATTAGGGAAGATCATGCATGCTTTTTGAAAGGATTTGAATATCTTATGACAGAAAAATTGAAGGTTGGTATCGTCGGTGGAACGGGTATGGTAGGGCAGCGTTTTGTTCAGCTGCTGGATCAGCATCCCTGGTTTAAGGTAACGGCCATTGCAGCCAGTGCCAGTTCGGCAGGTAAAACGTATGAAGAATCTGTACAAGGCAGATGGAAGTTGGCTACCCCAATTCCTGAAGAAGTGAAGGATATTGTCGTTCAGGATGCTTCAAAAGTGGATGAGGTTGCCGCTCAGGTCGATTTTATTTTTTGTGCCGTTGATATGAACAAGTATGAAATTCAAGCATTGGAAGAGGCGTACGCAAAAACAGAGACGCCCGTGATATCCAATAATTCGGCTCACCGCTGGACGCCTGACATCCCGATGGTCGTTCCGGAAATTAATCCCGGGCATATTGAAGTGATTGCAGCTCAGAGAAAGCGGCTCGGAACCAAGGCCGGATTTATTGCCGTTAAGCCCAACTGTTCGATTCAGAGCTATGTGCCGGCCCTTCATGCACTGCAGGAGTTCAAACCAACGAAAGTGGTTGCATCGACATACCAGGCGATTTCCGGAGCCGGAAAAAACTTTACCGATTGGCCCGACATGTTGGATAATGTCATCCCTTATATTGGCGGCGAGGAAGAAAAAAGCGAGCAGGAGCCGTTGCGCATATGGGGCAGCATCGTAAATGGTGAAATTATAAAAGCTAGCGCACCATTAATTACAACGCAGTGTATTCGTGTTCCAGTCACGGATGGGCATTTGGCTACGGTATTCGTATCGTTCGAGAATAAACCTTCGAAAGAAGAAATTCTCGATCGCTGGCTGAAATTCAATGGACGGCCTCAGGAGCTTGGTCTGCCAAGCGCCCCCAAGCAGTTCATCACGTATTTTGAAGAAGAGAACAGACCACAGACGAAGCTTGATCGCAACTTGGAGCGCGGTATGGGCGTTTCGGCGGGTAGATTGCGTGAGGATTCCATATACGACTATAAATTTGTAGGACTATCGCATAATACATTACGCGGAGCAGCGGGTGGTGCTGTTCTGATCGCCGAACTGCTTAAAGCAGAAGGGTACATTCAGGCAAAGTAGAAGCATTCACATTCATTCGAATAGATAGACAAAACAGCAAGCATTCCGATACGTTCGGGGGCTTGCTGTTTTTCAGAGTTGATGAATTTCAAGTTTACAAAATAGTAACAGGGGGAGAGAGAGGAATTAATCACCTCATGTGGAAAAGGTAATCGAGTCATGAAAAGAAAATTGTTGAGTTCGAATTGAAGGAGGAATCTTATGCCCATTCATTCCTATGGCGTGCTCAAATGCATGGCTACTGACCGGCGTCTAGGCACAAACGATAACCCCCATTATCAAGTGCACGCCGCCGCTAATAACGAACATTTTCGCATCGCGATCAATGTCAAGTCACAGCTCAGACCGTCCGAGCTGCTGTACTGCATCATTGACAATTTTCAGCATGTCTTGACGGCTGAATTGCCTTTGCTGCCATTTGGGTTTACGCTGCAAGCAAGCAAGCCTGATGGTCAGGCGCTTGATTATATCCGCAGCAATCTGTTCGACCGCCGCGACATGGTACCGTTGGCATTTGATATACCGGGAAGAGATAACGACCTTAATGAGAAGCTTGACTTCTATGTACGCCGCGCGATGGAGACAGATGATGCAGTTCTGTACGCATTTGGGGAAAGATGGGGTCCGGAAATCGGCAAATCGGACAAAATTTTTGGATTCGAGCCCGGCAACGGCATTCACGATATTCATATGAATCAAGGAAACAGCGGCAGGTTTACGAAAGACGACGGCATCTACCAAGATGGCGGGCTTCTGATTCATTTTCCTTCCGAAGAGAGATGGATTGCCGTATTCCTTGCATTTCAGTCTCAATCGTGGCATACCGACGATCGGTCGGGACATGCCATCGAAGGTCCCGGGGAGGAACCGATACCTGATTCAGGGGAGACGCCGGTACCACTGCCGGAAAGCGCTATTCGAATCGCTGGAGCCATTGTGCTGCCAGAAGGCGGCGGAAATGAAACGGTTACGCTGCTTAATGCTTCCAGCCGAGCCGTAGACCTGACCGGATGGGCCATCGCCAACAAGGAGAAGCAAAAGCACAAGCTGCAGGGCGTCATCCAGGCCGGACAGTTTCTCCCCGTTCCCATAACTAATCCGGGATTCCTTCGAGACAAGGATGATATCATTACCCTACTAAACCAAAATGGCTTGAAAATTGCCGGGGTCTCCTATACGAAGCATCAGGTAAAACCGAGCTGGACGATTTTATTTTGAGACTTGATCTCATTCCAGGTGAAAAGGAAAAGTACAACAGGCGATCGGGAACTTTCCCAATCGCCTGTTTGATTTGGATGAATATAGCAAAGGTTGTGCATACTCAACATAATTAGTGGAAATTCAGGAGGGATTGAGGTGGGTAAACAACTTGATTCTTTGCCAATCTCCGTTGAATTGGAGACCAATATTCACAACCTTACCCAGTCTTTCGATGCTCCTTCAGATATACATATCAGGGAATTCTGTTTACATGGAATAAAAGGCTGCCTGCTGTATCATATCGCGTTCACCGATCGGGAAATCTTGCAATCCTTTGTTTTAAAGCCTCTCCTCAAAGCGACTGAAGACCGCCTTGAAGATGTGCTGCCCATCTTGGATATCGAGCGCGTAAACGAGTTAAAAGCGGCAGCTGCAGGGATGCTTCAGGGCAAATGTGCCATTCTTCTTGATCAAAGCACGGATATCCTGCTCGCGGATGTCAGCATTAGTACAAAGGACAGCGCCTCCGTACCTCAAAATGAACAAACGATCCGCGGCTCTCATGAAGGATTTGTTGATGATGTGGATGTTAATACACAGCTGATACGCAAACGATTAAAGACGCCCAACCTTGTTGAACGGAATTTCATATTAGGTGCTCAAAGCCCGCATAAAGTTTCGTTGATGTTTATAAATGATCTTGCCGATTCGAAGGTGGTAGACGAAGTTGCAGACCGGATAGCTGCGATTTCCACCGATTTTGTTAAATCTGCAGGGCATATTACCGAATTTCTGGAGAGCAGTACATGGTCGTTATTCCCGCAAATGCTTTACTCCGAAAGACCCGACACCACAGTTTCCCATTTGATGGAAGGAAGAATCGTGGTGCTGGTTGATGGAAATGCATCTGCCGTCATTCTCCCTGTAACATTCTTTATGTTTTTTCAAGTCTCGGATGATTTTGTTCTCAGATGGTGGAATGGGACATTTTTCCGCTTTCTTCGCTTTCTCAGCGTGTTGATTACAATGGCAATGCCGTCCATTTACATTGCCATCGTATCGAATCACTTTGAAGTTCTTCCAATCGATTTGGTTTTTTCTTTGAAAGCATCGCTCGAAAATATACCTTTCAATCCGTTAATTGAAGCACTGTTTATGATAACCGTGCTGGAGCTGCTTCGGGAAGCCGCGCTTCGGCTTCCCAAGGCGATTGCCTCAACCTTGTCCATTGTAGGCGGTCTAGTCATCGGAACGGAGGTTGTCAATGCGAACCTGGTCTCCACGACGATGATCGTGGTTATTGCTCTTACTGCTGTCGCTTCCTTTAGTGTACCTTCTCATGAAATGAG
Source organism: Paenibacillus solisilvae (assembly GCF_042656405.1). NCBI lineage: Bacteria > Bacillati > Bacillota > Bacilli > Caryophanales > Paenibacillaceae > Paenibacillus > Paenibacillus solisilvae. The sequence goes on along the minus strand of NZ_JBHSOW010000037.1, from coordinate 77,574 downwards.
GCTTGCGCTTCGGCTTGTCAGCATACCCATCATGTTCGCTTCTGCTTTACTCGGTTTTGCCGGAATTGCTTTTAGTTTCAGTCTATTGTTCATGCATTTAACTAAACTCGAAACGTATGGAGTCCCGTATTTTTATCCGCTAACTCCCTTAAACCCGAGGCGGCTGCTGTCAACGCTAATTCAGCTGCCAAGGCGGCTATTCGGCCGGAAGATGTCCAGGTAGGAGGGATACATCATGTCACGGTTTCAATTGTTCGCATTCATCCTGCAAACACAAATCGGTATCGGCGTTCTCGCTTTCCCCTATGAATTGCATAAAGCGTCCGGAGTGGACGGCTGGATCTCCATCCTTATGGCGGGAGGGGTCATCCAGCTTTTGCTGCTCGCTTATATTGCTCTTTGCAGACGGTTTCCAAACCGGAATCTATTCGAATTTGCCCCTCTGCTCCTCGGCAAAGTGTTCGGAAATCTGGTCACGATCCTATATATCGTTCATTTTGCGTTAACGTCCTGCATCATCCTGCTCTTGGAGTTGGTATTGGTTCAGCTTTGGGTGTTACCTTTTTCAAATCCTTGGCCAATCATCGTCGTAAACGGGATCATCCTTATTTACTTCGCCAAGGAAAACATTCGGATCATCGCCCGTTACCACACATTGATTACTTTTATTATCGTTTTAATGTTGGCTCTCCTATTTTTCGGTCTTGACAACTTCGATTACCGGTACCTTCTTCCAATCGGTCAACATGGTTGGCAGGCATTAATTACGGGCATGAAAAGTTCAATCATCTCTTTTCTAGGATTCGAATTGCTGCTTGTAGTCAATTCCGATGTGAAAGCGGGTGGGAAAAGCTTGATTGCTCCGATGTTATGGGCAAACGGGGCGGCCGCTTCTTTTTATCTGCTTGTCGTACTTGCATGTTCCCTCAATTTTGGTCCAGAAGCCATAAGCCAGGTCCCTCAGCCAGTCCCTTTTTACTTAAACGGCATCTCACTGCCTTTTTTGGAGAGACTGGATCTGCTCTTTCTATCCATGTGGCTGGTGAAGGTAACGGCAACGTTAACGAGCTACGTTTACGCTACGGGCAAAGGTCTGAGCTGCTTGTTTCATCGCAAGGAGCATCGAAAAGCGGTCTATTATGTAGCCCCTCTTGTCTGCCTGTCCGGAATATTCTGGAGATCGGAATCGGGCATTGAATACCTTGCCAAGGTAATTGAAATGGAAAGCTATGTTATGCTCGGTTTGCCGGTAGCACTTTTACTACTGTCATGGTTGACAGGCAAAAAGGAGGAACAGCTGGCATGAAGCGCCTCATTCTGATTTGGCTGTTTGCTGTTATGATTCTACCCGGCTGTAATTATCACAATGAGCTGAAAAACCTACAACTCATCTATGCAACATCGCTCGACTTGAATGAAAATAATGAAATTGAAACCACTGTAACGATTCAATCACCGGGCGGCAAAGAGAGAAACGCTCCGACGCATGAGGTTATATCAGCTTCGGGCCCTACAATGGAAGAATCATTATATAAAAAAATCGGCATGCAATTAGCAGGCCCGGTTGGCACTTCCAAAAATCAAGTCATGCTGATTGGCGAGAAGCTCGCGCGAAGAGATTTAGCCGTTCTCCTGGATTCTACATTTCGTAATTCTAGTGATCCCATGCTTTCAACAGTGGCGATTGTGCCTGGGAAGGCCAGTGATTTGATTCATCTCGAGCGGATCGGTTCGGCCACAGCAGGTGAATATTTAAGGAAAATTATTATAAGCGCCCGCTATGAAACAGCGATTCCAAACGTGACCTTGCATTCGCTATTCCCCGTTTTCTACGATCCTGGACGCGACTCCGTCATTCCGATTATTAAAAAGGAAGAAAACAGAGCAGAGGTTGACGGAGTGGCCCTTATGCATAATCGAAAGTATACGGGTTATTCCTTGAACTCGGAACAATCCACATTGTTGCTCTTATTAAGCGGTAAACGTGGCGGACTATGCGTGATTACAAGGAATGTCGAAGAAGGGCATACGAAACAGAATCCTTCTCAATATATATCCGTTGACATTGTTGGATTGAAGCGAACCAAACGCGTCTGGGTAGACCCGGAAGGGAAAGTTAACGTCCGGCTGCACCTCAAGTTGAAAGCTTCTGTTATTGAATTTGGGAAAGATAACTTGGCTGACAAACGGGTAATTACTCAAATGAACAAGCGTTTATCCGAAATGCTAACCGCTGAAACAGAGCAGATTACGAAGCTGCTGCGACTCTCGCATTCGGATGCGTTAGGGATTGGCCGCGATTTGATGGCTTTTCATCCCGCGGACTGGAAGAGAATCGACTGGGAAACCATCTACCCAAAGGCAGATTTTCAAACTTCAGTTAAAGTAGAAATTATTTCAAAAGGAATTAAGGATTGATAGCGGTGAAGCTTAAGCATGAAGCTGAAGGGAAACGAAAACTCAATACATCCATTGAAAAGGCAGCCGGCTGATTGGCTGCCTTTTCTCAACTAGCGGGTAATCTTCAATAATTTAGACGACAAACGCATCAGCTTCACATGACATTTATCATATGGAAAACATTACATTCATGAATACCGATCCGGCACTCGTTCCGGTAAGATGAAGTCAGTAAAGCGGCGCCGATGATAACGGCAAACGCAAAACAAGCAACGAGGAGTGATATTAATGTCAGCAGCTATACAGTTGGAACGAGTAACGAATACAAAGGAACAAACGCAGTCGATCACAACAATCAGTACCATTCCAGGAGCCGCAGTGCGCGGAAATGGATTTGGGGTTCTATTCATGGCTTTTTTCGGAACACTGTGGGCATACACAGGAATTATGGGATTGCAAGGCTGGGGAGAGCCTTTGTTGTTAGTCGCTGCTGTTACCGTAGGTATTGCACTATTCATCGGCGGTGGTTCACTACTACGCGCTTCACGAAGATTAACTAATCAAGTTTCAAAAGCAGATGTAAAGCGCGGGAACCGTATGGGGATCTGGTTTAACATCATTTTTGCAGCAGAGGGTTTAGCGATTGGAATCTCGATTGCAGTCTGTAATGCTGCAAGTCACTCTGAACTTATACCTCTCGCAGCAGCTATAATTGTCGGCCTTCACTTTTTTCCATTGGCTTCTCTTTTCCAGGTCAGACTTTATCATTTTACAGGTGCACTCCTCTGTTTACTCCCAATTCTTACATGGCTGTTTGTGCCTGTGAAAGTCATGCTGGGGGAACATCAAATCCTTGCATTTATGTCTGTGGTCGGCCTTGGCTCTGCGCTGATCCTGTGGGGAACGGGCCTAACAATATGGCTGATGGGGAAAAGACTGCTAAGTGTGAACACTATATCTCAACGCTGAAGGGCGCTCCATGGCGTTGGAAGAGTGAATTGTTGGGAGGGCGGTTTTCGTAGAAATCCATCGGTTTTATCAGTTTGTCCGGGGCTATACGTTCTGGAAACAAGGCAGCCGATTGATTGGCTGCCTTTCTCAATTTATGGGCAATTTAACACAATAAAATGTAAATTAGAGGAAACTGCTTCTTGACGCAGAACTAATAATTGCAAAACGAAGCCACTTACAGTGCAGTCCCACCTAATCAGGGGGGCTGCATTTTGCTTTTTAAGTGCTCCATTGACCTGATTATCACTGCGTTTGTGCAGGAAGTCATCAATTGAATATGGACGGATACGGGGGAATTGCCATATGGTTGCGGTATGGAAGCCATTCCATGAAGGTTATAAACGAAAGGCTGATGCGCGAAATGAAACAGACGGTATTACCTCCCCCTGCTTCTCATGCAGCCCTGAAAAAAGGCGATGTGACCGGCAAGCTGATTCGTGACCGGTGGCTGTATTTCATGCTGCTTCCCGGCGTGGTTTACTTTCTCGTATTTAAATACCTGCCTATGGCCGGAATCGTGATCGCATTTCAGGAATATTCCCCGTTCAAAGGAATTGCGGGAAGTACATGGATCGGGCTGGAGCATTTTCGCTTGCTCTTCAACGATCCTGTCTTCTGGATGCTGATTAAGAACACATTGGCGCTCTCTTTCTTAAACATCATATTCGCTTTTCCTCTGCCGATTATTGTGGCTCTGATGCTCAATGAGATGAGGAATCTTGCGTATAAACGGCTTGTGCAAACCATGATTTATATTCCTCATTTTATGTCTTGGGTTATTGTGATTGGCATGTTTTACGTATTGTTCGAATCGCAGAATGGAATGGTCCAAAGCTTGGCCGCCGCGGCTGGATTTGAAAAGTTTAGCTTCATGTTAAATGCGGACTGGTTTCGGCCCATGTACCTTTTGCAAAACATTTGGAAAGAATGCGGCTGGGGCACGATTATCTACTTGGCGGCACTCGCCGGCATCGATCCTCAAATGTACGAAGCCGCACGTATCGACGGAGCGAACCGCTTTCGCCAAATGTGGCACATCACATTACCTTCCATACGCAGCACCATTATCATATTGTTGATTCTTCGTTTGGGCGACATTATGGATCTCAGCTTCGATCATGTGTTTCTGCTGCTGAACACGATGAATCGGGAAGTCGCCGAAGTGTTTGACACGTACGTTTACAATGCCGGGATTGTAAAGGGGCAATTCAGCTTCAGTACGGCAGTAGGACTGTTTAAGTCCGGGGTAGGATTAATCCTGATTGCAGCAGCCAACTACTTATCGAAAAAGCTGGGAGAGGAAGGGATTTTTTGATGAGAGGGGAATCATCGCCAGCCGGAAGAATATTCGATGCGTTCAATTATGGTTGTATGTCATTGTTTGCTCTTGTAACTGTGCTGCCGTTCGTGAGTATTGTCGCCTCGTCTTTCGCTTCCGAGAAGGAAGTGCTGTCAAATGATTTTATTTTGTTTCCGACAGACTTTTCCCTGGACGCCTACCGGTATATTTTTTCGACGAACACGCTGCTGCGAAGTTTGCTTGTTACGGTTTATATTACCGTTATGGGCACTTTCATCAATATGATCTGCACGTCGATCATGGCATACCCGCTGTCTCGCAAAGATTTGATCGGAAGGCGTTTGATCATGGGGATGGTTTTGTTTACGATGCTTTTTGGCGGGGGGCTTATTCCCAATTACCTGTTGGTCAGGCAGCTTGGCATGCTGGATACCTTATGGTCGGTTATGATCCCGGGAGCAATCGGTGCATTTGCATTGATCATCATCAAAAACTTTTTTCAACAGATGCCCGAAGGCATTGAAGAATCGGCTAAAATCGACGGCTGCAACGACTTAGCCATCTTATTCCGTATTGTTCTTCCCCTCTCGATGCCCGTGATTGCGACGTTCTCCCTATTTTTCGCCGTGGGGCATTGGAATACTTTTATGAGCGCCGTCATTTATATTAACGATTCGTCCAAGTGGCCGATTCAAGTGCTCCTGCGTTCCATCGTCATTATGTCGAACAGCCAGTTCGGCGACATGGGCAGCGTAACCGACGGAGAGAATGTGGTTATTCCTCCGGAAACAGTGAAAATGGCAGTCATCACTGTGGCTACCGTTCCGATCCTGCTTGTATATCCGTTCCTGCAGAAGCATTTCGCAAAGGGGGTGCTGGGATCGGTGAAAGGATAAAGCGCGGCGGTTTACCCGTTATTCAATTATGTTAGGGGAGGGCGAACGACAGATGAAACAGACGAGAACTTCATTATGGCAGGCAATCGCGTCAATCAGCATAGTGACGTTATTGGCGGGAGTGCTAGCGGGCTGTGCAGAGAAAACCCCCAATGAACAATCCAAGGGGGGAGGGGAAGCATCCGAGCCTACAGAAATCAGTATGATGAATGTCTATTTTTCCGGAGATGCTCCGAATATGAACAACAATGAATATATCAAGGCGATTGAGGATTATACGAACACGAAGCTGGATTTTACTTGGGTACCGAATTCAGCTTATGCCGACAAGTTTACGGTAACCCTGGCATCAGGACAGCTGCCAAAAACGCTGCTGGTGTTAAATGCCAAAACCCCGGCATTCATTAGCGCCGTACGGGATGGCGCTTTTTGGGAAATCGGCCCCTACATCAAACAATTCACGAACCTGAGCAGGATGAAACAGAATATTTTCGACAGTACGGCCATAGACGGTAAAATTTACGGTCTTTTCCGTCCGCGTCCCTTGGCTGGTATCGGGATCATCCTTCGCAAGGATTGGCTCGATAACCTGGGATTGAAAGAGCCTCAAACATTGGAGGATTTATATCAGGTTATCAAAGCATTCACTCTGAACGACCCCGATAAAAACGGGAAGAACGATACCTTCGGATTCGCTGAAAATAATGTGCTTAACGGGTTCGAAAGCTTATTAGTCTATTACGGAGGCCCTAACAAATGGGAGCTTGCGGACGGCAAGCTTACCCCTGCGCATTTGACCAAAGAATATGTGGACGTGTTAAAATTTTACCGCAGGCTTGTAGCAGAGAAGCTGATTAATCCCGATTTCCCGCTAATCAATGAAACGCAGAAACGGGACTTGATCGTTAAAGGCAAAGCCGGAGTAACTTTCAGTTCGATGAATACCGTGACATTGCTGCAGGATGGCGGTGAGAAAGTCAACCCTGCTATTAAACTGGATGTCTTGAGAACCCTGAATGGTCCGAAGGGGGAGCGCGCCAGGGGGGATACCGGATTTAACGGGCTGTTTCTGTTCCCCAAATCGTCAGTCAAAACGGAAGCTGAGCTTCTAAAGATACTCGGATTTTTTGATAAGCTGTCTGACCAAACGATGCAAAATCTGATTGAGTATGGCAAGGAAGGAACCGACTATAAGCTGGAGAACGGCAAAGCCGTTAAGCTGGATACGGCACGTAAAGATTTCCCGCTGTATTTGCCTCAGCTGCGGGTGGATGACGGATCGCTTCTCTATGAGGAGAAAGATCTGAATCCGCTTGATGCGAAATGGAAAACGCTAACTGCTGCGAATGACCAAATTGCCGTGTTGAATCCAACGGCGCCGCTCATTGTGGATCTGCCAAAAACGCAAGACATCTCCAAAATCATTCCCGATGCCAGCACGAAGTATATTTTGGGTGAAATTGACGAGGCGGCCTGGCTGCAAGCGGTCGAGCAGTGGCGCAAAGGCGGAGGCGACGAGCAGATCAGATTGATGAATGAAGCCTACGGGAAGTTGCATAAGAAGTAGAGTCGAACGATAATTTAGCTATATAGGCATGCGTAGTGGGGGTGGCAGCATGAAGCGGGTCGGTCAAAGCTTCTTAATTAAATTGATCTTGTTCAGCATTTTGCTGGGTACGTTCCCGGTCATTGCCGTCGGCACATTCTCTTACTTCAATGCAGCAAGTAAAATTCAAGAGATGGCCGTTCAGGGCAACAGGCAAATTTTGCTGCAGACCGAACAAAGAGTGGAACAAACCCTGAAAACAGTGGACACCGCAGTGACCCAATTCATCAGCTCCCCCAATACGAATACAGCCATGAGCGCAATGCTTGAGAATCGAAGTTTCCAAACGATTCAATGGTTCGGGCAGCTTGTGTCCGAGATGCATCACCTGCAAACCTTCGAACTCGGCGTTCACGATGTTTATTTGATTCAATCGGCGAACCAGTGGCTGATACGCAACGACGGCATTTATTCCTTTGACCAGCTGGGAATCGGAGATCGGGAACAGGTAAGGATGTATACGTCTGGAAAAAAACAATCGGAATGGATTCATGATGTTTACATCATTCCGGATCGTGTGCAAGCGGGTAATGAAAGCGGCGAAAACGCCAGTTCAACGTACAACGGCGGCATTAGTCTTGTCAAAAAAATCGGTTTCGGAAGCGGGACAATCGTAGCAAAAATATCGCAAGGCGAGCTGGAGAAACTGCTTTTGAAAAGCAGCAAGCTCGGCGATGTCATGATGTTAAACGACAGCTATGAGATGCTTGCTTATCAAGAGAGTGAAGGGATGATGCAGGCTATTCAGTCGAAGTCCTGGATGGATCAATTGAAATCTTTATCGGGCAGGGAGGGAGTTTTTGAGGCAACAATCGCTGACAATCGCGCTATTGTCAGCTACAGGAAATCCGATTATTACGGATTTGTGTATGTGTCTATCATTTCCATTGATGCAATAACACGAGAGTCGGATTTTATTAAATGGGTAACATTCGGCACATGCGCTGTTGTGTTATTCATAATCATGGCTGCGGCCCTTCTGGGTTCACGGCAAATGTATTCTCCGATTCGCAAGCTGCATCATGTTGTTGTAGGGAATACACAGCCGGAGCCAGGCGATTCTAAAGGGCAGGATGAACTGCAGCGGATTGGTGACCGATTTGTCTCGATTATGAAATCCCAGGATTTAATGAGCGCCCAAATCGACAACCAACTAGGACAATTGAAACATTTTTTTATACTCAGGCTCTGTCTCGGGGAAATCAAGGAAAGCGAAATCTTGAACAAACAGGCTTTATTTCCCGAAACGGCGCGATGGAATATATATTGTGCAGCCGCCGTTCAAATTGATTCGTTCGAAGGAAGCAAGTATGAGGAACGGGACCGGGATCTTCTGTCGTTTGCCATCTGCAACATCGTCAGCGAGTTAATTCCCATTGAGCGGCGGATAACCCCTTTGCTTATGGATCAGACTCTCATTATCATAGCAGGGTGCGAAGAAAGCGATACAGCTGCGTTTAAGAACGATATGTACACTTGGGCGGAAATGATTCAGCATGCGGTTAACCGGTATTTGCATTTGCAAGTGAGCATAGGCGTGAGCAGATTTTACGGGCAGTTGATCGAAACGAGTATCGCATATAGGCAGAGTCTGGATACATTAAAATACAGAATGTCCCTCGGGAAGCAGTCAATTATGTTTATTGAAGATCTATACCCAGGATCGATTGCGCCCCGGCAAATCCCGCCGTTATTGGAAAGCGGCTTGTTCGATGCGATCAAATCGGGAGAATCGGAAACCGCATACGAACAGCTTGAGCTGCTGCTTGGTTTCGTAACTGAAGCAGGGCTATCCCCCCTCGAAGTACAAATGCTCCTGATGCGGCTTGTGACGGAAATCATTCGAGTGGTCCAGGATGCAGGCTTGTCCGTATCGGCGATTTATACCGAGCAGCCGTTATTCGATCAACTTTTGAAGCTGAGTTCGATTAAAGAAATCGGACATTGGCTGCGGCAGCAAGTGATGCGGCCGGCTATGGAAAAACTCGAACAACAGAAAGAGAAGCAATTTCAACACATTTCCCGCGAAGTGATGCGGCTCATCCATGAAGGGTATAATACGGATTTGTCCCTGGAATCATGCGCGGAAGCGATCAATTACAACCCGAATTATGTCAGCAGAGTGTTCCGTTTGGAGTCAGGGATGACATTCAGTGAATATTTGTCGACCTATCGGTTAGGCGTGGCCAAAAAATGGCTAATAGAGACAGAGATGAAAATAGGTGAAATCGGGGAACGGTTGAAGTATGCGACGACGACTAATTTTATCCGTCACTTTCGCAAGGCTGAGGGAGTTACGCCAGGACAGTTCAGGGAGCAGCAGTACAAAACAAGTCCGGAAGTGATAACTTGAATTGGAGAACGATCTTTCAATGCAAGATCCTGGCGCTGCTGCCCGTCGTTCAGCTAACAGGCAGGATTACTCAATCATGTTATTAGGAGAGAAAGAGAGGAACGTTATATGCTGGATAAATCAATCCCTTATTATAATGTCATCATGAAACGGCCAAAGGGTACTGCTTTACCCCAATTTGAATTGCCAGATGGCTACTCATTTGAGCGGTATACTTCGGGAATGGAGGTAAAGTGGGCTGCGATCGAAGCATCAGTTGGTGAATTTGAAAATAATGAGGAAAGTCTCACTTACTTTAAAAAGGAGTATTTGCCATATTCTAATGAACTAAAGGATCGGTTGTTATTTGTACTAAACAAAGAAGGTGAGCCGGTTGGGACAATAACTGGCTGGTGGAACCTGACTGGGGAGAGACGTGATTTATCGATTCATTGGTTTGCAGTATCGAAGGAATATCAAGGCCTGGGAATCGGAAAGGCTCTAGTTTCTGAATGTATTCGAAATCTACTCCATCTCGAAGGTGATAAGGATGTCTATTTACATACACAAACATGGAGTTACATAGCAATTGCTTTATATTTGAAAACTGGATTCAACATGGAGGAAAAAGAGACATTCGCTAATTATCAAAATGATTATGAACAAGCTCTTCCAATATTACAAGGTCTATTGAACAACAGGTCTTAACCATATTATCGACAACCATGGACCTCCAAACATTATTCAAGATGTGTATCATATTAACAAACCCTTCAGAGAGTTTCCATGACTCATAAGGGCTATGCAGAGTAGCGGATAATTGGAACGCTGTGCAATATGACTCTAAGGAGTCATAGGCTGTAAACAAAAGCTGATGTCATCCTTTGACACCAGCTTTTTTGTGTGCTTTTTATGTTTTATCTTGTTTTCTTCCGAAAGAAAGGAGCCCCTAGAACGCCCATGGTAATGCCGACTGGAAGTTCTACAGGAGCAAAGGTGAGAACAAATTTTTTAGCTCCTATAGCCCTAAAGAGTGATTACAGGAGGGGAGAGATCACGTATGCTTTTAATTGTTCAATTGCATGTTTTTCATTTAGGAGGAGTATTATGCCAGAAGCTACATTAGAGAGTCAACCATCCTTAGTCATCAAACACGAGGCTCAGCCCAAACACGGACTGTTCGCTACAATTTGGAGGTGGCATTTCTATGCAGGAATGATCTTCATGCCATTTCTAATTTTGTTAGCAGTGACAGGCGGTATTTATTTATTCAAGGATCAGATTGATGATATGAGATATCACCATCTGTTCCATATTGAAGCCAAACAAACAGAGAAGATGGATCCATCTTGGCAAATCGAAGCAGTGAAGAAACAATATTCGGGAGCTAGTGTAGTAAGTTATACACCTTCGTTCAAAGCCGATCAAACAGCGGAGGTAGGGATCGAAGGTACTTCAGGAAGTCTAAGTGTTTATGTAAATCCATATGATGGTTCAATTGTTGGCGATTTAGACAAATCGAAGACAATTATGGAGTTAATAAGAGACCTTCATGGAAGCTTATTGGTCGGTGACAAATCAATTGGTGATAAAATCGTGGAAGTGTCTGCTTGCTGGGCAATCGTTCTTCTTATAACAGGTTTATACTTATGGTGGCCTAGAGGAAGAGATAAAGTATTCGGTACCTGGTTGCCACGACTTCGCCAAGGGAAGAAAATACTTATTCGTGATCTGCATGCGGTGCCGCTGTTTTGGATGTCGATTGTGCTTTTAGTGCTCGTTATCAGCGGACTTCCTTGGTCGGGCATAACGGGAGATTATATTAATCGAGCGGCTACAGCCTCACAAACGGGTTATCCTGATTTCATGTGGAATGCTCCACCATCCGAGCCTACAACAAAGGACATCATGGATGTGCCTTGGGCTGCGGAGCATTTACCCGTCCCCAAATCGAATTCAAATGGTGCACCTACCCTACCCGTTGAGAATATTATTCAAACCGCGGAGAAAGAAAAAGTTCACCCTGGATATAGCATCGCGATTCCAAGTGACGAGAAGGGTGTTTATACGGTCTCTGTGTGGCCAAAAGCTCCTAAGGATGAGGCTACCCTTCATATTGATCAATATAGCGGTAAAGTCCTTACTAATTTACGTTATGCCGATTATGGGCCATCGGCTAAAGCTATAGAAATTGGAATTGCCCTTCATGAAGGTCATTTTTTTGGAACCGCGAACCTGTTATTATGTCTACTAGCTTGCATATCTTTAGCTGGAACTGCCGTATTAGGAGCTGTGATGTGGTGGCGTCGCAGACCTAAGGGACAGAGTAGAGTTGGCGCCCCGAATAAACCAACCAATTACCGATTACAGAAAGGCGTAGCCATCATTGTTATTATCCTAGCTATTTTGCTGCCGTTAGTTGGCATTACGTTCCTAGCTGCTTTGATTATCGATTGCTTCATCCTTCGTCAAATGCCGAAGGTGAAAGTTTGGATGAATTAAGCATCCCTTGAATAAGAAGGATGGAGGCTTTGGAATGAAAAGTCGAAATATGCAGTTTTGAAGTAAGGTCATTGGAATCATTACGCCTGTCAATCGTTGATAGGCTTTTTTTCGGAATTAAGGTAACAGTCATCAAATCGTTGCGGTGTACGGACTTTTGATAAATAATGGAAGTGTATTTACTTCAGTAGGCAGGGAGTGTTGTGTTATTTTTGTTGAAAAGTATCGTGATAAAGCCTATATTAGTCAGTTAAAACTGTTTATTGAAGCAAAATATGGTTTGGGAATACGTCATATCGCCGCAGCAAAGCGGGGATACCACGGGGAAACATGGAAGATCGATACGGAATGTGACACTTATTTTGTCAAGCTCGTTTATTTTGGTCCACACAAGACAAGATATATGAACAGCTTTGCAATAGTGGAATATATGAATCAGAATGGGATTGACTTTATTAGTAAGATTATAAAGACCATAGATGAACAATTGTACAGTATTTTTAACGATGGTGTGCTGGGCTTATTTCATTATGTCGAAGGTGAGCATACAGAGGATTATCAGTTATCGGATTTGTTTCATAAATTGGCGCTCATCTACAAAATTCCAGTTCAAAATGTTCAAATCAAAGTGGAAAATTTCAACACCAGCTACATGGATGAGTATTACACCAATCTTGCCAAGCTTAAAGCTGCAGCATCTCCTTCTGTAATAGAAGCTTTGAGCTTGTTGGGAGGGAATAGCAAGTTAATCGAACATTATGCCGACCGATTGATGCAATTTGCTAGTAAGAACAAAAACGATTTGACCCATTTTCACATCACAAGCGGCGATGTCGGAGGGAACGTTATTATTCACGGCGAACAATTCACCATTATCGATTGGGATCATCTGATACTTGCTCCGATGGAGCGGGATGTATGGCCTTATCTTCATGATGAGAAGCAAATTGATTTGCTCAATGAAATATTGGAATCAGAGGGGCTTCATTATAAAGTAAATCAGGATCGGCTGGCATTTTATTGTTATTTGAGTTTTTTCTATTATTTGCACGAATATATGAGCGGCTTGTTGGAGTTTGATGATGAGACTGTTCGAGAAGCGATTGCGAATGATATAAAAGGTTACTTGGATGTTAGTTGTTGGATCTATGGAAATCTTAATAAAGTGGATCAATTTCAGCTTTAACTCCAGTCGTTGCTTGAACGAACGGAACACTTTTCATCCCTTCGTGCGGAAAATGAAAAAACCGCAATGGAACGGATCCCATGCGGTTTAAGCAGCGTTTATAACATCATATAAGCGGAACCATTCACCATCGACACGAACACGGCGGTCTCGCGGATCTAAGCGTGGGTTAACAATACGGTAACGTGCGTTCGAAATTCAAAATGCATTTTACAGACGGCTGCCGCCTAACTGTTCTTCCGCTATTCGTATTAATCGACGTGTAATATTACCACCGATCGTACCCATATCGCGCGTTGATAAGTGACCGTAATATCCGTCTGCTGGTAATTGAATGCCGAACTCTTGCGCAATTTCAAATTTAATTTGTTCCAGCGCCCATCGCGACTCGGGTACTACAAGTTGATTTTTACTGCTTCTCGCCACTGGCTACACCTCCGGTATTTTATGGTAGTATGTGGATTGAATAAAACATTTATACATATATTTACCAAGGCATGAATCAATGTACAAATTAATTGAGATGTATGCTGTTCAAGGAAAGCTGTTACTTCGTGCACGCCAATCCATTTATTCGGCGGCGGACCATCTGCTGTCTGACCTCAGGGTTCATATCATTGCGATTCAGTCGTTCCAGTTGAGCAGAATACCGGCCACGACCGTGACTCGGACCGATCAACATGTCCAAAGATGCCGACATGGCTGCCCTACTGACATTGGCGATCAAGGATTACGTTCAAATGAATATGGCGCAGTTCATTACCGGCAGCAAGGATCTCGATAAGGACTGGGAGCAATACGTGAAGGGCTTCGATGGATTGAATGTGAATAAATATTTGGATATTTATCAGCGAGCGATTGATAAGAAAACATAGTCGTCGGTAAGGATCCACCGCATTTGAAGGCAGGGGCTAAGTGGATCCGGCTGCCTTCGCTAAGCTAAAAGGCAGTTTAACGCAAAACTGTGTTTTAATTGCGGCTCCACGCGTTTAGTCTCTAAACTTAATTTGGTTATCATAAAAAAACCTTCCGAAAGGAAGGTTTAAATTAATGTTTTCAACTATGATTAAAGCTGCATGTCCGATTCATTTCATCCTAATCTTCTTTAGGAATTTCACTATATTTTTTAAAATTATCTAGAATCGCCTGAAAGCCTGCTTTTTGCATTTCAATGGGATTGGTGGTTTCTGCTTCAAAAGTTTCAATTACCTTAGTGTCGTTTTCTTGACTAATAAAAGTAATCGAAACTTTTCTTCCATCTCCAATAGTGTAAGAAATAAACTCGTTTATTCTCACTTCATCATAAACACCACCAAAATCAAATCCAAAGCTGCCATCCTTAGCTTCCATTCTTGTAACAAATCTCCCGCCAACCCTTAAATCATTTTCGGCATTTGGCGCATGCCAGTCATCAGAAGCATAACACCATTTTGTTATATGCTGTGGCTCCGTCCAATAATTCCACACTTCTCCAACCGGTGTATGAACTGTGGTTTCTACCGTTATTGTTACATTATTACCTGTCTCCATTTTAATTTCCCACCTCAATTTATAAATTTTAGATCCATGGATAATTATACCATTAACGAAAGGGACACGAAAGTTGCATCGATCATTAAAACACCCAGAATAGGCTGCGGTATGAACATGGCTGCCTTATTCGCATAGATTGTAGTTCACATAGTTGAGGAGATCGAATAACCATGAATAATTTAAGAGAACTCACACTTGAGAACATTTCTGTTCGCTGCGATCCGTTCATTTTTAATATCGATGCTATGCGGGATGAGGTTAATGCGTTTAGTTACACCTTTAAAAGCGGCCAAGTATATGGAATCATAAGTCAACCAGGTAGTGGGGCTTGGGTGTTTTGAGATTGCATGACAAAATAATGATTATTCCTTCAGATAGCGAACTATTTATCGAAAGTATCGTTGATGAACTAATTTATCTTTAGCTTTTTTATAGAAAAACGAAGACGAAAGTTTATTGAACTAACGAATCACGACAGTGGAGGAGCTTGCTAAGCGCGGCTCCTCTTTTTTAGTTGCCTGGTTAGCGGTAGCTTCATGGTCCGGCACCCGGACTAAAGCGGAGTTATTTGCGCGGATAACGTATTCAGTGTCCGTTTGCTTCATCATGCAACCGTCATGGCTATCATTAATCGGAAGCATTTATTGTTACAATAAAAGTGTAATAAAAATGTATATGGCACAGTTTTCGTTAAATGATACATAATAAATGTAATAAAGTGTTGACATTGGACGCAAAAGGCCGATATAATCTCGTTGTATTGTATGAATTGAAAGGAAATGAGGTGCTGGAACAAAGGCAGAGCATAGTCGATAGCGCTGTTGGAAGCGCTGTCATATCAGCCGAAGCCGTATGATTTGTGTAAACGTTTTAATCCATTTGATGAGGTGATTGGAATGATGTTTAAACGCGGTTTAGCAGCAATGCTGTGCGTGCTGCTACTGTTTGCTCCTCACGCGGCCTACGCTTATAAGAATCCGACATCGCTGCCGGACGAGTGGGGACAGTACGGACTGGGTGACCCGTATGTGATGAAGTTTAACGGTACTTATTATTTGTATGTGAGCACGAGAGATACCGATATCGGGGTCAAGGTGTGGAGTTCGCCCAACCTTGTAAACTGGAAGTATGAAGGGTTGTGCGCAACCGATCCGATCACAAAGGGGGCCTATGCTCCTGAGGTCGTTTATTGGAACGGATATTTCTACATGTATACATCACCTGCCGGCCATGGCCATTACGTGCTGCGCAGCGAGAGCCCGACGGGTCTGTTCACAGTACAGACTGGCAATTTGGGCAATTCGATCGATGGCAACGTCTTCATCGACGATGACGGCAAATGGTATTTCTATCACGCGAACGGCGGGGGAATTCTCGCGGCTCCGATGCCAACCCCGACGACGATCGGCGACAGCGTCAATACAGGCGCAAGCATGGGCGGATGGACGGAAGGCTCCACCTTGTTCAAGCAAAACGGCAAATATTATATGACATATACCGGCAACCATGTATTCAGCAAAGGCTACCGGGTAGACTACGCGGTCAGCGCAAGCCCGCTTACCGGATTTGCGCGCGATAAGGACAACCCGATTCTGATCAGTACGGAAGATCCAACCGTCGGCCTCGGTCATAACACGGTCGTCGTAGGCCCGAACCTGGATGCCCGCTACATAATCTACCATAATCTCGAAGGCCCCGGCATTATCGGACCACTTCGCCATATGGGGATGGACCGGATCGTATTCAACGGGGATAAAATGTCAGTGCTCGGACCGACGACAACCGAGCAGCCTGATCCGGAGAAGCCGGATTTCGAGGACCGGTTCAATCGCTCGGAAATCGGCTCGGCGTGGACGAATACGGGCGGAGGAAGCTGGAGCGCCGATTCCGGCCTACTGCGGCAGCAATCGGCCGGCAGTGAAGTGTACAAACAGTTGACCAAAGCGGCAGCCGGGAGCAGCTATACGGCCGAATTCAACATGTTGCAGGCTGGGCCAAGCGAGAGCGGCAACCCGCGGTTTGGAGCCGTATTCTCCTACAAGGATGAGAACAATTTTGGCGAGGCGCTGTTGAACCCGGAGAGCAGCATGCTTGAGACGCAGTTCCGGGTGAACGGCGCCGATCAGGGATGGGTGACGAGCGCACTGCCGGAAGGCTACGATTATTCGAAGCTGCACAGCATCCGGATCGAGAAATCGGGGACGGCGTTCAAGATATTCGTCGACAGCATGCTGAAGCAGACGCGCAGCGTGACGCTGGGCGGCGGCAGCATCGGCTACGTTTCCGAGAATGCGCAGGCGGATTTCGGATATATCGCTTTCAGCAGCGAAGTTAACGGCAGCAGCAGCTTTGACGCCGCCAAACCGGTTCCAGGTCGTGTTGAGGCTGTTCATTATTTGTCCGGCGGCGAAGGGGTCGGGTTTCACGATCGGACGCCGGATACAATCGGCGATTACCGGGGCGAAGGAGCTGATACGGCGGCAGCGGGGGACAGCGCCTCCCATATCACAGAATTCGAGAACGGCGAATGGCTGCAATACCGGCTAAACGTAGCGGAAGCGGGCAAATACGATATTGATCTTTCTTACTCGGATGCGGCCAAAGGCAGCAAGGTTCAGCTCTTGCTGGATGGGGAGCACAGACTGGGCGGGATAGAGCTGGCAAGCGGCACGGAAGCTCCTGATTCAGGATGGCAAACAGCCCAGCTGGATGGGGTAGAACTGCCGGCAGGTACACATACGCTGAAGGTCGCCGTCAAATCGGGAAAGCTCTCGCTGGATAAGCTGTCTTTCCAACGCAATGTGGAAGTTCCGGTTCTCTATGATAACTTCGATGACGGCAAAGACGACGGTTGGAAGCGGTTTGAAGGCTTCTGGAGCGTGAAGGGCGACAGTGGCGAAGAGGAGCAAGCCTACGACGCCTATCACCCGATCCCAGGCACGATTGGTACCGTTCACTATATCTCCGGCGGCGAGGGTGTCGGATATCATGAGAATACGCTCGAAAACATCGGCGGCCAATACCGGGGAGATTCGGTCGATATCCGCTCGAATCCGGTCGGGGGCGGCTACAACGTCGGCTGGAACCAGACGGGAGAATGGCTGAAATTTAACATCGACGTAGCAGAAGCCGGGACATATAATGCTGAATTTAAAGTGGCTACTACGCTTGACGGCGGTCAAATTCGCCTCTGGCTGGACGATACGACCGATCTTACCGGCATTGTAGACATTCCGAAGACCGGAGGCTGGAACAATTGGAACGTGGTGCTTAAATCCGGAGTTACGCTGCCTGCGGGCAAGCATACGCTGAAAGCGGAGACGGTTCGCGGGGAATTCGATTTTGCAAGTGTTGCGCTGACGACGACGGATCAGCCGAAACCGGTTCCCGGCGTTATTGAAGCCGAACATTACAAGACGGGCGGCGAAGGCGCGGGCTATCACGATCTGACTCCCGGGAACATTGGGGACAAATACCGCAGCGATGCGGTCGACATTCGTTCCGCCGCATCCGGCGATCAGATTGTAGGCTGGAATCAAACTGGCGAATGGCTGAAGTACAACATCCGCGTCGCGGAAGAGGGACAGTACGACCTCGATTTGTGGGCGGCAACGACGTTCCAAGGTGCTCAAGTCAGACTGTGGCTGGATGACACAACCGATTTGACAGGTGCGCTTGACGTATCTGTATCGGGCGACTGGAACAAGTGGAAATCGGTAAAGAAATCGGGTATCTTACTGCCGGCGGGCGATCATGAACTGAAGGTCGAAATCGTCAAGGGCGAGTTCGACATGACGAGATTGTCGCTCACCCGATTCGACAAGCCGCACGCACTGCCCGGATTTATCGCGGCTGCCGATTATCGCGAAGGCGGCGAAGGCGTCGGCTACCATGAGCTGTCGCCGGACAATATCGGTATGGAGTACCGGAATGAAGCGGTCGACATTCGCCGCAATGCGGGCGGCAGCTACAATGTCGGATGGAATTCGACCGGTGAGTGGCTGGCCTTCAACGTGGATATTGCCGAGGCAGGCGTGTACAACGTCGATTTCGTAACCGCCACATCGATTGACGGCACGAAGGTCCGATTGTGGCTCGACGATGAAACCGATCTAACAGGCGAAGTCGATATTCCGAATGCGGTAACATGGGAGAATTGGACGACAACTACGAAGCAAGGCGTCTACCTCCCGGCGGGCGCTCATACATTCAAGGTCGAAACGGTGAAAGGCGACTTCGACTTCCAAGGCATACGGATTCATCAGAATGCGATTGTACCGCAGGTCGTCCATACTGGCGAATATCAGGCTGCGGTCGGCAGCTTCGCGAAGACGACGATCGGGGATGCCAATTGGTCGGATTACAGCGTAGAGTCCGATATTAAGCTGATTAGCGATTCCGGGGACGGAGGCATTCTGTTCCGGGCAAGCAACCCGGCTAACGGTAAGGAGCTGGATCAGAACAGCGCGGACTTCGTGCAGGGGTATGTCGCTTATTTGAACAAGCAGGGCATTCACCTCGGCAAGCTGAACTACGGCTGGACGTATTTGACAGGGGCGCCGCTTGAGGTGAAGACCGGCGAGTGGAAGCATGTGAAAGTCGTTGCGAAGGGTGCTCATATCCAAGTGTATGTCGACGATATGAGCAGCCCGGTTATCGACTATACGGATCGCAGCGGCAGCGCGTTTACACACGGGAAGGTCGGAATGCGGACTTTCATGAATGAAACGAGCTACGACAATTTCACCGTTCTCCCCGCTCCAATCAACGCTCCCGCCATTGGGAAGCTGATTGATCGGTTTGGCTCGACCGGAGAACTGAAGGACATGCTCTGGAGGATGCTTGACAAGGAGCTGGAGCATGCTGCCGATGCCGTCGACAAGAAGAAGCCGGACTGGAAGCAGGGCGTCAAGCATCTGGAGAGCTTGCTGAAGCAGCTGAACAAGGAGCCGGAACAGGACCAGGTTACTGATCAAGCGAAGACGGTACTGAATCGCAGCGTTGAAGCGCTCATTGCAGAATGGAGCGCTAATCTGAAGAAATAGCCAGTAAGCGCAGGACGCGACATAACGATAGAATGAATGCGAAAAAGCGGGCTCAGGCCCGCTTTTTCGCGTTCTATCCTGCATGTTTGCGGATGATGTTCCAGTGTTGCGCCGGGTTCCTGTATATTCCCATGGTGATAGAATCAAATAAAACGGGAGTCTGATGAGATTGGATATGTATTTAATAGCCATCCGTACAGGGGGGAGCTAGCTATATAGCAGCTCTTCTTTTCTATTGGGGTAGCGGGGAGTTATGTATAATTCAAATTGACAACAAAACCGTCTGGACGGTATAGTAAATTAGAGGTGATCAATGTGAATCGAAATTCTAAACGTAATAATGCCTTATCTGCCGCTTCGTTTATTGTGAAAAATCATGGTGTCGAAAAACTCACACTTGAGGCAGTTGCTAAAGAAGCTGGAATTAGTAAAGGCGGATTGCTCCACCACTTCCCGAATAAGCAAGCTTTAATAAGAGGGCTGGTCGAAGAGTTAACAGACAATTTTGTTACAGACGTTAATAATAGGGCGGCTAATGCAACGACTAGTGATGGCAAGTGGAGCCGTGCATATCTTGAAGCAACCTTCAATGATATTACTGAAGGGAATGAAATGAGTACAGCACTTATCGCTTCACTATTTACAAGCCCAGATTTACTCGCAAAACTACAAAGCGAGTATTTGATTTGGCAAAAAAATATAGAAAACGATGGAATTGATCCCGTAAAATCAACCCTAGTTCGGTTAGCCGCTGATGGTTTGTGGCTTTCAGAAATGTTTGGTTTAGGAAAGTTAAACGATGATTTACGCGAAAAAGTAATCCGAAGTTTGAAAGATCTGACTGAGTAAGGAGGACTCTATCTTGAACTCATATGTTTTATTAGCTACAGCGATCTTGGCGGAGATATTTGGCAGTTCTATGCTTAAGGTATCAAATGGTTTTAAGAAATTGTTCCCTTCTGCAGGAGTATTAATTGGAATGGGAGTCGCTTTCTATTGCCTTTCTTTAGCTCTAAAGACTATACCATTAGGTACTGCCTACGCCATATGGTCGGGAGCAGGTACCGCTTTAACTGCATTATTGGGTGTTGTTCTATATAAAGAAACCTTTAGTTCCAAGAAATTTTTAGGTCTGGTTCTAATTATTGGTGGTGTTGTAATTATGAAGCTTACTGGCAACTCTCATTAAGTTGTAGAGGAAAGGAGGCTAAATTGTGAAAGGATACATGGCACTGGGAATAGCAATTATCAGTGAGATATTTGGTACATCTATGCTTAAATTATCAGAAGGCTTTACCATTCTATTTCCTGCTATTGGTGTGGTTTTAGGTTTTGGGATCGCCTTTTATTTTTTATCAGTAAGCCTTAGAGATATTCCATTAAGTTTAGCTTATGCCTTATGGTCGGGAGCAGGAACAGCTTTAACCGCGTTGATTGGTATATTGATATGGGAAGAACCATTTAGCGTAAGTACAGTTGCAGGAATAGTGTTAATAATCGGAGGTGTAGTTTTATTAAATTCCTCTAAAAAGCCATGGAAAGCAATAGCAGGTCAAATCTAAACAGCCGGAATCGAGCGCCCAAAGGTATGGGATTAATCAGATAGTCGAGCCAATAATGAAATAAACGAATCAACAAGCGGGTTGTTTCCCTGGTCATACTTGACCAATGGAAACAGCCTTTTTTTCAATTCATCAATCGTTCATCGGCAAGGCGTTATCGTCTTTGTTAGTTTTATTGATGCATAAATGACGCATAAAAGACGATGAATGATTGTAATTGCTTATTTATTAATGTACAATGCCTTATATAAGGCTTTTGATAGGTAATTTATCGTTATATGGATTAGGGGGGACATGAGCATGTTTCAAGAAGAGCGGATAAACGCGATTATTGAGCATTTGAATCAACACCAACGAGTCGATATTAAAGATATTTGTCAACAATTTGAGGTATCCCGCGATACCGCCCGCCGGGATTTATTGAAGATGGAAGAGCTTGGCCTCATCATCCGTACACACGGCGGTGCTGTTTTACCGAAGAAAACAAAAGAAATATACGAGTATAAAGAGCGTCTGGTAAGAGAATCCGGGGAGAAGCGCGAGATTGGGCATTTCGCAGCTTCACTTGTTAAAAACGGAGATTTCATTATGATGGATGCTTCAACCACCGTTCAATTCGCCGCAGAAAATTTATCCTCCGAAAATATCGTTGTCGTCACCAACTCGATTGATATTGCAGATGTGCTATCCAGAAAAAAAACAGTAAGAACGATTTTATTAGGCGGGGAATTGCACTCTCAGCAGCGATTTCTATTTGGGCAATCAACGATTGATAAGCTAGCCGATTATCAGGTAGATAAATTGTTTCTTGGCGCATGTGGAATTACGCCGAATGGCTTATCTTATCCTCACGAGGAAGATGGAGTTGTTAAGCGTGAAATGATTAAACGGGCAAATCAAGTCATCGTATTGGCGGACCACACTAAGTTCGGTGATCAGATGTTTTACAAAATAACAGGATTAGAATCCATTGATTTGTTGATCACAAACCAGAAGCCGAATCGGGATATTATGGATAAGCTTGCAGAGCATCACGTCGAACTATTAGTCGTATCGGAGGAAGATAGCGATGATTAAACTGATTGTTAGTGATTTAGATGGTACTTTATTGGATCATACACGTCGAATTAGTAATCGGGATCTCGAATCCGTTGAGACGGTAATTAATGAAGGTTTTGAATTTTGCATTGCATCAGGAAGGATGTACTCAGAAATCAAGATAATCATGCAGCAATTCAATGATTGTTATCATGCGATAGGTCAAAACGGAGCAACTGTTCACAAGAAGGATCTTGATCTATTGGCCTCCTCTGTATTTGAACCCGAGGTATCTTCGCGGCTGCTTCAAACAACCCGGAGATATAATCATTTTGTCAATTTTATTCATTGCACAGATGATTCCTTTTATATAAAGGAGCGTACAGACACATCGCTTCCGTATGAATCGCGAATTTTAACAGCTTGTACAGTACGTGACGATTTGGAAGCAGCTTTGCAGGAGGATGAAATAAGGTGCTGCAAAATTTCCTACTTTGGTGAGCTTGAAGAATTGAATCAATTGCAGGCTGAGTTGAATACCCGGTTTGAAGGTAAAATAGAAACGTTTATTTCCGACAAAGATTGCCTTGATGTGATGCCGTTAAGTGTCTCGAAAGGGGTAGGATTAACACTTTTGATCAAAGAGTTGGGTCTGCATCCAAACGAAGTTGCATGTATAGGCGATTCTTTTAATGATTTATCCATGTTTGACATAACGGAACATAGCTTTGCAATGAGCAGCAGCCATGCTGACATAAGAAACCAAGCAAATACGGTTATACATTCTGTAGCTGAAGCGATTCATCACATCATTTCATATAACCGCTCTTTTATTAACGGATAGGTATTGAAAGGTGTTGATTGGATGAAAAAAGTGGTTTGGTTAGGTTGCGCGGCCTATTTTCTGATCGGACTTGCAACAGTCGTGTTGGGTGCTTTGTTACCGGAGATGCTGCAAGATTACGGCCGGAATTATAGCAGCGGCGGACAATTGGTTTTCACACAATTTGCAGGTTTCTTCATTGGGGTTGTTGCTGCCCCAAGAGTGTCTGAACGTCTAGGTTACCAGCGAACGATATTGCAAGGAGTGCTCCTATTAGTTATTGTACATACCGCATTATTATTCCACCCGCACTGGTACCTGGTCATGTTACTGGCGGCATTAAACGGGTTTGGCTTTGGAATGACTCAAACCGCTATAGGAACTTTCTTATTGGAATCCACGAATAATGGAGCTGTAACGATGAGCCGGCTGGAGGTTTCGTTTGGAATCGGAGCTTTGTTAATGCCAATCGTGTCCAGTTTCTTGATCGCACGGTTTTCTTGGAGCTGGTCTTTTGCAATCGTTATTGTATTTGCAATCATCAACTTGGCTCTTTGGAGCATGAAATTTGTTCGTCATGATCATGCCGGTATGGTGCCGCATCAAAGCCCTGCAATGCATGTTGAAATCTCCTCTGACAAAGCTGATAAACTGCGATTTAGTCTTCCCAAACTTGCTTTCTTTATTTGTTTCGTATTCCTGTATGTCGGGATTGAAACAAGTATAGTTAACTTCCTTCCTTCGATATTTGTACAACATTTTAATCTGAATACTTCAGAAGCAACACTTTCGGTTACGTTTTTTTGGATCGCTATGGTTATTGGCCGGATTTTTGCAGGTGTAATTGCCGAAAAGTTCAACTATAGCCGGTTTTTGATGGGCAGTACCCTGGGTGCCATTATTTTTCTCATTTGTATTGCGCTAGTCAAAAATACCATTGCAGCTTTCACGCTTGTCTTATTGATCGGACTTTTTCTGTCTGGCATCTTCGCAATCGTAATCGTCCTCGCCAATCGTGTTTTCATGGGAAATACGAAACAAACGACAAGCATTATGATTGCGTCGGGTGGAGTTGGAGGAGCGGTACTGCCCTTGCTGACCGGGTGGAGTATGGATCATTTTCAAGCGACAAAGACAATTTGGGTTATCATCGTTTGTGCTTTACTCATGTTTCTTTGCTTACTCCATGTAAGTAGAAATACAGGGACATCGTCTACTACACTTGACGAAGCGAAGCATTCAGGTGTGCCTAGCCGATAATTGAAAGGGTCAAAAAAAGAACTGCCCTGTTGCTGAAGGCAGTTCTTAGTCTGTTGCAAAAATTATTCAACTTTTAGAGAAATAAGAGTCGTTCCATACTCAATATCGCTTTGTAATTGAATGGTTGTTTTTAATGGAACTGCGGCTGATTTAAGCGGAATGTAGATATAATTGTTCAGCACTTGCGGCGCTTGAGTTAAGGTAACAGACTTTCCGTTAGCGTTAGCTTGTTTGCTGCCAAGTCTAAAAACAACATAGTTTCCATTGTCTTTAAGTACGACGGTTTTTTGTTTCTTGTCCCATGCTAATCCGAATTCCATTGACGTTGCCAATTGTTTGGCACCGATCATCATCGTGCCTTGTTTTACATATGGATGACCGTCAGCATAAACGGCTTGTCCAGGCCTGGAAAGATCTTCACCAATCATGCTGTAAAACTCACCGGTCCGAACCGACAATTTCAAATCGTTGTGCAGCAAGTCATACAGGGAAGAAGCAGAATCAAGCTGTTTGATAAACGATCTAGGGCTAGTAATAGACTCAATATCTGTATATTTACTGTTTGCAGCAGGCTGGTCAACCGCTACAGCTTCATTTATGTTCCAATTTTGACCCGTCAATGTTATTTTTGCAGAGCGGATTGGAAGTGGTGTCATTCCTGCAACTTTCGGGATACGGTAATAAATTTCAGCTTTGGTGCTGCGAATTTTAAAGGATGAATCGATTCCCGTTTCCAACTTTATATAATTATTACGGTTATTAAGCATTTTGTAGATGGCCTCATCATCATTGGACAAATCCACTTGTAATTGGCTTAAAAACTTGCGGTATTGTTCCATCATATCGTCAGCTTCCGTTTTACGGTCAGATTCAGATAACTCTTGATCATAAGACAATGCTGTATTTAACAGCTTTTTAACATTGGTTTCATCATGTAACAGATTGTCAATGAAATCGATGATGACTTCATGCAAATTCGTGCCTTGAACTTCCATTTTCACATTGCTAAGAGTAACTTCTTCACCGTTAATGCTGGTTTTATGCCCAAAATCGATCGTCGTATTTTTAGGATTGGGCAAATTACGGATTAATGTGGACATGAGCTCATCCCGAAATTCCAGATCATTCTTCAAACCGCTTATAAAGCCTAAATCCATATCTTCTAACGTGCTGCTGTTAGCTAATGAAGCACTTAACAAGTTCTTGGAACTTTCAACTTGCATGACGAATTTTTGGTCATTTGTGTACAATTTGAATGGAATTGTTTTTCCTGCAAGAGTGATGGACCCGCTGGCAGATCCGTTCAGCTCATCCTTGCTTTTTGTATGAACTTCGATAGAACCTGACTTAAGCTTATCAAGCATCGATAATTCTTCCGCCGTAACATCCGCATTAGGATCAATCTCAAAGTTCCATGACATCGATTGGCTGCTTTCTCCGGATTTCACCTTCAATTGCTCCAAAAGCGATTTATTTAAGTCAATGCCTTCAACAGATTGACAAGCGGTTAGTACAACTAATAATAGAAAAATAATACCTACATACCATTTCTTTGCGTTACGTTTCATCTTTCTCTCCTCGCGGCATTTTCATAAACACCAATTTGCATATTTTTTTCAGACCTACATTAGTATAAGAATTATTGATTTAAGTTTCAATGGATAATGTTTCTTACTGGAAGGGCTGCCAACGTGACAATAACGTAGCCTAGAGTCTGTACGAAAACTGTACAATCCATAAAAAAGCAGTACAATTGAACCTATGTGCGCAGATACGAAATAAGCGGATGATGAAGAGGGGTGTTCCTTGATGACAAATAGTAGAATGAATCCTAAGGTTAATGAATTTTTAAGTAAAGCTAAAACGTGGCAGGAAGAATATGAGAAGTTGAGAAAAATCGTTCTTGACTGTGAGCTGACCGAAGAATTTAAGTGGATGCATCCTTGTTACACGTTTGAGAAAAAAAACATAGTTTTAATACACGGATTTAAAGAATATTGTGCGCTTCTGTTTCACAAAGGTGCCTTGTTACAGGATGCCCATGGGATACTAATCCAACAAACGGAGAATGTACAGGCGGGGCGCCAGATTCGGTTCTCCAATGTTCGAGAAATAGTTGCAATGGAAACCATATTGAAAGCCTATATTTATGAAGCCATTGAAGTTGAAAAAGCCGGTTTGGAAGTGAATTTTAAAAAGCATACTGAATTCATACTTCCTGAAGAATTTCAAAATAAATTCGATGAAATCCCTGCCTTGAAAACTGCTTTTGAAGCATTGACGCCCGGACGGCAAAGAGCATACATTCTTTATTTTTCTGGACCCAAACAATCCAAAACTCGAGAGTCAAGGGTTGAAAAATGTATGCAGCAAATTCTCAATGGAAAGGGATTAAATGATTAGGGCGTGTATGCAAACCTAAGCAAAAAAGCATTCAATTAAATGCCGTTCGCAATAGTTATGGATAGGATTACCTTCTATTTAAAGATGATTTTCGGTATTCTAATAAAAGTCTATTCATAGAAGGAGATGACTTTATGAACAAACGAATTGGCATTATAGGCAGCGGTACATCGGGACTGCAGCTGACGTATTCCTTGAAAAACGATTTTGATGTTACGATGCTTCATTACGAGGAACCTGGTGAGATCTTGCGTGGAAGAATTCAATCGACCCAGGTGCATTTTCGTCCGACATTGGACAGGGAGCACCGATTTCATATGCCTGAAACGGATGCAGCCCCCTCCATTAAATCGATTCATTTCAGCATGGGCCAGCAGAAGCTTTTTGTAGGAAGGCTAACAGGCACTGCCGCGTCTATTGATCAGCGGATGGCCTACTCTCAGGCGATGAATGATTTGGAGCAGCGGGGTGTGCGCTTTCGCAAAGCCCGCATAATTCCTGAAGAATTGAAGACGTTGGCTGAATCGTATGACTTGTTGATCGATGCCACCGGAAAATCAGGCCCGCTTGCACCATTTCCAGTAGAAGTCGAGCTAACACCATTCCATACTCCGCAGCGAAAATGCATTGTCGGATATTTTACGGGGGTAGCCCCGGTTGAGCCTGAGGGAATTTCAATTACAGTCCTTCCCGGAACAGGCGAGATGTTTGAAATCCCCGCCTTAACCGAGCAGGGACCGGTTACGATTTTATTCATAGAGGCGGTGCCTCAGGGGAAATTGGATGCCTTTATCGGGGTGAGGACCAGTCAAGATTTTGTGGAACGAATGAAGAGCATTTTACAGGATAATTTTCCGGAAATTTACGGGCGCATTGATCCGGACCGTTTCTCTCTGGTGGATGAATCGGCATATCTTCAGACCGCGATCACGCCGGTTATTCGCCAGCCGTATCTGATGCTGAACGATACGTTGGTGCTGGGATGCGGAGACAGTGTCATCCTTGCAGATCCGATTACGGGTCAAGGCTGCAATACGGCATCTTATTGTGCAGAGCAGTTGTATGAGACCCTTATGGCGCACAAGGAATCTGCATGGGATGAGCAAATTGGCATTGATTATTGGAGACGCATCGGCCCTTATGTTAAGGCAGTGACAGAATGGACCAATGCCATGACCGGACCGTTGCCGGAACACGTTGCCCAGATACTCATGAAGGCAGCCACGGATCAACAGGTCGCCGACCAAGTTGCACATTGGTTCGAGGTGCCTACCAAGGCGCATGAAGCATTTTTCCGTTAATAAGATTAAAAAGTTCAAAGGAAGCAGGCCCTATCAACAAAAGGCGTTGATATTACTAAGTTCAAGCACTTTTTATTATCATCCATTCAATGAAAACGGAATAAACGATCAAGAGGGGGGCCACTTAATTGACGCTCCTCTTGATTTAATTGATGGAGAAATGTTGCGGTTACTCTGCATAGAACGAAGAAATACCGGCCAACTGAGACTGATCTCTACTTTTCTAAAGCGCGGTTTGCCCTAATTTTATTATGGAGGAAATAATGTGGACGACAGCAGGTTAGCAAAAGCTCTTATCCAATGGGATTTGAACCCAAGTGGCTTTTTAGTCAAAGAGTGGCTTCGAGACATTGTTGTAAACTTTGGGCAAATAGAAAACAAGCAATTTTATGGAGATACATGGACTGTTTTAGTTAGAATAACTGAATTCATAGATGACTCATGGCTTACATATGCGGATGTTGCTTTTGTCGTGGATGAAGCACCGTGGCATTTACTCGAAAAAGACTATAGCTTTAAACTGTGGGCTGGAAGGGATATTGCAATTGTAACAATTATATGATTATCGAAAAGCAAAGTTTGATAGCGCTAACGGAAAATATTGTTCAATAACGGACAAGATAATAACGATGTTATAACTTGGAAAAATGAATAATCAATAATTTTGTGGGATCATGTATCCAAATGAATAATTTCCACAATGGGCAGTCTTGCCCATCGAGTCGGTCGAATCAGGCGGTACGGACAATATGATCAATTCATTAACTTCTTC
The DNA here is from genome assembly GCF_042656405.1 of Paenibacillus solisilvae. Classification (NCBI taxonomy): domain Bacteria; kingdom Bacillati; phylum Bacillota; class Bacilli; order Caryophanales; family Paenibacillaceae; genus Paenibacillus; species Paenibacillus solisilvae. Next base: position 48,604 of record NZ_JBHSOW010000037.1, on the reverse strand, counting down.
TACTATTGCGGGTGGCATTTTGCAATATCAATTTACTCTGCCTGGCTAATCTGCACTGCCCGCTAGTTAGGAATGGATTGCTTCTCGGGACGGGGCGGTTGCCATTGCCATACATTAAATTTTGACTATTGCGGAAATGACCCAGACCTAAGCAATGTCCTGCTTCATGTGCAAATAAATAGGGACTGTTTGTGTCTCCAGCTCTATTCGTTAATGCAATATGTCCAACAAGTGCATTACTGTTATTGAATTTCTGCCGCGTTCCCCCGACACCTACAGTAGAGCCATTTGAAAAAGCTTCCCCGCTTAAATAAAGCACATAGATTGCGGTTAGGTCTCCTACATTTCTTCTAATCTCTTTGATTAGATTATCAATACTTGCATGGTTTAAGCTAGCGGACAATAAACTTGCATTTATTGTTCTGCCTGTAGCGTTCCATGTCCCCCCGGAAACAAAATTGATTTCACAACTGACTCCTGGGGAAAAACCGGTTCCCCATGCCCGATTAGCATTAGCAATATCGCTTGCTATTCTAGCTCTACGGTCTTGAGGAGTACTACTTAACCGTGCATATTGCAACACTCCCTTCAAGTAATAAACTACCATACAATCTATTAAAATAGAGAAGGAGTTGCTTGGATTAGTTTGCGGTTATCAAATCCTTTCAGACAATAAATCACAATAACTTATAATGAAATAATACTTAGGAATCATTACCTAAAAATAGTAAATATGTCATACTCGGACTAGAGAATCACCATGATCTCACTTCATCATGAAAATTGCGAAGGAGATGGCATTTATGTTAATGAATCGGAAAAGGACTGCCTTGGCTCTGCTTGCTTTCTTCGTCATGATCACTATCGTGCTTCTAGATCCACATCATACTGCTAATGCGTCGAGCCAAGGTGAACTGGCTTTCGATTATAGCGGTCGTTTTACGGTCAATGAAACAGAGGGGACAGTCAGCCTGACAGTCATTCGAACGATGGGAAGCGCCGGTGCTGTAACGATTGACTACTACACGAGAGATAAGGAAAACGTACCGGCCTCACATCCCGCCAGACCAGGTCAAGATTTTGAGGCGGTTAGTGGAACATTGGTATTCGCTGACGGTGAGTCTGCAAAGACGATTGTTGTCCCTCTCATCAATGACTCGCTTTACGAGGAATATCCGGAAAGTTTTGTTATTGAGCTCAAAAATCCGACAGGCGGAGCGACTCTATCAAAAACTTCTTATTTTTGCGGTGTGACGATCATCAGTGATGACGATCCAAATTCAACGAATGTAATCCGAGCGGAAAAAATGATCAATGGCGAAGGGGACGGTTATGCAAGGGTAAGACTAACACGTAAGAACCCGACGAATGACGAAGTCTTAATCCATTATCAAACATCACCCGGGACCGCTCAAAGCCCCTCCGACTATGACGAAGCCGCTGGAGTGATCGCCTTTGCACCGGGAGAAACGGTTAAAGTCCTTACCATTCCTGTTCATGACGATAATTATGCCGAAGAGGCAGAATACTTCTTTGTCGCATTCCAAAATGTATCGGAAGAGAACGTTTACGTAAACCTGCTTGATCCGGATACGAGAATTTCCTATGTCGACAATGATCGTGCCTATGTGAGATTCAAAGACCCTGTCGTTTATGCAATGGAAGAGACAAGGGGAGCCTATATCAAAGTCACAAGGACCGGGGAAAGACCTATCACAGTTGAGTATGAGACGATAGCGGGGACAGCAGCTGCTGGTACAGACTTTACTGCGGCTAGAAAGACTTTATCCTTTACAAAAGGAGAAGTGAGTAAGACGATATTCGTCCCTCTATTGGATGACAGCCTTGCCGAATACATGGAATCATTCACTATTCGCCTCTTTGATCCGATCGGTGGCGTGATAATCGAAACAGAAACCATTGAAGTTCATATCCTTGATAAGGACCATTTAACCTAGTAACAGCGGTTCATACTCACTACTGCATATATTATGCCTGTTTCTCAGATCTACAACGACAAGGAGTTACATCATGCGTAAACTAATTATCATGAATGAATATCGAGGTATTGGTCAGGATAATGCAGCGTGGTGCTGCAATCATATCTAAACAAATGAAATTGGGATTAATTGGGGGTAAACCGAAGGAAAGAGGTTAAATCAAGGAAACACGATTGTTCTATAACGCAGTTACTAACCAGTCCTTAGATAGGGGCTGGTTTTTTGCAGCAGGCTCAACTAAATAAACAGCATAAAAATGCATAAAAAGAAAATAAATGATGGTAAATTGTTGAAAAAACGACAATAACGGAATATAATAAGATCATAAAATATATATAAACGAATATACAGGAGGTAAGACGCATGATACAGGAAGGGACAGGGATGTTTGCCGAAGAAAGACGGGAGAAAATTCTTGCTTTATTGCATCAAGAGAAACGGGTACTGGCTAAGGACTTGGCGGAGATGTTCCAAATTTCCATCGATTCAATCCGCCGAGACCTGTCCATCTTGGAGGAAAAAGGATTACTTAAGAAAACGCACGGCGGCGCGATCCCCTCTACGAAAGTTCGACAGTCACCTCCGCCTCCAGAAAGGCGATACGGCGAAGGATCACCGCAGGGGAACGCAATCGCTAAACTCGCTGTATCGTATATTCGAGAAAAAGATACCGTATTTATTGGCAGTGGCGCGATTTCTTACGTGTTATTGAAGCATCTGCCAGAACATATGCCGCTAACTATCGTGACTAACAGCATGCGTGTGGCCGATGTATTGCGTGAACAGGAGTGGATTGATACTTACTTAATCGGCGGTCGTGTAAAGCCCTCTGGCAATATTACAGATGTACTTGCGAACGAATCTGTCCGCCAATTTAAGTTTGATATTAGCTTCGCCACCGGAGGCGGTATCTCTGAGGAGGGAATATTTGTGGCTACTCCGGAAGTAGCAGCATTCGGTAGAGCGGTATCTGCTGTATCTCGCCGACGCATTGGAATTACAACGCACCATTCTCTTGGAAATGATGGTTTTGCAAAGGCAGGGATGATTGAAGATTTGGATTTGTTAATTACAGACGAGGACGCTGATCCGGAAGCGATAGAACGGATTCGGGCGCTTGGGGTTAAGGTGATCGTTGCACAAGTGGATGACAGTGAACGCAACTAATAGTTGTTGAATGGAAGAGGCCAGCCCCAAACCAATTGGAGGCTGGTTTCTTCTTCAAGGACATGATGTAATAGGGTATCCATAAATAATCTCCAATTCCATTTGCAAATGAATCGTTTCTCCTTGAGGCAGTGCGATTAAGCCGGTTAACTCAGGTTTTAACGGGAGATTGGGTGCATTTGTTACCCATGTATACGGTTCTATGGCGATAAACTCGTCCGCTTTTCCCCCCGTGTAGATCACCCAATGTTTATAAAGTTTTGAAACGTGTATACGGATAGCATATCCTTCTGTAGCCAGTAACGCCGTACGAGGCTGGTCTCCAATGAGAAACGGTGTATCTAGGTCTACATCCTGCAGATTCATTCCGTCCAGGAAAGCTTCGTATTTGCCCAGCGGCAGCAATCGGCCTGTCGGCATCAAGGCGGAATCTAACTCCCAAATTTTCGAAACTGGAAGGGTTAGCATCCATTTTTCCGGTGAATGGTCAAGGAGAAACCATGGATGCAGCCCAAAGCCGATCGGAGCAGTTAAATGGCCTTGATTTGTAATGCTAACATACTGGGTTAGTCTGCTTTCTTTTAGTTCATATCTCATGATGATATATAAGTCATGCGGAAATTGTTCCAGCACGTGAGGAAAACGGGCTGTCTCAAAGGATGAAGTGACGGACATGTTGGAGCCGATTTCATACGTATTTCTTACTTCCCATGGATTCAACGCGAGAAAGCCGTGGATATGATGTCCATTAGGGGTATTGATCTCCAATTGATATTCCCTGCTCTGAAATCGAAAGCGTCCATTACGAATCCGGTTGGGAGGCATTAAGACGGGGATTCCATAGAGAATCGGCTCAGTTTTCAATATAGCAGTTAAACTGCTTTCTTTTAGTTCATATCTCATGATGATATATAAGTCATGCGGAAATTGTTCCAGCACGTGAGGAAAACGGGCTGTCTCAAAGGATGAAGTGACGGACATGTTGGAGCCGATTTCATACGTATTTCTTACTTCCCATGGATTCAACGCGAGAAAGCCGTGGATATGATGTCCATTAGGGGTATTGATCTCCAATTGATATTCCCTGCCCTGAAATCGAAAGCGTCCATTACGAATCCGGTTGGGAGGCATTAAGACGGGGATTCCATAGAGAATCGGCTCAGTTTTCAATATAGCAAGCGGTTGAGGAGTTCTTAATACTTCGCGTTGCTTTATTTTATCCCATATCCGATACATATTGTTGCCAAGTGCAGGACAAAGCGAGGCAGCAATCTTATCGCTTTCCATTGTGATCACATCAAAGCCTTCGATTGTCTCTCTTGTAATCATTGCCTTCCCTCCTTGCAGTCGCAATACTAACCCATGGGAATATGTAGATTAGGAAATACCCTGGAGCATCGTGTGAACCCGCATATTATCGATCATATTGGAGAACGGAGTAGAATATGACATACATGATCATAAGATGGATACGGAAAGAAACAAGAAAGAAGACATCCTTACTCTCTGGAGGATTTCTTCTCTCAAGTTTCTGCTTAACTGGCTGCAGCTTTGTCGGATACAACAAATCGTCCCGAAGAAATCGATCAATCAATCCATTACCACACTTGGATCCCGGGGCATAGGTTTACCGGTTAAAGAGCTTTCAAACATATCGATAATGAACAGGAATCTCTCGGCTTCACGGAATACATGATCGGCAAGCAGCGGATGAATAATGCTCTTAATCCGGCAAGCCTCAATTAAATCCCGCGCTGTTCGTTTAAAGTCACGTAATGATGCAACGGAAACCCGATTTTGGTCCAGAAACTGATCAAGGAGCGGGGCGGTTTGTGACTGCGGACGCATCGAATCCAAATCCCTTGCCTGAAATAATAACTGATCGAAATCTTCACTGAAATGATTCGCTTGATCGACTAACTTTCGTTCGGAAGGGTCAAGCAGGTGACTGATAAACTTGGCATGATCAGCCATAATTCTCAGAAAGAATACGTTTTCGTCGATAATAGCGTCAGGCAGCGGTTCCAGTCTGCCCGCATTCAATTCCGCCAGCCGGTTTCTGAAATAGTTGGCTTCTCTGCTTACATGGTCGACGAGCAGCGGGAAATTGTTCGCGCCTGGAAGCTGACAACGGAGGATCAATCCGAGAATTTTCCGTTTAAACACCCAAATATGAGAAACGGCATTATGGACTTCTTCATTAAACCTTCTGATCGTTTGGGGATCCGTTCCAACGTTAAATGCAATAGCTCTGTTTTCGATCGCTTCAAATATGGAATAAAATTGGTTGGCTTCATTAATTAATTGAGTATCCTCACATCGGAATCCAAGTCTGAGGAACAGAGAATGTTCTTTCATAATACGCGACCAAAACCTTACCTCATCCAGGGAACGCGCTACAAACTCATTGGTCATAAAGTGGCTCCTTTCCTTCCTTCCTACTCCATTCTCCCTACGATATGTACGAGTGCTTGGATAAAATGTATAGAGTTGAATATCCGTGTTCAGAAGCACCATTTACTGCGCTGCTCATTAATAACGGACGGGGAAGACTTCACCATAGAGGGATAGAATAGCTTGTTGCATTTATTTTCGGGATAGATATAAAGCATTTAATGATGGGCGATACGCAGCTTTTTACCGCTGTTGGATCGCCTTTTCTTCATGTTCTGCAACTTATTTCCCCTAAAACGGAATGTAAAGGAGGGGATATCTCTCCTTTGGCGAATTATAGGTTCAATCCTTAACGATGAGGTGGTGATCTGGTCCATTTATGTCCCAATCACCCTGCCCATGGTTATTTTGCTATGGAAAAGGTGGTTCACTTCGAAAGTGGATGTAATAATCTGCAGCAGGAAAGGATGAATAAACATGCGGTTTCGGTATCTTCATTCGATTGTTATTCAGCTGTTCTTGTTTTGTTTTATCGGCATGACGCTTCCCGTGCTTGTGATGGGTTTCCTGTCCTACAATAAATCCTCGGCTATTGTGGAGGAGCAGGTGAGCAAGGTTGCATCGCTTACAATCACGCAGGTTAGCGACAAACTGAATCTGTTTTTCAAAAAGCTTGACGACTCCTCCATGATGGTGCTCAACAGCAAGCTCATCCAAAAGATTTTGGAACCAAAGTCGGAGACAACCCTTTTCGATTCCAATGAGATGGTGAAGAGCGGCAAAGAGCTGCTCACGTCAATCATGATCAATTCACCGGAAATAATCGATATTTATATCTTCGATGTTAAACGCAATAATTCCGTATTCAGCGCAGATTCACTCATGTCAATCCCCGATCAGTGGGATTCCGACTGGTATGACGCTATTTTGAAGGCCAATGGCAATACGGTGTGGTTCGGCCTCTCTCAAACCTCGTACCTTAAAAAAACGGAGATGGGTTTTCCGGTATTCGGGCTTGGCCGTGCGATTCGCAGCTGGGAGACCGGGCAGATTATCGGTGTCATGTTCTATGAAATTATGGGAGACCTGCTCATCGACGAGCTCGACCGTGTGCAGTTCGGAGACACGGGTTATATCTATGTGACCAATGATGAGAACCGGTATTTCTACCACCCCAATCCGGCTGAGTACGGAGAAACATCGAAGATTGAGCTGCCGACGAAAATGCTGGAGAGCTATAATGACAAGAAAAAGACGCTTGTCATTCCGGAGCAATTGGATAACGGCTGGCATGTGGTCGGGGTTGTTCCGCTTAAAGAGCTGACCGCAGATTCAGCCAGTATCCGCAATTTCACGCTGTGGATTGCACTGGGCTCCATTTTGCTTGCTATCGGTATGGGGGTATACGGAATCCGTAAAATCGGTAATCCGCTCGTTAGCCTCAGCCGGTTGATGAAGATGGGTGAAGCGGGAGATCTGACCGTCAGAAGCCGCTACATTGGGCGCAATGAAATTGGCCAGCTAGGGCGCAGCTTCAACAAGATGATCGGACAGATCGCGCTGCTTATTGAGCGTATCTCCGAGGAGGAGTCGGAGAAGAAGAAGGCGGAAATACGCGCCTTGCGCTATCAGATCAATCCCCATTTTCTATACAATACCTTGAACACCATTCGCTGGATGGCCAAGCTCAATCGCACGAACGATGTGGATAATGCCGTGACGACACTTGTTCAGCTGCTGGAGGGCAGCCTGGAGCGGGGCGGCGTATTCAGCACCATTGGCGGCGAGCTAGAATTGCTGGAGAAATACATGATCATCCAGGAATACCGGTACGAGAATAAGATTGAACTGCATATCGACTGCCCTCATGAGCTGCTCGATATTCCGATTCCGCGCATGCTGCTGCAGCCGATTGTGGAGAATGCCATCTTTCATGGAATTGCTCCCAAGGAAGAGAAAGGGGCGATCATTATTCATGTGCGGCAGATGGGCGAGGATATCGTCATTCGGATTGAGGATGACGGGGTGGGCATTGACGGGGAACGGATCAATCAGCTGCTGATCAGCGGCAAAGAACGAACGACGAAGGGGATGACGAGTATCGGGCTGCGGCATGTACATCAAACGATCAAGCTTTATTACGGAAATACTTATGGGGTCAAGGTGGCCAGTACACAGGGGAAAGGCACTCAAGTGCTGATTAGCTTCTCACAAAGAAAGGAGGATAAATATGTGCAGAGTGCTGCTCGTTGATGACGAATTCATTGCAAGGGTCGGGCTTCGTACTACATTCGATTGGGAGGGGAACGGTTACAAGCTGGTGGGGGAGGCGGCAAACGGACTCCGGGCGATGAAGTGGATCGAGAACCGTGAAGTGGATATTCTGATCACCGATATTGCCATGCCTGTTATGGATGGCCTGGAGCTGGTGCGCAGAACCCGGGAGCTGTGTCCATGGGTCAAGGTTCTGCTGCTTAGCTGCCATAGCGATTTCGATTATGTGCGGGAAGGAATCAGGCTCGGTGCATCCGATTATATTTTGAAGCCGACACTGAACTCGGATTCACTCAAGACGATTCTGGATTCCATGCGCGAGAAGCTCCAGGAAGAGCAGGAAAACCGGAAATTACTGGATAAATACCGTGAACAGCAGCTTGCTGAGCAGCAGGAAGAGCAGGAGAAGCCTATGATTCCGGCCATTCAGGGGAATGAGAGAGCAGATCGTTCACTGCTGCGAGTGGAAGCCAGCTTCAATGAACTGCCTGCAGCGCATGACACCGGAATTCCGGATATAACGCTTCACCAACGGATTGTTATGCAGGCGGTTCAGTTTATGACTGAGCATTTTATCGAACCGATCTCCCTGCAGCAGGTGGCGGATGAAGTGAACGTCAGCCGGAATTATTTCAGTGAAATTTTCAAGAAAGTGACCGGAACCAACTTTATCGACTACCTGATCACTTTGCGCGTCAACCGGGCTAAGGAGCTGCTGGCAGCGTCGACGCTCAGGGTGTATGAGGTCGCCGAGCAGTCGGGATTTAACGATGTCAAGCACTTCAGTAAGCAGTTCAAGAAGATTGTCGGTCTGTCGCCGGCTGAGTTTCATGGACACCGTGCAAATTAGAGGACAAGCAAACAGCGGAAAACAAGACACATAATCGGAACAAAATCCGTTTCAATGAAAAATCTCGTATTTTATAATAAAAGCGCTTCCATTACTAGAAGTGGGGCATGAGCAGACAATAAAAGGAGGAATGTGTAATGAAGAAGCACAAATGGACACTGTTGGCTCTGGTTCTTGCTCTATCCACTATGCTGCAGGGATGTGCATCAGGCAGCAATGAAGAAGCTCAGTCTGAAGGGGGCAATACAGCACCTAAGGGGGAAAAAGCGAAAATCACCTGGGCTGTATGGGGAAATCCTGGCGAACTGACGCGGTTTCAGGATTTCACGAAGGATTTTAACGCCAAGCATCCTGATATCGAAGCCGAGCTCATTCCTATCCCCGGTGAATATGATCAGAAAATATTGACGCAGCTGACGGGAGGCAAGGCTCCGGATATCTTTTATGCGGGTGACGCCTTTATCGTGAAGCTGATCGAGAATGGAAGTATTGAAGAGCTCACTCCGCTGATGGATGTATCGAACAGTATCGTGAAGAAGGAAGATTTCTATGAAGGACTATGGGGTGCAGCGCAGCGCGACAACAAGATTTTTGGAATAACGGTAGACTGCAATCCGATGGTGCTTTGGTATAACAAGAAGGTTTTGAAGGACGCGGGAGTCACCGATATGCCTGCAGATCTTCAGGAGAAAGGCGAATGGACGTGGGAAGCTTTCAAGACGATGACCGAGAAAATCCGCACAACCGGCAAATACGGTTATGTACTGGATAATTCCTGGAACAGCACCCACAGCTGGGTAACCTCAAATGGAGGAAAAGTTTATGACGATACGGGTGCATATGTCGGCAGCACCGATCCTAAAGCAAAAGAAGCCTTCCAGTTCTTGTATGATAACGTGAAGGCCAAAAACATTACCTTCTCCGGGACGCTTCCTAAAGGTCAAGGCGGCGATGCCATGTTCATGTCCAATCAGGTCGGATTTGTCGGTGCCGGACGCTGGTATCTTCCATTGTTTAAGAAAAACGCAAGTCTCGAATATGACGTGGTGACCTGGCCGACGAATACGGGAAACAAAATTGAGCCAGCCGGTATTCCCACTGCCTATATGGTTTTAAACAAAGCTTCCAAGCAAAAAGGGCCAGCATTTACGTTCCTAACCGAGTTCGTAAGCAAGCAAGGTCAGATCTATCGCCTTCAAGGAGGCGGGAATGCCGTTCCGTCAGTCAAAGGCGCGGATGATGTGGTGCTTGAAGGCAACCTGCCTGAACATGCGAAGCTATTCTTGGATGCCCGTGAAATCGGCTATGCGCTGACGCCTGCTGAGGCCGGTATTCCAGGACTAAGTTCGGATATTAATTCCCGCTTTGAAGCGCTTTGGCTTAAGGACGAAGACCTGGAAACGGCATTGAAGGAAGTTCAAGAGCTGGCAAACAAAAAAATCGATGAATATAAGAAGAAATAAGCTTAGAAGAGGAAGTTGGGATGACGATGGATGTGCAAAGCAAACAAACACCGGCAGCCTCAGCCTCTATAGGCCCAGCAAGAAGCCCGCACCGGCTGCCGCTGAATAATAAGACCATGGATGGCATTTGGGGGTATTTCTTCATTTTCCCTCAATTTGTCGGACTGCTCTGTTTCTCCTTGATTCCGCTCGTAATGGCTTTTGTTCTGAGCTTAATGAAATGGGATGGGTTCGGGGAACGGTCATTTGTCGGACTGGATAACTTTATCTCCCAGTTCAAGGATGAGGAGTTCCGGATCGCCATCGTCAATACGCTGTATTACACTCTGCTTACGGTGCCTACTGGCATTCTGCTTGCTCTGATCGTTGCAATCGGATTGAACCGGGTAAAGGGGAAGGTACTCTACCGGCTGATCTATTTCATGCCGAATATTACGATGTCGGTCGCAGTAGCCGTCGTATTCATGTGGCTGTTTAATGCAGACTTTGGTTTGATCAATACGTATTTGAAGTCCTGGTTCGGAATAGAAGGGCCCAAATGGCTGACGGATACCCATTTTGTTATGCCTACCATTGCCCTGCTCAGCATCTGGATGGGGCTTGGCGGCAATATGGTGTTATTCCTTGCCGGACTGCAGGGGATATCGGCAAGCTACTATGAAGCTGCGCAGATTGATGGAGCCAGCAAATGGCAGCAGTTTCGCCATATTACGATTCCATTGATTTCATCGACCACCTTCTTTATAACCATTATGTCGATAATCGGTTCCTTTCAGGTGTTTGACCAGTCTTTCGTCATGACCTCCGGAGGGCCGGCCAAGGCCAGCTATACCATTGTGTTCCATATCTATGAGACCGCTTTTGTTGACTTTACATTCGGCAAAAGCACGGCGGCTGCGGTGATCCTGTTTCTGATTATCTTGTCACTGACACTGTTTCAAATGGGTTTATCCAAACGCTGGGTACATTACGAGGATTAAAGACTCAAAGATTCGGTAAGGAGGAGCAAATATATGCAGATTAGAGGCTTCCGTGTTTCCACCTTGGTGCTCCATCTTGTGCTGATTCTAGGAGCTTGCATCATGGCGCTCCCTTTCATCTGGATGCTGCTAAGCTCACTGAAGGATTTATCGCAGGTGTTCATCGTGCCGCCGAAGTGGATTCCGAGCCCATTCGTCTGGTCAAACTTCAAAGATTCCTTAACGGCGCTGCCGTTTGGCCGGGCGTATTTCAACAGCTTCTATATCAATATTATCGTCGTTCTGACGCAGCTGTTAACCTGCTCCATGGCGGCTTATGCGTTTGCAAAAATCCGCTTTCCCATGCGTGAGCCGCTGTTTCTGATGTTCCTGGCTACAATGATGGTGCCTGGACAGGTTACGATTATTCCGCTGTATCTGATCATGAAGAACATCGGCTGGCTGGATTCCCATCTGTCGATCATTATACCGTCCGCCTTGCTGAATGCCTTCGGGGTGTTTCTGCTGCGCCAGTTCTTTAAGGGCATTCCCAAGGAAATGGAAGAGGCGGCCATCGTGGACGGAGCCAACCGCTGGACGATTTACTTGCGGATTATGCTGCCGCTGATTAAGCCAGCCCTGTCGGCACTGGGCATATTCACCTTTCTTGGCATGTGGAATAATTTCTTTAATCCCTTGATTTTCCTAAATAGTCCGGACAAATTCACAGTTCCGATGATGCTGAACCTCTACCGGGGTATGTATGCGACGGACTGGACCCTGATGATGGCGGGAGCTGCTATCGCGCTCATTCCCGTGCTTATCGTCTACATAATCGGGCAGCGCTATATTATTGAAGGAGTTACACTCTCGGGGATTAAAGGCTGAGATCAACAATCTGTTTCAAGCTTAAGGGGACCGAATAGGTCCTCTTTTTGCATGATGTCATCTGATGGAGGATCTCGTATCTCAGCCGAGATACATCATTTATATTTATATACTAAGGCAGCTATCTGATCGATTTATTGACCTCACAACCTCCGGCTCGGGCTTGGAAAAGGCTAAACTGTATATCATGCAGTATAGAAAGCGATTTGGACTCATCCGTGGAGCTATACAGGATCCCGTACAGTTAAATTAATCCTAAGGGCCTTATGGAGATGAATTTAGGGAGATTTAAGTGGAAATATCCAGTTTAGCACTCCTATTTCATTATCAAAGCCCTAAATAGCTGTATATATCCAGTATAGATGATCAGCCGTTCTTGCTTGTTCCGCCTTCAAGAACGGAGGGCTGTCAACCAGCTGCAGCTGCGTCGCTTCATGCTCCGTACACTTTACTACTTGAAAACGTAAACCGGTCTGATAGAATGAATGCAAAATAATAATATGCCAATCTTTTGGAGGCTCATCTTATGATTGCCCAGGGAATAATCATTCAAGAGGCTTGCGCAACAAATCGTATTCATTGACGTCAATGATAGTGGGCTATTGGTTAGTCAAATGGTTGAAATGCATGACGACCACGGCTATTAGAGAGGAAGGTAAAGTTGACTAACGAATGGTATTTTCGAGATGGGTTCTATACCATCTTGGCTTCTGAAAATGGAGATAAAATTTTAGACGAGATTGTTCAAGATTTTAACACTCATCATCCAGACAGTTTAATAAAAGAACTAACCATTGATATGTATTCATTAGAGCATCATTTTGATGAATTATTAAAATTTCAGAAGAGAATAAATGATTATGGTAATTTAGGCTATAATTTTTTACTTTGTGATTAAAGGTGGGATCAAATGACTTTTGCCCGCAAGTATAATATCCCTTATTTTGAATTAGATAACGTGGTGTGGAAAAGGCATAAACCTGGAGATATAAGAAGAACCGATGAAGAACGAGATAAGTATTTAGACAAAATCATCTGTTCAGAAAGTTGGATTATAGAAGGTGCACATCACCATAATTGGGTATTCAAAAGTTTCCAAAGTGCCGATTTAATTATCTTTTTGGATACTCCTTATTGGAAAAGAATCATTAGAATCATAAAAAGGTTTTTCTTACAAAAAGTGGGGGTTGAACAAGCGAATTATACTCCAACTATTAAAATGTTTATCAAGATGTTTGAATGGAATGCTGGATTTGAAAAACAAAGTAAACCAATGATTTTAAACATGCTCCGTCAAGATAACCTTAACTCATTCATTTTAAAGGATAACAGCAAGTTTGATAGATGCTTTGTTTAAAGTATTTGAGCAAAACGCTTGTTATTGTAACGACTAACAAGAGCTCAAATAACGGGAAAAGGCAGCCGGTCGGCTGCCTTTTTTAATCTAATAGGATATTATGCATCTGCGAGCTGCCGGCGGGGAGTTAGTCGGCCAGACTGTCCGCTTTCTTACGGTGATAATGCTGATTTACTTTCACGCGATTGCCGCATTTGTCCATGCTGCACCAGCGACGCTGTTGATTTCGGCTCGTATCGTAGAAGTACAGGATGCATGAATGATTTTCGCATTTCTTCAAATTGACCGGTTTGAAGGTCGTCAAGAAACGGGCCGCCTCCTCCAAAAACAATGCAGGCAGCTGCGAGATTTCATAGTGCCGAACGGCTGTTACTACAGTATCTTGAGCTTCGATCTGATAATAACTCCGGTAGCCGGCAAGCTCATGATTCAGGTAAGCGACTACGGACTCTGGGATCGACTTCTCCTGTGTGATATCGATGAAGGCCTGCTCCATATGATTACGAATGGAGAGGATCTTCTGAACCAAGTCTTCTTTCTCGCCCTTCGAAAGCTGATTCTTCTGCCCTGTAACGACATCCAGCTTGCCTGCCTGCTCCAACCACTGGATGAGATCATCCCAAGTATGCAGAAGCTCCGTTCGTGTGCCCTTAACATTTTTCCTTGTATTTACAAAGTCAGCAGCAAAATGATTGCCTACAAAAACAAAACCGGGCTGCTCCATGATTCGTCATCTCCATTCCTCATGCGTCTGTTTCTATTTTAACCGTCTAAATTGCCGTTTACAAGTTATAACAGATCGGAGGAGCCGGGGAAGAAATTCGCGCTGCGGTTACTCCATTCTATGAATTTAATATTTAAACCACATGGTGGAAGTGGTAGAATGATGGTGGAAAGATGAAGAATGGAAATTGTTTGGCGGTTTCTCGCGAAAATGTCTGTCTATGTTACGATGCCGAGTATCTCATGAAAACGCCTGAGGAGGTTTATTAATGAACCGCAAAGTGAAAGCGCATTCCGAATGGACAGGGTTTCAGGAATCGCGTCCTTATGGGAAGAAGTATGACTTGCGAACCGATTTTGTTATGGTGTACGGAATTTCGAATGATCTGCCGGAGAGAATCGAAGGTTGGAAGCGTGCCGGTTATACGATTCATCTGATGACCGGTGTCTCATGGGGAGAATATCAGGATTACCTATATGGACGCTTCGACGGGCGCGACCATTGGGATGAGGCTCAGACCGAACGCAGCGGCAAACATCTGCTGCACGGCAAGGATGTGCCCTACATGGTGCCGACGATTTCGTTCGCTGAATATTTGGCCTCGCATATTAAGAAGGCTATTGACTGCGGCATAGAAGCTATTCATATGGAAGAGCCGGAGTTCTGGGCGGCTGGAGGATATTCAGAGGCATTCAAGAGAGAATGGCTGAATGCTTACGGAGAGGATTGGATTTCTCCCCATTCCTCGCCCGACGCCCAGTACCGGGCTTCCAAATTGAAGGCAGCGATGTATTACCGGGCGCTCGACCGAATTTGCAGCCAGATGAAAGAGTACTCGCTCGTCACTTATGGACGGACGGTGCGTTTCTATGTGCCGACCCACAGCCTGATCAATTATACCCAGTGGCGGATTGTCAGTCCTGAGGCGCTCCTCGTATCCATGCCGTCATGCGACGGATTCATCGCCCAAATTTGGACGGGTACCGCGCGTACGCCGAATGTATACCAGGGCATTCGCCGTGAGCGGACCTTTGAGACGGCTTTCCTTGAATATGGCATTATGCAGGAGTTAACGCGCGGCACCGGGAGAGAGATGTGGTTTCTTCACGATCCTATTGAAGATAATCCCCGTTACAGCTGGAGCGATTACCGGAAAAATTACCGTTCGACCGTTGTGGCTTCGCTGCTTCATCCCGGCGTTAGCCAATATGAAGTTTGTCCATGGCCTCGCCGCGTATTCGAAGGCAGCTATTTAACCGAAGACGGGAAGGGTAAGGAAACGATTCCAGGTGAGTATGCGACTGTCCTGCTGACGGTTATGAACGTGCTGCGCGATATGCACAATCACGAAGAATCGGATGCGGGTGAAGCTTACACGTCTGGAATAGGCCTCTGCTTGGCGAACTCAGCCATGTATCAGCGGGGTGATGTGATTGCACCCGGTGAAGAAGATAACGACGCCTTCAAATATGACGGCACGACAACATCCGATCTGCTGTCGTCCCCGCAGCAGGAGCTGCTGGATTGGTCGGCTTTCTACGGACTCGCGCTGCCGCTTGTGAAGAACGGCATCCCGCTGCGTCCGGTGCAGCTTGATAACATATTAACCTTCCCAGGATATTTGGAAGATTACCGGGTACTGCTGCTTAGCTATGAATTTATGAAACCCGAGCATCCCGGCATCCATCAAACGATCGGCCAGTGGGTAAGAGAAGGCGGCGTGCTGATCTATGTCGGCGATGGCTCGGACCCGTTCCACAACGTTCGCGAATGGTGGAACAACGAGAACGCCCGGCGATCATACGAACGGCCCGAAGAGCATCTGTTCGAATCGATGGGACTGGAGCGCAATCCTCAGGAGGGCGAGCACAAGGTCGGCAGCGGTGCGGTACTATTCCACCGGGTTAATCCCGCGAAGCTATCGCGCTCGTCCGAAGGGGCAAATCAGGTGTGCGATACTGTCCGCCGGGCGCTGGCTATCCGCGGGGAAGAGAATGAATACAAAGAAAATGGATTACTGCAAATCAAACGCGGCCCGTATTTGATCGCCCATGTGCTGGACGAGACGAATTCTCCGAGCGATTCCGTTCTTGAAGGCGCTTTTATCGATCTCTTCGAAGCTGATCTTCCCGTGCTGCGCAGAGTCGAACTGCAGCCGGGAGAGGACTGCCTGCTGTATGATTTGAGCTTCGCCCATAGTGAGGATGAACTTCCGTCTATTCTGGTCAGTTCATCACGGATCCGGGATGAACAGCTGGAGGGAAAACGCTTCTCCTTCGTATCGGAATCACCAGCCGATATGACGGTGAGCACTCGAATTCGCGTTGCAAGTGCACCGCGCCAAGCAATGGCGGACGGCGTGCCGGCTGCATTTACTCACGACGCGGACTCGGGAACGGTGCTTGTCCGTTATCCAGGGGTTCCGGAGGGAATCGAAGTCATTTTGAATTGGTAGTATGTCTACCTGAAAAAATTAGAAAGAACAAGGTCATAGAGCATTTGTGACATTTGGAGAGCAGGTTGTAATTCAGCCTGCTCTTATTTGTTAACGCTTCATTACGAACCGCTTGTTCTATGCGAAATACATCCACAGGAGATGAAAGCACGTTGACGGATAAGCAAACCGGAGAAGATATGCAAAAGACGGAAACGGACAATGCAGGCGGTGGATTACGTGGTTTGCGTGCACGGCCATCAGCAGAGCTGTTTGAGGCTGTACACCTTTCTTATGGCATTCAACGCTTAGAAGACAGCATTGACCTCGGCGGATCATCAAGCCTTAACCTGCTTGTTACGGATGACCATAGCCGCTATGTTGTTCGAGTGTACCGTCCGTATGTCACCGAAGCGAGGCTCGCGGATATCCGGCTCGCCCGTCAGGAACTAAGCACCCGCGGCGTGCCGTCATCGGAAGTGATCTTGACACTGGACGGGCAGCAGTGGATCGTGTTCGATGGCCGGCTCATCGAGGTTGAAAGATATGTAGAGAGTGATGCCCAAATGGATTCATGGGAGCGCCTGATGGTGGGTCTTCCCATATTGGGCCGGATTCATACGATTCTTCGAGATTTATCCTTCAGTACAGAAGGAAGGAAGCCGCTCTTTGCCAATCACATTGATTCGCAGGCAGCTCTCAGCATGACATTGCAAGGTACTCAGCGCATACGAATGTGGGGGCCGTCATCGGGTAATTTGAGGCTTGCAGATGCAGCAGAGGAATTGGCACATTTGGTCTCTGCCGGTGAACGAGAGCTTGTCCCGATGCTTCCACGGCAGGTGGTGCACGGTGATTACTGGGATAACAACGTGTTCTTTCTAGGCGGTCGCGTGTTGCTCGTCGCCGATTTCGACTTCATGGGCGAACGCGCCCGTATTGATGATCTTGCTCTGACCTTGTACTACTTCGGTTGTTCTGACGAACCCGTGTCTGATAAGCAGTTGGGCAGTTTGCGGAGTCTTATCGATGCATACGATGAAGGCTTGGACGAGCACTTATCAATCACAGAGCGCAAAGCCCTTCCTTTCGCGATGGCAAGGCAGCCGTTGTGGTCAATCGGCGGGTGGATCGCCTTGCTCGATGACGAGGAGGCTGCGCTGCGGCACGCAGCATCCATGCTTGCTGAGGTAGAATGGGCGCTGCGTATCGTTCGCGAACTGGATAGATGGCAGGCAGCATTCACCTAGATATCAGTCACCTCGTATTTTGGGGCTTTTTATTAAGGAGGGTGAACAAATGGAACTTCAGCTTACAGCAGATCTCGAAAGAATCCTGCGAAAACTTGATAAAGCGGATCTAATTGATCTTTTAGTCAAAGGGATATCCGGGAGCGACTTAAATTCACTTCTCTTAAAGGTGTTCAGTGAGAAAACAAAAGCATCCTCTCCCCATGATCTGCTCAAAAGATATCGGGAAAACCGCTTTGTTCAACCAGCGAGGATCGATGTGCTTTTGCTGAAGCAGTTGGAATTGGACCTGTTAAACATTGCAGCCAACCATTCGTTTTCGCCAATTCAATTATCTCCAGTAGCACCTTTGGGTTGTACTTCTGTGATCGGTTCTGTCGATCAAAACAAAGTTATCTCGGCCCTCAGAGGCACGGAAGTTGTATCGGATGCAACGAATCTATTAGCAATGCACATCAGTGAATTAATAAAATCCAATCCGAATCAAAGAGAAGATTTCATTCGTTTCTGTACGACCCATAGACATGTCCGTGCGCAATTCTTTGGAGATGCCCCAGGGATGCTGCCGCATTTCCACTTGTTCTGTATGGTGACTTCTGGCGTTGACCAAGGGTCCTACAGCTTTGAAAAACAATCATTTTGGGAGCATATACAAGTTTACCGGCATATCTTCAAAACCCTGTTCGGATCTGAAATCGAGATCATCTTCAGTGCGCGTGACGGTTACAAAGACGCTGCCGGGCTGGTTTCAAGGATCATGAAACACGGGGATGAACTGTCAATGAATGTGCAGGTAAGTACAGGTGAGCCAAACAAGGGAAACCAGTACTACAAAGGCCTGCAATTCACCGTAAAGACGGTTATAGATGGACAGGAGCTTCACATTGGCGATGGTGGTTTTGTAGATTGGACGCAGCAAATGTTAGGCAGCAGGAAAGAGCGGCTATTAATAAGCGCGATTGGTCTGGATCGGCTTATTTTATAAATTCCAACAAAGGGATTATAATAACCTCGGAGTCGGGTATTGCGGGTTGTCAAAGGGGATACACAAATTGAGTGATCAACAGTACAATTTACAATTCGAAAAATGGTGTCATATGCTGCAGCTTAATGAGATTGTCGGTGTGCCTGAACCGGTATCGGGCGGGCTTTTGCATAGAATGTATGCTGTTCAAACCACGCAAGGGAAATATGCAATTAAAGCATTAAATCCTCAAATCATGCTTAGACCCGCGGCAATGCAGAATTTTATCAAGTCAGAACGAATTGCCGCAATAGCAGCACGTCATATACCTGCTCTTCCAGCTAAACAAATGAATGGCGTTACCATACAAGAAGCAGATAATCAATTCTATCTTGTATTCGATTGGGTGGAGGGTAAAAGTCTGAAACCTGATGAAATCGATAGCATCCATTGTGAAAAAATAGGTGCAATTCTCGCGGATTTACATAGGACGGATTTTTCCGAGTTAGGCTTAAGTAATGATAGGTCAGATTATGGAGAGCCAACAGATTGGAATTACTATTTGCAAAAAGGGAAAGAAAATAAGGCTGTGTGGGTGAACCTGCTGCTTGAAATTATTGATCATCTTTACGATTGGAATGCTCAGGCGAATAAATCCTCAAAACAGCTTGCATCAGATAGGGTTATTAGTCATGGGGATTTAGATCCTAAAAATGTGATGTGGAACCAATACAATCCCATTCTTATTGATTGGGAGTCAGCCGGTTATATAAATCCGATGCAAGACTTGACCGAAACAGCTATTTACTGGTCTGAAAATGAAATAGGAAACATGGACAAAGAAAGATTCATGGCTTTTATAGGCGGCTATAAAAAGAGATCCGGAGCACTGCAAGCCAATTGGAGAATGGTTTTAGCAAGTGGTTTTAGAGGCAAGTTAGATTGGCTGGAATATAGTTTAAAACGGTCGTTATGGATTGAATGTACAGACGAAGAAGAGCAGCAGATGGGGACTGCTCAAGTTAAAGCAACCATAAACGCCATTAGACGCTATGCAGATATGATTTCCGAATTAGAAATATGGCTGGATAATGAGACATAACGAATAAAGAACGAGATCCTTCTCTAGTAAAGAAATGCCAAAATGTGAAAAGAAGGGATCGCTTTAAGCATACAGAATAAGAAGACATTGGACCTTGTTTCATTGATTGAGATTGATAGGGTTGGAAATTCCTCTGCCAGCCATTCTCCAACATAAAGTATATCCGGATTATTCCTGAAGGAGTGTATAGACGTGGAAAATAATCGAAACTGGGCAGGTAATTACAGGTATAGCGCTTCGGAGCTCCATGTTCCCGAAAGCGTGGAACAAGTACAAGAATTGGTGGCTCGCAGCAGTCTAATAAAGGTGCTTGGTACGCGCCACTCGTTTAATGGAATCGCTGATTCTACCGGAAGCCTTCTCTCCATGCAAAAGCTTAACCGGGTGATAGCATTAGACCGTACGCACAATAAAGTAACTGTCGAAGCCGGAATCAGCTATGGGGAGCTGTGCCGATATCTTCACGAAAACGGCTATGCGCTGCACAATTTGGCGTCGCTTCCGCACATTACCGTTGCAGGTGCATGCGCAACGGCAACGCATGGATCCGGTGATCGGAACGGCAATCTGGCTACAGCAGTTCATTCTCTGGAGATCGTCAAAGCGGATGGGGATACGGTCGTGTTCTCACGTGAACAACAAGACGGGGACTTCGCCGGAGCGGTGGTTGGACTTGGAGGATTGGGCGTGGTCACGAAAATCACCCTGGATGTGATCCCAGCCTTTCAGATGCATCAGCATGTATATGACAACTTGCCTCTGGTGCATCTGAGAGAGCATTTTGAAGATATTTTCTCTAGCGGCTATAGTGTCAGCCTATTCACAGACTGGAAGGAAGCTGTGTTCAATCAAGTGTGGCAAAAGCGGAGAATAACGGATCAAGACACTGCTGAAGTGAAAACAGAATTTTTCGGAGCAAAACGCGCAACCGCGCATCGGCATCCGGTGCCAGGTTACACCGCGGAGAATTGCAGTGAACAGATGGGCATCCCTGGGCCATGGTACGAACGGATGCCGCATTTTCGCATGGATTTCACCCCAAGCGCCGGAGAGGAGCTCCAAAGCGAGTATTTCGTTCCGCGCGAACATGCATATGGTGCATTGTGTGCCATTGACCGGCTTCGGGACGCTATATCGCCTCTACTTTATGTTTCTGAGGTTCGCACAATTGCAGCAGACAATCTGTGGATGAGCCCGTGTTACAAGCAGGAGTCGGTTGCGGTTCACTTTACGTGGAAACCGAATTGGGAGGCCGTTTCGCAAGTGCTGCCGATCATCGAAGAGCAGCTGGCGCCCTTCGAGGCCCGTCCGCACTGGGCCAAGCTGTTTACTATGCCGCCCGCCCGGCTGCAATCGCTTTACGAGAAGCTGCCCGACTTTCGACAACTGCTCCTTCGATGTGACCCTCAAGGAAAATTCCGCAATGACTTCTTGAAAACTTATATTATGGAGAACTAATCCATACCAGGCAACACAGCCATAGGTGAGGGATAGTTCATTTGACGAGGAGGATTACTATGGAGCATAATCAAAAATTCACCACGTTTTTAATGTTCGAAGGCAAGGCTGAAGAAGCAATGAATTGGTATACGTCTTTATTTCATTCGTCAGAAATTATTAGCATTCAGCGGTATGGAGCAAATGAGGCCGGTGCTGAAGGATCCGTGCTGAAGGCTGCATTTTCACTAAACGGACAGGTATTTATGTGTATAGACAGTTACGTTAAACATAGCTTTACGTTTACCCCTGCGATTTCCATATATGTCGCATGTGATACCGAAGAGGAGATCGTTCGTGTTTATGAGAGCCTATCCCAAGACGGCTCTGTTCTTATGCCTTTATCATCCTATCCTTTTAGTGAAAGATTCGGGTGGGTTCAAGATAAATATGGTGTTTCATGGCAATTAAACTTGGCAAAATAGCGATGGGACAACACAAGCAAGTCGATTGCATAGCTTGGGAGACAATCACTAGCAGCACGCTGTACCCTAAATACTAAGGAAGGCTGCCGGCAGCTTCGTGCCGGCAGCCTTCGCTATTGTTAACTGGCTGTCATGCAACGAATACGCTTCTATTGCGCCTAAGAGTAATCAAAAATTCTAATGAAAGCAAGAAGGTGAGGATTATCCAGGATAACGGATATGCAATTGGATGGGGAACATTGGCACTCATAAACGCGGGACTTGCTCAAAGTAAAAACAGGAGCGGACTCAACTGGTTTTTTATTTCTTTGTTCATCGGCCCCTTAGCAGCTTTATTCATTGTGGTATGGGAGAAAAAGCAGATGGAGCCCAAAGGAAAATGAATGGTGGGTGGGGCGATATGACGTGTGGCGCTGCGCCTTTCTCAGTTTATGAGCAGGTATCAAGAAACATTGAAGTTCATTATAGGAGGCTGAACGGGGATGAGAAGCGAACAAGAAATGTTGGATTTATTTCTACATTACGCTATGAGCAGTGAGCAAATTCGTGCCGTAACCCTGGAAGGTTCAAGAACAAATCCAAATGCGCCCAGGGATTTATTTCAAGACTTCGACATCAGTTTCCATGTCGTGGAAATGGATTCCTTTATCAACAACCCATCTTGGATAGACAGGTTTGGACAGAGGATTATTTTGCAGACACCCGAGGATATGTCCATGTTTCCTTCCGAATTAGGAAGACGGTTTTCATATCTGATGCTGTTTACAGATGGCAATAAGGTGGATCTGACATTGATCCCGCTGGATGAGGCAGAGGAATATTGCAAAGAAGACAAACTGATGATGGTTTTATTGGATAAGGATGGCGTCTTCCCCGAACTGTCTCCTCCTACTGACGAGGATTATTGGGTCAAGCGTCCAACGGCTGATTATTTTGCGGATTGCTGCAATGAGTTTTGGATGGTATCTACGTATGTGGCAAAAGGCTTGTGGAGAAAGGAAATTCTATTTGCGCAAGAGCACCTGCATCTTATTGTTAGGCCCATGCTGATGAAGATGCTCGAGTGGAAGGTTGGACTTGAGACGAATTTTTCAGTCAGTATCGGAAAAAACGGTAAGTATTTGGAAAGATATATGACCGTGCAAAACTGGCAAAAGCTCATGTCCACCTACTCCGACGGAACTTACGAAGGGGTGTGGGCCGCCTTGTTTGGCATGGGGGAATTGTTCCGCAGTACCGCGCTGGATGTTGCGGAACGATCGAATTACGAATATTCTCTCGAAGAGGACAAGAGCGTCACAGCATATTTAAAACATGTACAGAATTTAGAACCAGGAGCTGCTGAACTACCATGCATTTCTTAACTTACGAGTGGAATAAACAAAAGCCAGTCAGTAATGATGAGCAGTTCTAAGTCATACTGTGTTGCCTATATTGAGAAGCAAGCGCTCATTTGTCATACTCCAATTCCGGTCAAGATCATACTCGAATTGAAATAGCTGCGTTGATCGAACAAAGCTTCATCACCTTCAGCTTGATTACTCGAATAACGGCTCGTTTGAACGTTCGATCGCGATTTTTGAACAACTGCTCTTACTTTTGCTCGTTTTTCAAATCCAATATGGGGGCAACCCCTCACCAATATCGGAAAAGGTGGAGTCGGTAAGTCTGCCTATTAGATTCAGTACATCGAAAGAGTTTGCCACGGAAAATGGGTGGCAGGCTCTTTTTTGTGTTTGAGAAGTACAGCAAACTGAGCTGCAGCAAGCCTTGTTGGTCCAGGAATTTTATCGACTTAAGACTAGGGAACGACTGGGCTTAAGTAAGTTCTACAAAATTTTTCCACACTATACAATTAGAAATATGAAAGATGATCGATTAAGGAGTGAATATAAGATGAAAGAGGCGACAATTAGGAGTGCCGTGGAGCAAAACAAGTCGGCAGTCAAGTTTTTCGAAGGGGAGAAATGGTTGGTGTTTACCGGGCTGCTTGGCGTTCTGCTTGCAGGTGTGTGTGCAGTCTGGGTATTGATGTATGGAGGTCCTGTTGCTCCGGATGGAAATGTTTCACATGCGTTATCCTTTAATGCTGCACTGGGAATATTTCTGCTGTCGACGGCGGCGATCACTTCGTTTTCAGATTTGGGCGCGAAAGGCAGAGCTTTCTTCCGATGGTCGTACATCTTGCTTGCCCTTTATTCTTATTTTGCTGAAACCGTGCAAAATTTTCGCGGAGTCAATCCAAGATTCGTGAAGGACGGCACACCCTTTGATGTCTCAGTCGGATTCATTTTTGCTTTTGTCGCGCTGCTGTTAATTCTCAGTTATCTATTCTTGGCCATTCAATATTTCCGCCGGAACGTTCATATGCTCCGTCCGGAGCTGGTGCGGGGCATCCGTTATGCGATGATCGCAGTCTTATTCTCGTTTGCAGCTGGTATTTGGATTTCTGTCAACCAAGGCCGGATCGTCGGCCTGCATGGCAACATTATATGGCTTCATGGCCTCGGGTTCCACGCTCTTCAAGCCATGCCGGTGATTGCATGGTTGACTGAACGCACATCGCTTACGACTAGGGCCCGCAGCAGATCGATCCATATT
Source organism: Paenibacillus solisilvae (assembly GCF_042656405.1). Lineage (NCBI taxonomy): Bacteria > Bacillati > Bacillota > Bacilli > Caryophanales > Paenibacillaceae > Paenibacillus > Paenibacillus solisilvae. The sequence continues at coordinate 24,255 of NZ_JBHSOW010000037.1, read as the reverse complement.
GCTGGTATCTTCTACTTGCTGGGATTACTTGCGATCGGCTGGCAAACGTACCTCGGCCATTCCATTTTCGAGTGGTCCGCCATGTCGATTCTCGTCTATGGCTGCTTCATTATTTCATTAGCAACAGGGCTTCTGGTATTGCAAAAAGCGGCCGGTACGCTTTTTGTGAAAAAGGGATCTGCTTCGAGAATTTCCAGGTAAAGGAAGAGAGCTCTGCCTTTTAAATAAATGGAAACAGCTCCACCGGGAAGTTCAATGGCGGAGCTGTTCAAACAATCGCGTGCCTATTTATAAAAGCGCATTAAGTGAACTTCAAGGTTTTTCCCGTCTCGACTAATGTTTTTGTATTGGACAAAAGCATGGGCCAAGATTTCTTGCTCCCTTCATAAGAGGGGTCATTCTCTTTCCATTGATCATGGATCAGTGTTAATTTGACGGCTTCACCTATCTTTTCTAGTTGATAAGTAACACGCGACTCGTACTTGTCCGTTTCAGGATTGTAAGCTTTCCCTGTAAAATGCCGAAAACTCAATTCCCGATTTGATTCGCAAGTCAGAATGGAACCAAAAACGTGAGTCGTTCTCTCTCCCTGTGAACCAGGTCCGACATAGGCAAGGGAGTCACCCGCTTGAAATGTCGATTCAATTACACTTCCGTAATAGACTTGCTTCACATATTCAGCGTCCACAATAGCCTTCCATACTTGCTCCAGCGTTCCGCCAATATAGGTTTCATAGGTTAAATCCATTCGTAAACAGCTCCTTTTGCCTTTAGATGCCTATATCGTAACATGCAAACACTGACACCATGTGTCAGTGAAAGAGCAGGTGCCCCCAGGGCAGCCTGCTCTTTCACTTGGGCTTTATGTTCAGATTCAGAGGATTACCTCTCTTGATAAAGAGGGGCAATTCTATCAATCCGGTTCGTCCAAATACCGCCGGTATAATCCGGCGGCAAACGTTCAATATCCTCAGGCGTATCAAACCCGCTGGAAAAGTCACTCCCATCCCCGCCGACTAAGATTACTCTGGTATCTTTGCCGTCCATCCGATTAAGGAAACGATTTGGCCATCCCCATAACCAAGGTGCAATTTTCTCGGGAATGTGCAGTTCTGTATATTTACACGCCTGCGGCATATATCCGGTCCACCCGACCGCCAGATACGGCAGCAAGCAGCTTTTCACTGTTGCTTTTGACATCACACGCATATCGGGCAGTTTTTCTTTCAACGCGGCAATGGGTTCATTACCTCCGTATACCGCCAGCAGGCTTCGTTGTCTGCCAGTCAGTGCGGTTAGATACTTAGCGAGAAGTTCGCCCTCATAGGGATCACTGCTTTTAACATCAATTAAAAAGGATTTGTCAGGAAAATGAGTTAGAACTTCCGTTAAAGAGGGCATCAGACCGATCCCTTTGTCTCGAAAGGGAAAGGTCTTCCCATGCTCGGACGTATATCCGTACCCGATATCCATTTGTTTCAACTCATTCATCGTATAATCCTTGGTCACGCCCTCTGCATTCGTACGACAGTCTAATGTCCAATCATGAAAAATGGCAAATTGCTCATTTTTGGTGATATGTACATCAAATTCAACTACGTCAGCTCCTGCCTGGAACGCTGCTTCCATGGATGAAATCGTATTTTCAAGGAATGGATGCTCGGGTTCATAGATCCGCTTGGCCGTGACAATAACCACTGCGGAATGATAAAGGGTTTACTTCTTAATATTTTTTTCAACCTATACATATGCAAATCCCTCCCAAACTACATCCAATCGTGCCAAGCCATTTACCTATGAATCTCGCGATCGTTTAGAATTACAAGTCAACGGCTGAGGTGGTAAAATATAATAATAAAATATCTTATAGCAAAATTAAAGGCGGCGAAACCGTGAGAACAAGTAGGCCGTGTCAGCTATAATTGTCTGACAATTCATGCTACAATAGAAATAGAGGAGGAGAATCGTTGAACACTCTGCAGTCGCCTTCTTTTCAAGGTAATTTATATCTTCCGAAATATGTTTATCACGGCACATTAAGAAAATTTATCCCGGGTTTATACGAAAGATTATTGGATGACTCCTGGTGGCGTAAAACAGATCGGGATTTTGGTGCCGGCTTCTACACGACAATAAGTTTTAGGCAGGCTGCCAAATGGGCTGTGAAAGCCGCTTTAGATTCAATGAAGACTGATTTTTCTGAAGCTGTTGTACTTAAGATTCGCGTTGATGCAGACCAATTTCCGCATTTTTCAGACTGTCTTGTGTTCTTAGGGGACTCAAACCCGGAATGGGCGCGGTTTATTGTGGATCACCGTTTAGATTGTCGTGATGATGGCTTTGATCCATGCAGCCACCATCCCGCAATAATTATTGGTCAAATGGCTGATAATAAAATGGAAAAAGTGCATGATGAATATTATAAGTCGGAAATAGAAATAAAGGGTAATGACAAGTATGAATGGTATTATAATAGGATGACTCAAAATCAAGAAGGTCATCATTTGGATTCCTTAGATTTAGGCAATCAAATATGTTTTAGTGATCCGGGGTTAAATGAAATGCTGAGAATTGAGAAGTTTTATGTGCTGGATGAAGGAACAAAGGAGTGGATCGAATATGGCTGACATACTGACGGGGTTCGAAAAAATGATTGTATCAAAGTTGGTTGAATATCACGGCTGCCAACCCGATGAAGCAAATGCAATCGTTCAAAAATATTTACCCGTTATCAGGCTTCTCGATGATAATCATGACAGCGCCCGAATTCAGGCTGAACGTTACTTCAGTGCGTACAAACAAGGAACGGACCCGGGGCAGTGGGTCTCTAAGATTCTTCAGTATCGTGAAGCTTTTGATATTGCGAATGAAAAGCTTGCCGGTACTCATAAATCAGATACAACTTCAAATTTGTTTGCAAATATATAATGTAATCCAGTAAGGGAGCCGCTAAGCGGCTCCTCTTTTTATTGTGTGCGATTAATCTGTTTAGTGCTTGTTTAGTGCTGAGCGTATCCCATAGGTTGTTTATTCGGATTGTTCATATAGCTTGGAACCATATGGGAATTTGAATTAGCAATTTGATTACAGAGACTGGATATTTGCTGTAATTGTTGTAATGCCGTTTGATGTCCTTGCAAAGCAGTCTGGATAATCTGTGCAGCTTGATGCTCCCGTTGTGCAATTTGTTCAAGTTGAACAGCATTCTTTTGTTCTTGCTGTAGTAATTGTTGATATTGACCCGATGCTTGTTGGGTCTGTTGGGCTAATTGTTGGATCATTTGTTGACAATGGACAAGAAGCTGCGAAATTTGCTGCGGTTGTTGGAATTGATTCTGATTCATAGTTATTCATATCCTCCTCTAATTTTTAATACCCACGTATTATAAATAAAGCCTTTGGAATCTATACCATGATTGGCTCGGAAGTAATTATGCATCCAGAGAAAGAAGCATCGAATAAATAAATGACGTAACGGGCAAACCATAGATGCAACTTAATTTGTTAAGGAGTGATAGCAATGAAAAAGAAGCTTTCTATGTTTTTGCTGATTAGTTGTTTCACCTTAATGTTTGCGGGGATTTCAAGTGCTGCTGGGACAACTGTCAGCAGTGATATGACAGGATCCAATCATGGTTATTCCACAAGTGATAACCGGACAGTAGGAACAAACGGTAATGGGATGAACAACAATGCGACGTATAGAACTACTGCTGCTGCGGTGGGGGACAATGACAACGATATGGATTGGGGCTGGCTCGGTCTGCTTGGTTTGATTGGTCTAGCGGGTTTAAGAAATAAAAATCGTGAACGTACCTAAGTTTGGCTAGGTGCTGATCCGATACAACAATTGCTTCACATTTTCAGTTATAAAGATGGGAAACGGTCGAAGCATACCGAGGGGCCAGAAGCGCTAAGGACTGATTTCACTCAGGCTTAGCGCTTTATTTTTGCTGACTGATTTGGTGGATATAAAAAAGGAGAAGCTTCATACATGGATAAGCATAATCTTGATATCGTGGCCGAAATTCAAAAGCAATCCCTAAAACTTGATCACGCAGATTGATGTAATCGTGCAAGCCATAGGAGATGCAGAAATTGTCCTTCTTGGTGAAGCATCACACGGTACCTCCGAGTTTTATACATTAAGGGCGGAGCTATCTAAGCGTCTGATTCTTGAAAAGGGATTCTCCTTCATCGCCGTAGAGGGAGACTGGCCTTCCTGCTACACGTTGAACCGTTTTATCAAACATGATTCAGATGCCCCTGCAAACGTTCGAGAAGCTCTTCGCGATTTTAACCGCTGGCCTACTTGGATGTGGGCCAATAAAGAAGTCATGGATTATGCGGAATGGATGTATGAATATAACTCAGATAAAGAAGCGGAAAAACAGATTGGTTTTTATGGAATTGATGTCTATAGTCTGTGGGAATCCATGATTGAAATCCTTGATCATTTGAAGAGAACAGGATCCCCGGAACTAGCGGCGGCACAAAAGGCTTTTGATTGTTTTGATCCGTATAAGCGCGATCCGCAATCCTATGGGGCTTCGGCCGCTTTTCTATCTGAAGGCTGTGAGGATGAAGTCGTTAAGCTGCTGACTGATCTTCAAGTCAAACATAAGCATAGAGGAGCCATGGATGAATCTGCCCTTAGTGATGAGTTGAATGCTCTGGTTGCCGTAAATGCTGAACGGTATTACCGGTCAATGGTCCGAGGAGGGCCAGATTCTTGGAATGTTCGGGATCGGCATATGGTTGAGGCGCTTCATCGAATTAAATTATTCTATGGATCAGGTTCCAAGGCTATTGTGTGGGAGCATAATACGCATATCGGTGATGCGAGAGCAACGGATATGAAAGCCGAAGGGATGGTGAACGTAGGCCAGTTGATTCGCGAGCAATACGGGGATGAACATGTGTTTGCAATCGGTTTTGGTACCAATCGTGGAACAGTCCTTGCATCTGACCAATGGGGCGGGGAAATGAAAACGATGAAGGTGCCGGAAGCTCAGGAAGGAAGTTGGGAAGATCTACTGCACAAAGCAGGAGCATGCAATAAAATTTTACTCTTTGATCAAAATGTCGGACCTTTCCTTGAAACAGTTGGACATCGTGCTATTGGTGTCGTGTACAATTCCCGATACGAACGCGGAAACTACGTTCCATCTGTTATGGCCAAGCGGTATGACGCCTTTGTCTACATCGACGAATCCAATGCGCTCTCGCCTTTAAACCAGAAAGTTTTACATTTCTAAAGCTTAGAGATAGCGATGCCAAAAGAAGGCTGCCCAGCATGCCCGGGAAACGGCAAGTTTGCTTCTTGCAGTCTTTATCAACGAAACCGGTACAAACGGATAGCTGGAGATATGGAAGGCTAAAGGTGCTGCCTTCCGTTTTTTTTGCGTTCAAAAACACAGGGTGGACCCGGGAGTAATATCATTTTTATGAGATGGCAGGTATAGAAAAAGCACATGAACCCGGAAAGACCGGATTTCATGTGCTTTAATTTATACTTTTTTTAGAATTGATTTAGAGGCGGTTTAGACATGGCAGGTATGATGAATAACAGAAGCTTCGGAAATAGGTGTGGAGGTGAAGGCGGTTAGGGTTAAAGAACCGGAAGCTTTTAATAAAGCAAGACGGAGGCTAACAATGAGGAAAAAGTGGTGGATAACAGGAGGAGCTTTCGGAGTTGGCGCGGTGATGCTGCTGGTTAGCGGTTTCTCCGCGATGGCAAGTACATCCGGATATGATGCTTATAAGTCAGCACTGAAACATACCAAAGAGGTAACAAACCTGACAGCTGATATGAAGCTTGCGGTAACCGATAACGGAACGGAGCTGCTCGCTGGTAATGCGGACATCAAATGGGATCGGAAGCTGAATTCCGGCAGCGTGGCCGCATCCTTCGACAATCATACTCAGATGCATGCCTTGAATTTGTTTCGTCAGGACGGAAAGGTGATTGTAAAAAGCGCCGATGACGAGATTTACCGTGTCAAAGAACTTGATGCTTACAAATGGCAGGAGGAAGGGAGCACCCCGAACCCGCCAAAAGTGGTGGAGCAAATATTCGATGCGTTGATGGGCAATATTCGTGAGCTTGCGACCGTCGAAAGTGCATCGGACGGAGGCAAGCAAGCAGAGCTGCATCTTTCCGGGAGCCAGATCCCCGCAATTGCAAATGTACTTGGGACTTTGGCTGTTTCCAAGCTTGCTGAAAACGATCAACAGCATCTGAGTTTTCCGAAGCTGACCGACAATATTAAAGTGGAAGAAATCAATCTGGATGCCAAGATCAATGCGAGTAACGTGCTGGAGAAGCAAGCAGCCGAAATCAACATTGCAGGTACGGATGACTCCGGTGTCCAGCATGATCTTGTCATTGAGCTGCAAGTCGATTTTAGAGATTTAAATCAGACGGTACCTGAGCGTGTAGACTTGACCGGCAAACAAATCGTGGAAATAAAGGATGAAGAGACAAAGCGCGGCTGGCATCATTAAGCAGACAAAGCAGAAAGCGGCAACGCAGCAAAGCAGCAATGTAACAAAGCAGCAATGTAACAAAGCGGCAATGTAACAAAGCGGCAATGTAACAAAGCGGCAATGTAACATAGCAGCCGGGCAGCCAAGGCTGCCCGATTGTCTTGGCTGCAGCGAACGCCGCAGGAAGGAGTGAGGGGATATTGAGCAGTTTATTGGAAGTGAAAGAGATTACTAAGCGATATAAGAACGGCCGCGGAGTCCAAGATGTAAGTTTTGATGTTGCGAAGGGGGATATTTACGGATTTATCGGCCCCAACGGTGCAGGCAAAACGACCTTGCTGAAGATCATCACGGGATTAATCCGCCCGGATCACGGATCGATCCGCCTATTTGGACATAACATCACCGATCGCTTCGAGCAAGCGATGGAACGAGTGGGCTGTATCATAGAAACAGCGGACGCCTACGACTATATGAGCTCCTACGATAATCTGAAGCTGTCCGCGCGATTTTATCCGGATCTGCCCAAGAACCGAATCGATCAAGTTCTGGAGCAGGTGGGTCTCGCACCTTATAAGAAGGAACGGGTGGGAGGCTACTCACTTGGTATGAAGCAGCGGCTGGCGCTGGCTTCTGCCTTGCTGTCGAACCCGCAGCTGGTTATTCTGGATGAACCGACCAATGGCCTCGATATTGAAGGAATGGTCGATGTCCGTCATACGATTCAGCAGTTAGCGCACGAACAGGGAATTACGTTCTTAATCTCCAGTCATATGATCCACGATTTAAGTATGATCGTAAACCGCATTGGAATCATGAATCATGGCAGCATAATCCGTGTAGGTAACGTGGACGAATTACTAACAGGCGGGTTGACGCTTGAGCAATATGTGATTTCGCAATTACAAACTTCGAAGGAAGCGGATGCTTATGCATAGTTTATATGCTAATGTATGGAATGAAACGGAAAAGCTGTGGACCCGCCGAAGAACGAAGGGATTTCTGCTGCTGACCCTTCTCCTACCGGTTATTTCCGCGATACTGCTTGCCGCCGTGCAGAATAATACCAGCATAATCGGTGGGCTTGGAAGCAGTCTACCCATGCTCATGCTGAGCTTGTTCACATCTGCTTTACTTCCGCTGCTTCTGTTCATGACCGCTGCGGATTTATTTACCGGTGAAGCTTCGGCCCGAACGTTAAAGCTCATTCTAGTGCGCCCAATTACAAGAGCCAAGGTATTCGCATCCAAAGTGCTGGCCATCGCCATATATACTGCCGTTCATCTTGCTGCGCTCTGGATCGCATCTGTCCTATCGGGACTGTTTATTCCGGGAGGCGATGTAACAGGCGGTCTGCTCGATAGTATTAAAGCCTATACGGCTTCATTCTTGCCGATGCTCGCAATCGGGTTGGTCACGGTGCTTATCGCGTTATGTTTCAACAACAGCACCGGCGCTATGGCGCTGATTATCTTTATCTATGCCGCAGCCAAGGTTATACCGTTCGTTCTCCCGCAAGTTTCGGTGTGGTCCGTCTTTTCCTATACGGATTGGTATGTGCTGTGGGTCGGAAACGGTGCGTCGATCAGCAATTTGCTTTATTCATTCGTTCTTCTTCTTGCTTATTGTATAATGGCTTATACGGCGGGATTGGTTATTTTCGACAGAAAACAGCTGTGAACGAACCACCGGTGCGAAGTCCACTTTTAAGGAGATTGCCTATGTCCATCAAGATGAGACTGCTGCTATCCTATCTTGCCATGACCTTCATTCCCATCGTTTTATTCGCTTTGATTGCCGCAACGCTGGCATCGGTTTATTTAAAAGATTTGGCGGGAACCGGAGACCGGGAGGGAATGCCGGCATTTTGGGAAACGTCGAATAAACGGGATGAGCTGATCGCCGGGGTAAAGTTTATGGCGCAAGCAGATCCGGGCCGGTTCACCGACAGCGGTTTTTTGAAGAAAACGGACGAACAGCTGAACGAATTGCAGGCGGGACTAGTTGTCATCATCAATAAAGAGATTACCTATACATCCCCGTATGTTGACAGCACCGATTTATATAATCAGCTTCAGAAGGCACAGACCAATCCGGATTCAAACGGGTGGAATGACCCCAAAATCAACGATCGTTTCACGATGGTTAAATACGATATCATCTTCAGTGATCACCGTACAGGCACGGTGTATGTGCTCTCCGATTTGATGATGTTCATTAAGAACTTCAAGAAGCTTTTTCCATTGCTGATTCTGTCCCTGCTTATCGTGATTGGACTAACCAACGGAATTCTGACTTATTTGGTTTCCCGCAGTCTGATCAAACCCTTGTACGCGTTGAAGCACGCCGCCAGTCAAATCGAAGACGGCGATCTCGGTCATGAAGTGAACCTGAACCGTAAAGACGAGATCGGGGAGCTTGGCGCGGCATTTGAAGCCATGCGTGTCAGATTGAACGAGTCGATCCGTATGCAGCTGCAGTACGAGGAAAACCGCAAAGAACTGATCTCCAACATTTCTCATGACTTGAAAACGCCGATTACCGGGATAAAAGCATGTGTCGAAGGCATTCAAGACGGCATCGCGGACACCGGTCCGAAGCGGGATAAATATGTGGGCATGATCGCGAAAAAAACAGAAGAAATGGATCAATTAATCGATGAGTTATTTTTATTTTCCAAGCTGGACTTGAACCGGCTGCCTTTTAATCTGGAACCGACAGATCTTGCGGCTTATCTGCATGATTGTGTGGAGGAACTGCGTCTTGAGCCGCGTATGGCCGGGATATCGGTTATGTTCAAGTTTGCCGGCGATGGGCCGGTTCAGGTCACGGCCGACCGGGAAAAGCTGCGCAGAGTAGTGATGAATATTATTAATAACAGTTTAAAATATATGGATAAGGCGCAAAAGGAACTCCGGATCGAATTGATTGACGGGCAAGAGGAGGCAACGGTCAGCATTCAGGACAACGGTTCGGGCATCGAAGGCGCTGCGCTGCCGCATATATTCGAGCGCTTTTACCGGGCTGAGCCGTCAAGAAGCACAGCTACAGGCGGCAGCGGGCTGGGTCTTGCAATTGTCAAACAAATCGTCGAAGGGCAAGGTGGGCATGTGGGGGCTAAGAGCCGAATAGGGGAAGGCACCGTCATTTATTTTACATTGAGAAAAACCGGATATGGCGGTGAGCAGTTATGAAGCGGATTCTGATCATCGAGGATGAGCAGGTCATCGTTGAAGTGGAGAAGGATTATTTGGAGGCGGGCGGCTTCGAGGTGGAGATCGCAACGAGCGGCGACATTGGCCTGAGGAAAGCGGTCGAAGAGGAGTATGATCTGATTATTCTCGACCTTATGCTGCCGAAGACGGACGGGTTCGAAATATGCAAACAAGTTCGTCAGGTAAAGAATATCCCGATCCTGATGGTTTCCGCCAGGAAGGAAGATATCGACAAAATACGCGGTCTGGGACTTGGAGCGGATGATTATATAACCAAGCCTTTCAGCGTAGGCGAGCTGGTCGCAAGAGTTAAAGCGCATCTCGCCCGTTACGACCGCTTGATAACCGATAACCGGAAGAGGCATTTAGACGAAATACGGATACGCGGCATAAGCGTCGATAAGCTGTCCCGGAAGGTGTTCGTGAATGAAACGGAGGTCCTCCTCACATCCAAAGAGTATGACCTGCTGCTGTTCCTGACTCTGCATCCGAACCGGGTGTTTAGTAAAGATGAATTGTTCGAGAAAATTTGGGGGTTGGACTCGAATGGGGACACCACCACGGTGACCGTGTATATCAGCAAATTACGGGAGAAAATAGAGGCTGACCCTTCCAACCCGCAGTATATCGAGACCATTTGGGGAGTAGGCTACCGCTTCAATTTATAATTCCAGCGAACGGCTAATAGATGCATAAATCGAAAGCGATCCATTCAAGTTTCAGTGAAGGGGTACGCTTTTTTTATTTGCTGCTATTTTATACTTTTTTTAGATTTCATTTAGTGTCCTTTTAGACACGCGTACTATCATTAATAACGGGAATGGTTTTGAAGACAGGAGGTGAATGGTATAGGTAAACTGAGCATCACCCAGAGAAGATGGCTGCTGTCGGCTCACCTTTTGTTTTCCGCGATTATGTTCGGCGTGGCTGTCGCCTTTCTGATTCTAAGCATAACGGCGGCTAACACGAGCGATGAAGGCGTACTTAAGGCATGTTATACGAGTATGCACGCGCTTGCCAAGACGTCTGTCCAGGCTTCGACGATTGGCGCTTTGGTGACCGGGATTCTGCTTTCTGTGCTGACCAAATGGGGACTGTTCAAACACTACTGGATTATCGCCAAAGAAGGATTAATGATCATCTCGATCCTTTTGGGACCATTCAGCATGGAAGTCTTAACGTTGAAAGCAGTCACGCTTACCTCGGCGGAAGGATTAAACTCGCTTTACGATCCGGTATTTACGGTCAACAGCAGGCTGCTTTGGACCGGAATTATTCTTCAAATTCTATCTGTCGGCGGGATGTTCGTCATTTCGGTATTCAAACCGTGGGGTCAGCGAAAACACAAATCTCTGCCAAATTGACAGGTGAAAGGAGCTTTAATGATGGAGAATGGAAAAGGTAAAAGAAAGAATGCCGTGGTTCTAGCCGGGGAGGAGGATAACGGATCCTCACGCATCCGATCGGTGCGTTTCGTGTACGGGCTGCTGGCGGCGGGATACTTGATATGCGTGATTCTCCAAGTGTTTTTCGCCGGATTAGGCCTCTTCGTCGACAATCAGGAATTGGCACTCCATCGCGTGTTCGCGAACTATTTTGAGTCTGTGTCAGTCGTCATGTTTCTATTATCGTTTGCCGGACGCATCCGCGGCGGACTGCGATGGCTGCCTCTGGGATTGTTTGCCCTCACCTCACTGCAGCATCTGACGATTCAGACTTTCACCGGGTTTCTCCCCGCGCTTCATACGGTTGACGCCTTACTGCTATTCGGAGTTTCGATGCATGCAGCAAAACGCTCCTGGCCGTGGCTGCTTCTTCGGAAGAACAACCCAATCTCCTACGAGAAGGCACTATGACGGAGAGAACTCCGAAAGGAAAGGCGGCGGGGGAATATATACTGGTTACTTATAGCCATCGCTGGATTGGGGTTATTCGTACAAGCCGGTAAACAGTTCTTATTGAAGAGAACCTCCGCCTATTTCTATTTGATGTTAGCTTTTATCGTATTCAGCACAGGAAGCATTTATATGGGTTATATACTCTGTACAGGCAAGTCGATGCACATGTTGGAAACCGCTTGGGCTTTCTTTACCATCGCTTTGGGGCTGGTATTTACACCGCTGTTTTATAAACATTTCTTCATGCTGGCGGGGGATCGTGGAGGGATTTACCTGGAAGCGGGCTTTCTCATAATGGTTTCAGGTCTCATGGTCATTATGATTCACTCTTACCAAGCGCTGCCGTTCCTTGGAATGATTAGCCTGGGGTTCTTCTTCCTCGGTTACGTCCGGTTGCAGGAGCTGCTGCTTCCATAAACCCGCGATGAATAAGGATGAGCGCATAATTCGATTAACAAACAAGGTCCTTGTCATATGGATTGACAGGGACTTTGTTGTGTGTTTATATGGACTGCTATTCAATCGTGGGTTCAATGGGTGATCCACGGACTTGCAGCAAATAATCCTCAACTTGTCCCTCTACAGTCTCACGGAAAGCGCTCGAGGACATGCCGGCGATTTTGTTAAAAACCTTGCCGAATTCGCTCGTATAGTTATAGCCGCAGCGCACACCAAGATCAGTAAGCAGGAGCTGATTGGTACGAAGCGGCTCTGCTGCTTTGGGCAATTTGTGCCTATCGGGGAATCAAGGATCCTATTCTATCGATTTGAAGACTGATCAATGAGCTGTATAATGAAGGTATAGTGTATGGATAATCAATAGGACGAGAAGGCGTATGAACCACTGTTCCGGTAATTGTGTAGTTGGAAAGCGCCATCTCTTTTTCCGAAAGCATATTGAAGGAGGACGGAAATGGCGAAACAACGTAAGGTAAAAAAGACCTTGATCCAGAAATTAAAGAGAACCGTTCACTCCCTCACGAAGCCAAAACGCGCCCCTAGAAAAAAAACGGCGAGTCGAAAAACCGCCGCTACGAAAACAGCAGCTAAGACGGATGTTAAAAGTACTCAAGAGCTGCAGAAGCTGGAGAAGGAACTGACTCGAAAGATGTCGGAGAGTATGCAAAAGATTAGACTGGAAATGGAACAAGAGCTTCTTGAGAAACTGACAACCCAAAAAACGGACACTACGAATAACGAGGAAGAGGTTTCTCCAGAAAGCAAGAAAAGCAAAGTACGTAATAACACTAAAACCGGGTCAAAGGAAACAAAAGCCGCGAGAGTAAAGACATTATTTCGATCGAACACAGATTTTACACTCCTTAAAGTACTGACCTTGTCCGACAGTCTGGACAAAAAAGTCGTCGTCGGTTACGAGATCGTAGATAATAGCAGTCAAGAAATCTGGGGAATCGATATCCATGAAGGAGCAAGATTGGGCAGGTCCAAAAAGATAGTGGATACCAAGGTGAAAAGCCGTAAAGCAGGTACGGAACGGCAATATTATTTATCGCATATAACAGATGATGCACTATATTACTCAGATGATTATGCTAAAGAGGCCCTGAAGCGGGGGAAACTTACTGTTAGGAACTATACACCGGGATTGGCAGAGGCGATTAAGTTTGCTTTCGATTTAGGATACAACAACAAGAGTAAGTTACCTAATCTCAAATAACGATACCCGATTAGTAGCCACTCCTGATGAATTCTATTGTGATTGGGATAGAGGAGCAAGTGAGTTCCACATTCTAGGAGTTTAAGAGACAACTGAGACAGCGTCCCCATCAAAAAAGTGCCTGTTTTGCTGGCTGTGAGCTGCTATACTGTATTTGATACAGGATAGGAGCCGATTGGGGCTCGATGGGGAAGCTATACTGTATTTCATACAGTTAAATCCGCCCAGGGAGGGCGTATTGGAGCTAGTATTGGGAATATAAATGGATATATCCAGTATAGGATTCGGATTGGGTGCGTGCAGCTCGATTTAACTGTAAATGTCCAGTATAGCTGACTTCCCGCAGCTGTATCATCTCTTTTGTTCTAACTTTAGAAAGCAGGTTTCTTTTTTGCAGAGTTAACTGGCTATTATGGTATAATATGGATGAAGTAATGGAGGAGGTTCTCACATGACAACCCGTTACAATCCATTCGAAGACAAGACATTGCACTATCTCCAGCCACAGGAGCAGGTAATTGCAGGAGAGGACAGGACGCCATTCAATGATGTCATCAGACATGCAGATATCGTGCAAGGCTACCAAGCCCCGAAGCAGCTCGATCAATTCGCAAGGTGGTTTCAAAATTCACAGCGCATCTATGCCACCATCTCCGTTCTCGGGATTGCCGTATTCTTAGGGTACGAGATAGTAAAGATCATTATTTCATTGACGTCAGATAAATAGAACGATATAAGAAGAAGAGGAGTTTGCCATCCGGCAAGCTCTTCTTCTGTTTAGCATTCGTCAGCAATCACTTTATTCACATGGCACCGCCAGTTGGAAATCTAACTTTTCTCCGGACCCTTCATAAGAAGGTGAAATACAATTAAGAGAAATTTAAGAACTGGTTCATGAATAGTTTAGAAGCATTGCTTATCCTGAGTAAGCGGTATTATTTTTATACTTAGGAGGAGAAAGATGAGGAAAAAGTGGATTGTATTAGGTAGTGCAATCGGTATTAGCGGGGTGGGGGATCTTATTAAATTCATCCGTGTTCATCTGTTCGGGACTTGTTTTGTTTTATTCATTGGGATACATTATGTTTGATCGCAAAGAAGCATAATAGCGGAGGAGAATTCTCAGTATGTCCATTCGATTGAAGCTGCTCCTATCCTATGCGGCGATGCTTGTCATCCCTCTTGTTTCCATAGTTCTCATTTCGCTGCTCATGGTTATTGTATTTCGTGGAGACCTGCAAAATATAAAGGGGATTTATGAATCCACCGAAGCCCTATTTGATCACGAAGACGTGGAGCATATTGCAAAAGAAATTAAGCGCTCGGTCGAACGCCAGCCTAGCTTATTGAAGGATCAGACGTACCTTGAAGAAATGTCAAATGAGCTTCAGAGGAAAGACTCGGGCTTAATAGTTCGGCTTGACGGAACGATTTTGTACCGATCGCTTAGTGTTGAACAAATTTCAAATTTAAGTTCAAATTTGCCGCCATATAACCAAAATGACTCCTTTACTCAGCATCCACCGAAGAAGGTAGGGAATTCAAACTATTTGTTCTTGCAGTTCGATTTTAACTACCAGAATAACAAGCGCGGGACAATCTTTATCGTTTCGAAAATCAATCCGACGACCTATTTCATTCGCAAATATTTTCCAACGTTATTTTTATCGTTGGTTTTCATTTTGATCATTACGCATGTTCTGCTTACGACCTTTATGTCAAAGAACATCATTCGCCCACTGCGGGCACTTCAGAATGCAGCTAGTGAAATAAAAGAGGGCAATTTAGATTTTCAAATAAAGGTCAACGGGAAAGATGAAATTGGCCAGTTGGGCGTTATGTTTGAAGAAATGCGCTCACGGCTTCAAACATCGATTCAAGTTCAAGCGCAATACGAAGAAAACCGTAAAGAATTAATATCGAATATATCCCATGATCTAAAAACGCCTTTAACCGCCATTAGAGGCTACATTGACGGAATTATGGAGGGGATTGCAGATACGCCGGAGAAGAACTTGAAATATTTGCAAACCATTGCCGTTAAAGCGGATGAGCTGGATCATCTGATAAACGAGCTGTTTCTGTATTCCAAGCTGGATTTGAATCGACAGCAGTTTTATTTTGAATCTGTGCATGTATTGGCCTTTCTAAACGATTGGTCGGAAGAGCTGCAATTTGAATTAGAGAAGCAAGGCATTGCTTTTCATGCGGACATCCATCTTGATCCAGCTACATGTGTTTTACTGGACCGGGATCATTTTAAGCGTGTTCTCAACAATATCATACAGAATAGCGTCAGATACATGGATAAACAACAGCCTTCCATTCAGTTAGCGGCTTATTGCGTAGAAAGTTTAGCGATTTTGGAAATAAAGGATAACGGTTCGGGCATTGATCCTGAAGCCGTGCAGCATATATTCGAACGGTTTTATCGCGCAGATGAATCGCGTAATGCGAATACAGGCGGAAGCGGGCTGGGTCTTGCCATTGCCAAACAAATCATGGAAGGGCATGGAGGCAGCATTACGGCTTCCAGCCAATTGACCGTTGGAACAACAATTAAGCTGTGTATCCCCATTACGACAAGGGAATGATTATGAAATGAAAACGATTCTTCTTATTGAAGATGATGTAACGATCTCCGAGCTTCAACGGGATTATCTGGAGATTAGCGGTTTTAAAGTCGACATGGCCCCAGATGGTGAGAAGGGTCTCCAAATGAGTTTGTCGGGGACCTATGATTTAATTATTCTTGATTTAATGCTGCCGAAGCTGAATGGCTTTGAGGTATGCAAAAAAATTCGTGAGAAAAAGAACATTCCGATTCTAATGGTATCGTCAAGACGCGAAGATATCGATGTTATCCGGGGGTTAGGCTTAGGGGCGGACGATTATATTACCAAGCCGTTCAAGCCTGCTGAGCTTGTCGCTAGAGTCAAGGCGCATATGGCAAGATACGATCGGTTAATCGGCACGACGGGAACGAAAAATGAAATTCATATTCGGGGTTTGCGCATTGAACCTGATACACGAAAAGTATTCGTCGATGAAACCGAGACCATGCTGACGACCAAAGAATTCGATTTGCTCTATTTTCTTGCTAATCACCCGAACCATGTATTTAGCAAAGATCATTTGTTTGAGAAAATTTGGGGTATCGATGCTATGGGTGATATGCAAACGGTAACCGTGCATATTCGAAAAATACGTGAAAAAATTGAAAGCAACTCTGCGGACCCGACCTATATCGAGACAGTCTGGGGAACCGGGTATCGTTTTAAAGGGTGAGAAAAGTCTGATTTCAATCAGGCTTTTTTTTTATGGGGTTTGAAGATCCCAATATTCATCTGAATTAAGAAAAATTTAAGGAATGGTTTATGTTGATTTTAGGATTGGAAACTACAGTAGGTTTAGCCCGGTGTAGAATGTCAATTAATCAAGGGAGCGTGCACGTATTCATGCAAAATATCATTACCGCCGTGATCCAAGGCATTGTTGAAGGTTTGACCGAGTTTCTGCCGGTATCCTCGACCGGTCATCTGATTTTGACGGGAAAACTGCTTGGTTTTACCGGTGAAAAGGCGGATACGTTTGAAATCGTGATCCAATTAGGCGCAATCCTGGCTGTTGCGGTTATTTATTGGAGACGAATATTAAATTTGTTAGGTCTAATCGGTTTGAAAACCAATTCAAGCCAGCCGGAGATTCCCGCTCACAAGCTGAACCTTATTCATGTAATCTTGGCTTGTTTACCCGCCATGGCATTAGGCTTAGTTCTGCATTCCTTTATTAAGTCCTACCTATTCTCTCCTTATACGGTTCTGGCAGGACTCGTGCTGGGCGGCGTATTCATGCTGCTAGGTCAGGGGAAACAAGCAGCCGTACAAGCTGAGGGCATCGATCAACTATCCTATAGACAGGCTTTTTTGATTGGTTTGTTTCAATGTCTGGCGCTTTGGCCAGGATTCTCCCGTTCAGGTGCAACGATTGCGGGCGGGTTATTACTCGGCGTTAGTTATCGGGCGGCCACTAACTTTTCTTTCCTGATTGCAATTCCGATGATGGTTGCCGCGAGCGGCTACGAGCTTTTGAAGAGTTATGATACCTTAACAGCCTCAGACACCGGGTTCTTTGTGACCGGATTTATGGTGTCTTTCCTTGTGGCGCTTCTTGCCGTTATTACGTTCTTGAGGTTGCTGGAGCGGCTGAAGCTGGCACCATTTGCTTATTACCGTTTTGTACTCGCGGTCGTCTTTCTAGGCTACTTATTGCTAACGGCATAGCCGGGTACGTGTAACAGGAGGGGAAGGGGGAATCAATTTGCAGCAAATCATGGATTGGATTTCGAGTGTAGCGGTCCATCTGATCGACACCTTAGGTATTTGGGGAATATTCGTTGGGATGATATTGGAAAGCGCCTGTATCCCGATCCCAAGCGAAGTTATCCTGCTCAGCGGCGGGGCAGCGGTGGCGATCGGATCGATGTCTTACACAGAGGTTGTGTTTGCAGGGGTACTTGGCAATTTGATTGGCTCAATAATTGCTTATTATGTGGGACTACGAGGAGGCAGGGTGCTTATAGAGCGGTACGGCAAATATGTGCTGCTTAGGTCCTCACATTTTGAACAAGCTCAGCGATGGTTCGAACGTTATGGTGAAAGCACTGTATTTTTCACGAGAAATTTACCTTTTATTCGTACGTTTATCTCGCTGCCAGCCGGAATTGCAGGGATGAACTTTCGGAAGTTCTTTATTTTCACCTTTCTTGGCTGTATACCTTGGAATATGGCGCTGGTTTACGCAGGATTGAAGTTAGGAATGAATGCCTATCTGGTGGAGGACTATCTTCATCCCATCAGCTATGCAGTAGCAGCTGTTGTATGCGGGTTGCTTCTATTCTGGCTGTTTCGGAAGAAACGGAAACATGCTTGAGCTGTATGGACATACAGATTACGAAACATACGGTGAGAGCTGTATGGTGAATAAAGTGAAATAAGAAACTAATCATATGTGAGGAGGTTTATCCGTAATGAATATGATGCCCAATCAACCCAATCATTCATTTTTCAGTAAGGTGCCAAGCATTACCATCTTTTTTTGGTTGATCAAAATAATGGCAACGACCGTGGGTGAGACGGCTGCGGATTTTCTGAATTTCAATTTAAATTGGGGTCTCACCAATACTACCTATCTGATGGCGGTATTACTGATTATTGCCTTGATATTTCAATTCAAAGCGAATAAATACGTTCCCGGCATCTACTGGGTAACCGTTGTGTTCATCAGCATTTTAGGTACGCTGGTTACGGATAATCTCAGTGATAATTTTGGCGTTCCATTAGAAACAACAACGATAGTATTTTCAATTTTATTACTCCTCACTTTTATGATCTGGTACAAGAGCGAGAAAACGTTGTCCATCCACTCGATCTATACAACAAAAAGGGAGGGGTTTTACTGGTTAACCATTCTATTCACATTTGCACTTGGCACAGCTGCAGGCGATCTAATTTCTGAAGGCATGAATTTGGGTTACTTACTATCAGCAATCATATTTGCCGCTGTGATTGGTATGGTCACGCTCGCCTACTATCGCTTCAACTTGAATCCCGTATTGTCATTCTGGATAGCCTACATCATCACTCGTCCACTCGGTGCATCCCTTGGAGACTACCTGTCCCAATCTGCGGACGATGGCGGACTTGGATTCGGAACGGTAGGTACGAGCGGGATTTTCCTCATTCTAATCTTATTACATGGTTTACTATCTAGCACGGACGAAAAAAGATGTTATTTTCGAATGATTAGAAGGTAATATTTGGATGGATTAACGGTTCGTATAACAGTGCCTGTTGGTCATGGATCAACAGGTTTTTTGTTCGTTAAGAAAGTTTTAAGAATGAGTTTATGAATGCTTCATGATTTTGCACTACAGTGGTGGCAGGACCATAACCATCAATCATTCATACTAAGGAGTGCGGCCGTTGAATGTTATTCACAATTTTCCTTTAATATCGGCTCTAATCGCTATCTTTATCGCTCAATTCATTAAGGTTCCGATTCATTATATTTCACGCCGCACAATAAACATTCAACTTGCATTCAGCACAGGAGGTATGCCCAGTTCACATTCCGCTGCCGTGGCAGCATTAGCAACCGCTGTCGGCATGATGGATGGTTTCTCATCCACTACATTTGCAATTGCCTTAATGGTGAGCATTATCACGATGTATGATGCGGCTGGAATTCGAAGGCATGCAGGAATGCATGCCTCTGCTCTGAATCGAATGACAAAGACGATCTCGGTTTTGCATAATAAAGAGCAAGTTGACCCCTCTTTAAAGGAAATGCTGGGGCATCGTCCGATTGAAGTATGTGCGGGAGCAAGTTTGGGAATTGCAGTAAGCCTCATAATGAAGCTGATGTTATACTAGCTGGGTTTATTATTCATTCGAGTATGAGAATACTTGTGTACGTTAGAGATTTCGGAAGGGGAACATAATGCAGCGCAGCGCCGATCACAGCGGTCTGGAAATAGCAGGATTGCTGTTGAGCACAGGATAAGCTGACCAATAACTTTGCATTGATTTGAAGGGCGGTGTTCCGGCAATGAGTAGAATCATGATCACAATGGCAGCGTTGCTGTTGATGTTTATCTGTGCAGGACAAGTTTCGGCGGAAGCTGGACATCTAATAGCTATCGAAGCGTTCCGTTACAGCTACGAGAAGACAGGCTCGCCCATTGTGGATCTGATCATCGAAAACCGGGGCAAGGAAGCAGAGGATCCGCTGCTCGCCATTACATTGAATGAAGTCGTCTCCTCTAGTCAAAACGATTATATGTTCCGCAAACGAAGCTCGATCCAGCCGGCCGCGATTCCAACGATAATGCCGGGAGCAAAGCGGTCCGTCACGTTCCCCGTAGACAGGCTGTTGAAGGCCGGAGATTATGAAGCACGTATTGAGGTAACCTATGCAGGAGTGCAAGAGCAGAATCACTTTGACTTCAGTGTCACCGATGATGAAGTTAACTTTGCGAATCAGAATTTGAAAGCTAACCATCTTAACCAAGCCAGCGGGACGAAGGTGTTCGCCCGTTGTCTGTGGCTGGCGAGTGTGTGTATTGCCGTTGTGATGATTCTTCTGATCGTTGCAAAGCTATCAGCAAAAACCGAAAGAGGCGCAAAAAAGAAGGAAAAGCAGTCCGGCAGTACATGATGGGGGATCATGAACGACATTCGAAATTCCAGAGAATGCCTCGTTTAGGTAACACGATAGGATAAGCAGCTGGTTTATGAGAATAAAATGATATTGGAGGAAATGCATTGAATAAACCTCTTGTAATAAAGAGTAATCACTACTCAGGAATGGTTGCTAAAGTACCTGAAATTACACTCTATTTTTGGATCATTAAATTGCTGACAACGGGGATGGGCGAGGTTGCCTCTGATTTTTTGTTTGAGAGTCTAAACCCGTTTATTTCGGCACCTCTGAGCGTTCTTATTTTCGTAGCGGCGATGATCCTGCAGTTTAAAGTGCGTCGATATGTAGCAGGGATCTACTGGTTAGTTGTTGTTATGGTAAGTATATTTGGCACCATGGCTGCTGATGTTGTGCGTGTCGGCTTGGGTATTCCCTATATGGTTTCAACTATCTTTTTTATGGCATCGCTTGCTGCTGTCCTCATCACTTGGTACTTCAAAGAAAAGACGCTGTCCGTTCACAGCATCTATACTCGTCGTAGAGAGGTTTTTTATTGGCTCACCGTCCTGACCACTTTTGCACTTGGTACCGCAGCGGGAGATATGACAGCGAAAAGTATGCATCTAGGCTATTTCTCATCCGGTTTGTTATTTACAGGATTACTCGTGCTTCCAGCTTTGGGTTATTGGTTGCTTGGTCTAAAAGAAATTTTCGCCTTTTGGTTTGCCTATATCATGACGCGCCCTGTAGGAGCTTCGTTTTCAGATTGGTTATCAGCGGCTCATAGCAGCGGTGGTATAGGTCTTGGTAAAGGTACGGTCAGTCTTGTCTTGACAATATTTATTATCCTTCTAGTCGCAATCCAAGGAGGTTCGCCTGCAATTAATGCTAAAATTGAAGGTGATGTGGCGAGGGAATATTGAGGATATCGAATAATAGACCGTCTGATCATACATCAAGTCCACCTAAAATCATCATAGGAGTTCATTATGAACAAAAACAAAAAGGTTTGGATTCCAGCACTGATTGCGGTTGCATCAGCACTGATTCTCTTGGCGTACTATTATTATACGAAATTTGCACACGGAGGACAGCTTCTCCCTGGTTTGCAGGGAGTAGAACAAGGAAGATTGCAGGAAGACATGCGACATTCTTCAGAAGGTGATAATAATGGATATGGAGGATACTTTTCAACTTTAGGAACAATCGCCTTGTATTCGGCAGCAGCCGCCTTCTCGTGGTTCTGGTTTAAGAAGAAGCTGAAGTCGCCATCGACGATAGTCCGCAAAGCCGGGAAGCTGCTGTATTCCATTCATAAGCTATTGGGGTGGGTTACCCTCTTGCTAATTGGCGTTCATGGTACCTTTTATTTGATTACGAAGCTTCATGACGACAACATATATACGGGTCTAGCTAGTTTTGCCATAATTCTAACGCTTGTTGGGTATGGTTACTTCATCAATAAGGTTCGTAACAAATGGATGCGTACCGTGCATCGTTCACTCGGGATTCTCTGGGTTCCAGTGCTGCTGCTGCATGCAGGCGGATCGACAATTATAGCGGTCATCGCAAGCCTGGCAGTAGGGGGGCTCGTATGGGTTTTCGAAAGATCGGCAAGACAAGCTAATCAACCAATCCCGTAAGACCGGGATTGGTTTTTCTTTTATATACGCCTAGCAATTGGTGATAGTTATCTCCTAGTGATACATGACGGTAATAGATTATTGACTCTTTCAGAATCACATACAAAAGTGAAAGTGCGAAACTGAAAAAAGTGAAAGTATCGGCGTGAAAAAGGCTTTAGAATGACGATTAGAGGACGCTATTCAAGAATTGGCACCGGGCGTCGTCGGCTCTGCTGAGCAGGAAGGGAGGGAAAGTCTGCGGAAAAAGCGGTATTATGCGGATTAAATTATATGCGCTTACAAGACAGGATAACATTGAGATTCCACCTCATTTCGACTTTTTTTGAATCGATTATGATTGTAGTTCAAAAAAAATTGAAATGTCAATAGTTGGTTGTTATAATGATTTCATGAGACAAAACTACGAATACGAATTAGCGAAGGCAGCCAAGGCGCTTAGTGATCCCATACGCTTGAAAATTCTAGTCATGCTTAAAGAGGGGAGGCAGAAAGATTATCAATCACCCGTCTGCTCAACCGTTCCCAAGGCGGTATGTCCCGCGGACCTTCAACTAAAATTTGACGATATATCTCCATCCAAATTGTCCTATCATCTTAAAGAATTAAAGGATGAAGGATATATCCAAGAATGTAGGGAGGGTAAACGAATCTATTATTTTTTACAGCCTGAGAAGTTCAGACACTTGATTGAATCTATAGGCCTGCTGTATGACTAGCCCCTAATAGGGTCAAGAGTACATGATTGAATGATTTGGTGATTGAACTAACGGAACGCTAGTGGAGAGTCTGCTATGAGGAGAGATGACATGTCTATTATATTCAAGGACGCGCCGCTTACGATCGCCGTGGTCGAGGCAATCCAGACTGGCAATGTACCAACGCTGAAGAGACTGCTTGACGAGAATACAAGCCTGGCAACGGCGAGAATTATCGGAAATGAGAATGATGACAAATGCATGAGCGGGATGTCGCGCACACTGCTGCATGTGGCGACAGACTGGCCTGGTCATTTTCCAAATGGAGCAGCGACCGTGGCCGCACTTATCGATGCTGGTGCCGAGGTGAACGCTCGTTTCACCGGCCCGCACACCGAGACGCCGCTGCATTGGGCTGCAAGCAGCGATGATATCGAAGTGCTTGACGCGCTTCTCGATGCTGGTGCCGATATTGAGGCGCCAGGCGCGGTCATTGCCGGCGGCACGCCGCTGGATGATGCGGTGGCATTCGGGCAGTGGCAGGCCGCGCGTCGGTTGGTCGAGCGCGGAGCGCAGATCGCGCTCTGGCATGCGGCTGCGCTAGGACTGATGAATGCAATGGAGGCCCATTTCGCCGGTGCCTCACTTTCAGAGCGATATCCGTGGGGAGCAGGAAGTACTTCGCCTCTGGACGCAGTTACCATTGCCTTCTGGTGTGCTTGCCACGGCGGACAGCGGCCCCCGGCTGAGTATTTACTCAAGCGAGGTGCCGATCTTAACTGGATTTCGGTGTGGGACGGGATGACTCCCCTTGACACTGCGCAGCGCAGCGAGGCTGCCGATCTGGTCCAGTGGCTCCGTAGTCAAGGCGCCAAACCCGCAATCGAGCTGGGATGATCAATTCAGGGCGTCCTAGGGCAGCTATTATTAGATGAACAAATTCCCCCTGTCTTATGGGACAGGTACCCTATCAATCGAAGGCTGCCGATTTGAACTGGTGGCCTTTTCACGTGGTCTCTACTATTTATTTTCAAATAGCTATGTTAAATTCTATTGTTGATATTTGACCATAAGAAAACCGCCTTGGTGAAAAGGCGGTTCATTGAGCTATCGTACCGAGGGAGTTAAATAAATTAGTTGTCTGTTTTTATTGAGTGTCTTCGTCGCTTTTGTACTCCAAAATATCACCTGGCTGACAATCCAAAGTCTTACATATCGCTTCTAATGTTGAAAAACGAACCGCCTTTGCTTTCCCATTTTTCAGAATGGAGAGATTCGCCATAGTAATTCCAACTCTCTCCGAAAGCTCCGTTACGCTCATTTTTCGTTTTGCTAACATCACATCAATATTAATGATAATTGTCATATCCTCCACCTCAGACCGTCAAATCATTTTCTGATTTTATGTTAATCGCTTCTTGTAGAAGCCGT
>NZ_JBHSOW010000036.1:0-5063 GCF_042656405.1 Paenibacillus solisilvae | reverse complement strand
GGATATGATGTAGTGCCGGTTTACAAACAAGTCGAGGCGATGGGTGCTAGAGCGCTCATCGATTACAACCGTCGGAACGTGTATTCAAACCTTAGGCCAACCAAATCATGGAAGAGGCCCGTTTTAAAAAGGCAACAAAGGTACGCGATAATTTATCGTACCGGGTAGCCAGTCGCCGATTATGCTTCAGCTTATTGAATAAGCATTCGACCAAGTGCCGCTCTTTAAACAACCACCAGTCAGTCGGGCGTTGAACGGTGCGATGTTTGCGGCTGGGAATGACGGAGTTCGCCTTCTTTTCGTCCAGCAACGCAATGATTTTATCGGTGTCATAGCCGCAATCGGCCAAGACGTTCTTGCCCTCGACGTCAAGGGATTGCAGGATCTCGTATCCCGCCACACAATCGTTGATGTTGCCCGCTGTAACTTTGTATTGGAGGGGATTGCCGAGGGCGTCCACGACCGCGTGAATCTTAGAGGTTAAGCCTCCTCGTGATCGTCCGATAGCTTGAAATTGCTGCCCCCTTTTGCTCCTGCGCCGTGTTGGTGAACGCGGACGATGGAGGCATCAATCATGACACTTTCGGAATCGGGATCGGCAGCCAAGACATCCAGCATTCGATCGAATATGCCCGCCTGTTCCCATCGACGGAATCGGGTGTAGACACTGCTCCAAGAGCCGTAGTATTCCGGCAAGTCCCGCCATGGCGCTCCCGAACGGATGACCCAAAGCATGCCATTAAGCATCTTGCGATTGTCGATGGCCGGGCGTCCGCCCTGTGGTTTTCGTTCCGGCGGCAAAAGGTCTTTTAGTCGTTCCCATTGATCGTCGCGTATCTCGTATCGTCTTCTCATATGAAAAGTTTACCAGGTTATAGTGTGTTTCGATAGTTTGAATACACGCCCTAGCGCGCGTGAAATATTAATTAAGAGCATTAGTGATGAGACTCAAACGGAATATAAAGAAGCATTTATTGTAGTGGACCCCGTTGTCAAGACACTTTTTTTGAAAAATTAAGCTACTATCCCTCCCTTGATTTTAGTATGATTGCAGCTTGAACTTGACCGGCGGTGTCGACGGTATGGCGATAGAATTCAACTGGTTTGGCGTAGGCAAGTGACTGGTGGGGGCGCGAACGGTTGTATTCATCGATGTAAGCCCTCACGTCCCGATGAAGTTGCTTTGGCGTTGTGTACGTGTTGTAATAGATTTTTTCCCACTTCAGACTGCGGAAAAAGCGTTCCGTGATGGCATTGTCGGTGGCGCGGCCTTTGCCGTCCATACTGATTGTGATTTCGTTTTTTTGAAGAAGCTCGTAATCGCTGCTTGTAAAATGGCTTCCCTGGTCGCTGTTCAGAATCTTCGGTTTGGCGACCGTAAACGCTTTTCTCAGCGCCCGTAGCACGAAAGAACGCTCTAAGCTTTGGGATAGCTCCCAGCTGACGATGTAACGCGAGTACCAGTCGATGATGGCGACCAGGTACATGAAGTTGCCTTGCATCCGCAAATAGGTAATGTCAATTCCCCAGATGTGATTCGGATGTGCTGCCTTCACACCGCATAACAGATACGGATGAATGGCTTGCTTATGATTGCGTTTGCTCAGGTTCGGCCCGGGACATAGACCCGCTAAGCCCATCTTGCGCATCCTGACTTGCCGCGTGTTTAAATCCTGATTATACAGCATAGATCAGCCCTCAACTTGAAGACAAGGTGGGGGGCTGTTTGACGCTTACTAATAAATTAACTGTACAAGCTTTCCTCAATAAATTGAATCGCTCAAAAAACATGAAGAACGTAGAACCTTCAGCATCCAAATTAACGAGATTGATGTTGCTATGCATTTAAAACTCTGAATAGGCGAGCTCCGTGATGATTTTAAAACTTAGGTGCGGTGGTTATTATTCATTTGTTTGTGTTTTCATATATGCCAATTTCACATAGTTCCAACATATGGTACAATTAGACCATTGTATTTATTTGATGTAAGAAAGAGGACATGAATGGAAGTCTTTTAATATTCCTTTTGGATTGAAGTGAAACAATGGGCTGGAGAATGCGCGAAATAAGATTGAGAATATTGAAGCGATAGTTACTTTTAAAGATGGATCAGGATGGGTTCCATAATAAATAAGACAGGTAGCTTTTGTGGATTATCATGTTTACTGAATATAGGGGTTATATATAAATGGGAGATAATTCAAAGAGTATAATGGAGAATAATGAAATTGATGAAATTGTTAAAAAATGGGATTTAGATGAAGTGCAACGAAATGAAAAGTTGGAAATTTTGAAGATATGGAAGACAAAACTTGCTAAAGACGATTTTGAGACTATATTAAAAATATGCTGTAATTTTAATTATTATTCCGTAAGATTAACAGCTGAAGCTTATTTGGAAGTCTTTAATAGAAACGCCAGTGAAATAGGAGAGATGTTTGACTCATTTCTAAAAGAATCGCTGTTTTTGCCATTAAGAAGGAAAGATAGAATTGAATCCGCAGTAGATATGTTTTCTAGCTTTAGATTAGTCAACAAAATAGACGCTAATAAAACTCATGTAAATGGTCCAGCAGACTATTTACAAAAATATAAAGCTAGCATAGAACATAACAGTAAAATTGTTAGGGAATATGATCAAGAAAATGGCAAAGAAGAAGCTAGTATGCAGAGTCTAAAAAATGAATTAGTAGCTTGTAGCAATAACAAAAAGCAAAAATCAATCAAAATTCGTATAAGAGAGATAGAAGCAAGTAAAAATAAAAGAGAACAGCAGATTGAAAATTTTTATCAAAATTATCTTTCAGTAAAAAATTTGATTATTATCGACGATTTTATTGGAACAGGTACTTCTGTGAAAAATTTATTAGAAGATATAGCTAAAATCATAACGGGAAGTAAAATTAAAATTAAGTTATTTTTATGGGTGATCGAGGCTAGTAAATCGGGAATTGAAACGATAGTAAAACGAGCGAAAGAATTGAAAATTGAAATTAATATTAGTTTTTATATTGAATCAATAGATGTATTAGCAGAGAACTCTATTTTTTCTAGCGATAAAATAATTGAAGTAAAGGCAGTGATTAAAAAAATAAATGTGCAACACGGACTGAAGCGAAGTATTTATTGTAAGAACCATGCAATAGCATCATTTGTAAATGCACCAAATAACAACTTAACCTTGCTTTCAGAGGGAAATTCAGCTTGGACAGCTTTGTTTCTTAGAACCAAAAGGAATAAGGATGAGAGAGTAATGAGCAGTATCGAGTTAAAAGATACTTATCAATTTTTAAGGGAGTAAGAAAGAAGGTATATGATGTGAAGTTTTCTTCTTTAAAAAGGGATATTCTATTATTGATTATTCGAGACTATGAAATGGTTGAGATTATTGATACGATTAAGGAATATATAAATATTACAACTGAGCAAGTGTTTTATATTTTAGATTATCTTATTGCTTCAAAATGGGTTGAATTTGAAGATGGTAAACTAATAATCACAAAGGAAGGTACGGAAATATTAGCTCATTCAAAACTTAATGACATTTCGTTCGATATTATGAAAGAATTTAAATATATAGTAAATGAAAGCCCTTTGGAAAACTATATTCCCAAAAAGTTGTAAAGGAGGTATAATGTTTAGTAGTGACTAGACTTTTAGCAAGTGCTAATTGAAGTAAGTATGTATTTTAATTCTTACTTCAAACCATTATTGATAATTCTGCAAAAAGCGCAGAATCATCAATCACCTTTAAATTAAGAATTAAAACACAAACATATTCTTAATTTAAAGGTGAAGTAGTCACTAAACATATAGGATATGATTAAGCGAATTTTACAGAATATTGAAATTAGTGATTTATCAGTGGAAGATAAAAAGAGCCTCATTAATTATGCTGAAACTTTATATTTTAAAAGGTGTCCGGTTATTTTCGATACCAATCAGGTAATGATGCTTTTTGAGTTACAAAATGAGGATATGGAAAAATTCGTGTTAGAAAACACCAATAATTATTTTGTCAAGAAATCAAATGGAGAGTTAAGAGAGATTTGGAAGCCTAATTATAAGCTGAAGATGATTCAAAAATGGATTCTAAAAAACATATTAAATGAAATTGAAGTTTCAGAATATGCCCACGGCTTTGTAAAGCGGAAATCAATTCTAACAAATGCCGAAACCCATCAATATAAAGAACCATCCTGGGTGTTTTCTATGGATATTAAAGATTTTTTTCCTTCAATTCAATATTTTGAAATTGAAAAGATTTTTTTAGAGATTGGATATTCAATAGAAGTCAGTAAAGCAATTAGCTTGTTAACATCTGTTCATGGAAGGTTAGTACAAGGATTTCCTACGAGTCCAATGCTATCCAATCTTTACCTCCGTGATATTGATGAAGAGTTTCAACAAATAGCAAGTCAGAACCACGTTCGATATTCTAGATATGCAGATGACATTACTTTTTCGGGTATTCAAAAAAAAGGTTATCTCGTATTAGTTAAAAAAATAAAAGAAATTGTAACAACTGTCTTACGCAAGCATAATTTCGTTATTAATGATGCTAAAACAAGATTAATGAAGGATAAACATACCAAGATCGTAACTGGTTTAGTCGTTACTCCAGAAGGTGTAAAGATTCCCCAAAAATATATTCGAAAACTTAATAAAGAGATTTACTATTGTCGTAAATTTGGAGTAAATGAACACCTGAAATATCACGGTCTCATCACAATTGCTAATTATAAGGGATATTTAATTGGACTCGCGAGGTTTATTTATATGGTAAATCCCAACAAGGGTGCAGAGTTTATACGGGAAATAAAGAAGTTAAATTGGGATTAATATCAATCAGGGTCGTTGAAACAAATGAATGAAGAGTATTTCTCTACTCCATATCTATGGGAGTGGTTTTAATTTATTAACTGGTGTTTACACTGTGCCTTTGCTTAGCAGTTACATTATAATGAACCGTAACAGATTTTTAATTGTTATGCGAATCAATTTCATAATCCGAAGCCTTACGAGGCTTGAGTTTTTAGGGTATGAAAAAGGAGTACCTCCC
>NZ_JBHSOW010000035.1:0-26469 GCF_042656405.1 Paenibacillus solisilvae | reverse complement strand
TTAACGCGGTGTCGTATTAAATTATTTGAACATAAACAAGGCTGTCGAGACTTTCTCGACAGCCTGACAAGCATACTGCCTTGGCAGTATGCTTGTTTTGTTCTTCTCACTAACATGCTCAATCTGATCGTTTTGGGACCGCAATTGATTAAAATCACATCTGGAGATTGGACATATCGTCGCAGATCATTTCAGTGTTAATAAGATTTACATTGCGATTATACCTGCCATTCTTAATATGACCAGGGCTTTATTGCGTTTGCTGCCAGGACCGACCTTGTCTTGACCTGCCGCTTCGAGAGGCCTTCTACCACCGTTCTGCACCTGACATTAAGCCAAACTAGCCTGCCAGCTTTTGGGTTGTCAAATCTACTATTAGAATCCTGTTTTATGGTATGTTTATGGTATTGAAGTCGAATTTAGCGAGGCGAAACCGCTGGTTAAGGAGATGTTTCAGGATGAGTGCTCAATTAAAGAAAGTGCTGCTGCTGGGAGATTCGATTCGAATGGGTTATGAGCCCTACGTTCGGGAAGGATTGAAGGAGCTTGCGGTTGTTACGGCGCCAGAGGAGAATGGCAGATTCTCAAGCTATACACTATGGGGCGTTAATCTATGGATCAAGGAATTCGGCGTTCCGGATGTCGTTCATTGGAATAACGGGTTATGGGATTTGCATCATGAAGCGCCGATGATCGAAGCGCTGACCTCCTTAGAGGAATACATCCGGAATCTCAAACGAATCATCAATGAGTTAAAGCGTACCGGGGCTAAAATTATCTTCGCTACTACAACGCCGGTACCTGCAGATGCGATCGGCAGAAGCAATGCAGAGATAGACCGATATAACGAGGCCGCCATCGAATTAATGATCAAGCATGGGGTCGAGGTGAATGATCTGAATGCCCTGGTGAAGCAGGATTTTCAAGGGAATATCTGTGAGGATCGCTTGCATCTCAGTGAACAGGGCTATCGCAAGTGTGCGGTTCAGGTAATGGAGGCCATCAAATCGAATTTGATGGTTTGAGACTGAGGATGTATAGGTAGATCCGGCTGGGATACAATTTTGTCTTAACATCCAACACGCGCCCATACATATACAAACAGGAACGCAAATGGGAGGATGTGAATGTGTTGAACATTTATGTCGCAGACAGAGGCGAATCCCTAAAATATATCGCCCGAAAGAAAAAGGTCGGATTAAATGAGCTCATTTCTCTGAATCCACATTTTGCCCATCCCACCTGGACATCGCCGGTAAACAAGTCAACCTCCCCGATCCGTCAAAATCAACCGGGGATATCTCCCCAGAACCGTCACCCCCTGCCGATGCGCCGGATAAGAAATCGTATTTTTTGAAAGCCAGAAACATTGTTTTGTCGGCCAGCACGATGGG
This sequence comes from Paenibacillus solisilvae, assembly GCF_042656405.1. NCBI lineage: Bacteria > Bacillati > Bacillota > Bacilli > Caryophanales > Paenibacillaceae > Paenibacillus > Paenibacillus solisilvae. Next base: position 25,075 of record NZ_JBHSOW010000035.1, on the reverse strand, counting down.
AACGACGCAAATTTTGCTTAGCTCGGGCATTCAAGGGAGAGCGATCGGCCATTATTTAGCCAGCCACATAGGTTTACCGCTACGGGAATCGTGAGTCGAAGTGAGTTTCCCGAAGTGCTGGGACCGCTCAATATATTGGTGCCAGGCACCGCTGAACGTCTGTATCAAATCCAGATCCAAGGGCCTGGGCCGTACCGATTTAATCAATTCCAGGTACAGCCGCTGCAAAACGAGTTGGAGATTGCCATGTATTCCTCTGGGAAGGTCGAATCCCGGTTTGATAATTTTGTGACGCTTGACCCGTTGGAACAGGATGAATATGTGATTCCGGCGCTGAATGTCCGTTTTTCATACAGTGAACGGGATTTGGAGATCGCCCAGCAAATGTCGGAAGGAATGAAGCGGACGGCTGCCGCAATGAACGCGCCTTTGCGGGAAATAGATGGTCAAACGCTCAATCTCGGCATTCCTGGAGGCGACCATCATGAAATGGGAACGTGCCGGATGGGAGACGATCCCAATACTTCGGGAACGAATCGGTACGGTCAAATTCACGGCGTACAAGGACTCTATGTCGCGGACAACAGCGTTATTCCGACTTGCGGCACCGCCAATCCTACCCTAACCTGCGCAGCGTTGGCTATTCGGACGGCGGATTATATCGCAGAGCAGTTGAAACGTTCGTAATTAGGAGAGGATGTGATCGGTTTGAACGTTTACATCGCCGACAACGGGGATACCCTTCGAACAATCGCCGCAATGAGAGGTATCGGATTGGAGACGCTCATGTCACTGAATCCGCATCTTGTGCGTCCTGATTCGGACATTGCCGGCAAACCGGTCAACCTTCCCGATCCGGCCAAGTCTACCAGTAAACAAAACGCTGTTCCGGCATGCCCGACTACCCCGGCGAACGATCAGAACTCCTGGATTCCTCTCACGCCGCTGGGGCAAATGGAGCGAACGGATTACGATGTGCTCATCGTCGGCACAGGTGCGGGAGGCGGCGCTGTCCTTTGGCGTCTCGCCCAGCAGTTGAGGGAAAGTGGAAAACGAATCGGTATTGTGGAGCGGGGCGGCCTGCTGCTGCAAACGCATGCGTACAACATCGCTACGATGGATAATGAACGCAGAGACGCACTTCGCAACTATGTAGCGGAAATGCCGTCTGGCTTTATGAGTCCGCAAGTTTATGCACTCGGAGGAAGAATGTTATTTTGGAATGGGACCAGTCCCCGGCAGCCCTCCTCCGTGCTGGCGGATTGGCCGATCCCGGCGAAAGAGATGGAATTTTATTATAAAGTTGCGGAAAAAGTAATGAGCGTCACGGATTCGTATACGAAAGGAGCCTGGCTCACACAAATCATGCTCGCCCGGCTGCAAAAAAACGGGTTTCCAGAATCAATCGACGAACCGCTAGCCGTTAACCTGGAACCGGTAAACAAGTATGGAGTGCTCAATACGAACGCATTTTTCAGTTCGATTATGTTTATGGCGGAGGCATTGAACGGGTCCTACGATTTGGCGGTTAATGCCCGCGTTGTCGAGGTTCTTACAGAGAACAACAAAGCCGTTGGTGTCAAAGTAATGACGAGGGACAAAAAATCATTTTATCTGAAAGCCAAAAACGTCGTTCTCTCCGCAAGCACCTTCGGAACACCGCAAATACTGCTTCATTCGGGCATTCAAGGGAGCGCGATCGGCCATTATTTAGTCCATCATTCCAGGGTGAACGCTACGGGAGTCGTCATCCGGGACGAATTTCCGGAAGTATTGGGACCGTTGCAAATATTAATACCGGGTACCGGGCAGCGCCCCTATCAAATCCAAATAAACGGTCCGGGATCATACGGATGGGCTCAATATCAAGTACAGCCGCTCAGAAAAGAGTGGAACTTTTTATTAGCCGCTTCAGGCAAGGTCGAATCTCGTTTTGAGAATCGGATCACCCTGAACCCGTTAAGGCGGGATGAATACGGGATGCCGGAAATTCAAGTCGATTTCTCCTACAGCCCGCTGGATGATCACATTATTGAGCAAATGGGGGAAGGAATTAAGCAGGCAGCAGCCGCGATGAATACGCGTTTACTGCCAAGAGTCGGTCAATCGCCGGTGGAACTCAAGCCCTTGGGAGAAGATAATCATGAATCTGGAACATGCTCTATGGGCGACGATCCCGCGACCTCTGCAACGAACCGATACGGTCAAATCCATGGCGTACAGGGATTGTATGTCGCTGACAACAGCGTGCTGCCAACCAGCGGTACCGCTAATCCAACTTTGACCATGGTCGCCTTGGCTATTCGCACGGCAGATTATATCGCAGAGCAATTGAAATAAGTGATTTGAAAGGTTTTGAGGATAAAGAAATATAGATGTTTATTATTCACTAGGGAGCATGTCTTGGGACGATCAACCTTTGCGGTCATGGCTAAATAAGCAATAAGAAGAGCTTGAGATACAGGTAACCAAGACTAAGGCTATATTCGTGTGAAAAAGGGATTTCATTTGCCTCAGGAGGATGCTGAAATGGCAGAAAAAGATCAAAAAATTATTCTTTATCTTTTATCCGGTCCGCTCGGAGTAGGGAAATCAACAGCTTCAAAGGAGCTTGCATCAATGATGGATCGATGCGTTCTTATTGAAGGGGATCATATCTTTCAAGTGTTCAAGGGAGACCAGCAGCCATCATGGGAGGAACGTTTAAACCTGACTTGGAAGAACATTCTGGCATTGACAAGAAATTTCATCCAGTATGGATTAAATATCGTTATCGATTTTGTAGTGGAGGATGAACTTGAGTGGTTTTGCAATCATCTATCAGATTTGAATATTGAATTGAGATATGTGGTTCTGCGGGCAGATAAGGAAAAAATAAGGGAACGGCTCAATAAAAGAGGGGACATTCATTCTTTGGAGCGCTCCTTGTTTTTAATGAACAAAATGGAGACATCTTCAGTTCATCAACCGTTTATTTATGACTCGACGCAGAAATTACCGGCTGAGATTGCGAGAGATATTATCGATGATGCGAGATTTATTAAGAAATTAAACTGATACCTTGTAGAATCTCGTGCTGTGCAATAAAAAAAGACATCCCAACCGTTTTTGGTTCGGATGTCTTTTATTTGCTGCGGTGAATCTTATTGGATGACTCCGCATGCGATGCGGTCGCCAGAGTTTCCTGAAGGATCGGTCACGTAATCATCTGCTTTCTCATGGATAACAAGCGCTGTTCCGCCACTTTTAAGCAGGGAGCTTTGGGCGCCATGAGTCAGTGAAGCCACTTTGCTTTCGATATCCGCGACGACGGTTCCGTCAGCTTTAACTTGGATATTCGGCAGATCACCGGTGTGAAAGCCTTGCGGATTGTTAAATCCATGCTGCTTGTTTTGAATGTTTAAGTGTGCTCCGGCGGATGCGAAATTGGGCGCTTCACATTTGCCGGTTTCATGGAAGTGGATGCCATGAATGCCGGGCGGAAGGTTCTTGGCTTCGATGTGAATCCGCACCGTATCCTGACTCTGGGTCAGCATTGCGGTTCCGATTTGTTCGCCCTTCGTGTTCATGATCATGACCTTCACCGGATGGTCCTCTTGATGATGGGCTGAGACTGCTGGGGTTAGGCATACAGCACCGCTTAGAAGGAAGCTAACTGCACTGATGCAAACAGACGCGACGAATTTTCTCATTTGACGTTATTCATCCTCCAGTTTATAGGTTTAGGCTTCCTGTATATCATTGCCAGATGAAGGAGAAAGCAAACCGGGAACGGCCGTACAAACTTGACCTTTGTCCATTGAATTATTACGATAGAACAGATGCATTCCAATTTATTAGCTATTTGAATGGTCATTATTGAATAACAATTAGATTACAAAGGAAGTGCTCCGCATGAAGCAGGAGGATGTAAGCAAGATTCAAGCTTTTAAAGCCGGTGCCCTACCGCAACCTTGCAAAAGCGGATGCCTGGAAATGCCCTTATCATAATTCACGGGCATGCTTCGAAATTTTGGAACGCTTGTAGCGACCGGGGATTGAGCTGAAGGGACTGTCCGGGAGCAGTCCTTTTCACTAGCCGGTCGGATCTTCCCTGAATTGAAAGTATTAGCAGATTCATGCGCTGCCGCCCTTATATTTCCAGTGAAGCAAATAGGCGATCGCTTCCCGGTATTTTGCCGGGGAGGGATCGCCTTGTTTGCTTTGATCAAGCTGCTTTGAGGAGCGGCTGCCGCAGCTTATCCCTTTGGTATCTTGCGATAATCCGTTGGAGAGCAGCCCATAAATTTCTTGAATAATCTGGAGAAGTAATAAGGGTCCGAGATACCGATGGACCCGCTGATTTCCTTGACGGTCAAGCTGGTTAAATCAAGCATCTGTGCCGCCCGCTGCATCTTCATCCGCAGATAATAGTCGATGGGAGAGAAGCCTGTTTCCTGCTTAAACAGGTGGATTAAATGCTGTTTCGATAATCCAATATGCTTCGCGAGTTCCGGCAAATTGATGGATCCTGCCGTATGATCAGTCAGATATCGAACAGCTTTCTCCAGATGCTGCTCTTTCTTCCTGCCGCTCGTCGAGCGTTCAATACTAAGGCCGATGCCGCTGATTAGATGGCGTATGGTTTGGGAAACGTGCACGTGAGAGGGGAGGGAGTAGGGTTTGTCTGCAAGGATCGCATAGGCCTGGTCCATACCCTCCACGAATCCGGATACACTGCCTATGGGGAGCAGAAGAGGATCCCCGTCGAGCCCATAAAGCCGGATTAGCTCTCCAACATGCTGTCCTTTTAGATGAAACCAGTAGATACTCCATGGATCATGATCGGAAGCCCAGTAGCGATGAGCGGTCTCAGAGGGAATTACGATCAAATTGCCTGGACTAAGTCTGTCGGCTCGCCTTCCATCCCGTTCGATCCAGCCCTCACCATCGATGCAATAAATGAAGATATAGGCATCGCTGCCCTCCGGCCTTTCCCTGAAATGGTTTTTGGCATGCGGGAAGAAGCCGATATCGCTGACGAACAGCGATGACGTTAAAGCCGTGTTAACGAGCTCTCTTTGCATATATTCCGGCAGGACAAAAAGCCGCTGCTCCCGAAAATCCTCCTGTTTCTTAATCGCTGCCATCCCGTTCTCCCCAATCTGCCATAATACGAATATCATCCATCATTAACCGCATTTCGTCAATTGGATTTCTCATTGGACGGCTGTAAAGTTAAGCTATTCCAGTAAAGGGAGTGAATCCATTGGGTCAGACAGCCAGTACGCAGCAAACAGCGGTCCGGGTATGGGAGGAACAGGTTCAGATTCCAACCTACGGTATCGGGGAGCCCGATAAAAATCCGATGTTTCTCGAAAAGCGGGTTTATCAAGGCAGCTCGGGCCGGGTATATCCGCATCCGGTCATCGATAAGATCCATGACGATAAGGCGCCGCAAGCCTATCAAATGGTTATTTTGGAGAATGAATATATACGAATTGAAATCATGCCGGAGCTTGGCGGACGGATTTACCGCGCACTCGATAAAACGAATGATTATGACTTCGTATACTATAATCGTGTGATTAAACCTGCACTTGTCGGTCTTGCAGGACCTTGGATCTCCGGCGGCATTGAGTTTAACTGGCCGCAGCATCATCGTCCGAATACGTATGGGCCTGTTGAATATACATTTGCCGGGAATGAGGATGGCAGCGCAACGGTTTCGGTGAGTGAGATCGACCGGATGTACGGAACCAAGGTGACGGCCGGATTTACTCTGTATCCCGGCAAGGCTTATCTGGAAATCAGTGCCCAGCTCTATAACCGGACGGCAGAGCCGCAGACCTTTCTATGGTGGGCGAACCCGGCCGTTGCTGTAAATGATCACACGCAGTCCGTATTTCCTCCGGATGTAACGGCTGTGTTCGATCATGGGAAGAGAGATGTATCCCGGTTTCCGATTGCAACGGGGACTTACTATAAGATGGACTACTCTGCAGGTGTCGATATTTCGCGTTACAAGAATATTCCGGTACCTACTTCCTATATGGCGTATAAGTCGGATTACAATTTCGTGGGCGGGTACGATCATGGCGTACAAGCCGGTTTACTCCATGTCGCCAACCATCATGTCTCGCCTGGCAAGAAGCAGTGGACTTGGGGAAACGGTGAATTCGGCCAAGCTTGGGACAGGAACCTGACGGATGAGGATGGGCCGTATATTGAGCTCATGACAGGCGTGTTTACCGATAACCAACCCGACTTCACGTGGCTCCAGCCTTATGAAGAGAAATCATTCAAGCAGTATTTTATGCCATATAAGAATATCGGAATCGTGAAGAATGCATCGATCGAAGCCGCGGTCAATCTTGAGGTTGATGAAGCAGCAGGGCAAGCAGTGATTCAAGCTTATGCAACCAGTTTGCAGGATGGTGCGATTATTGAACTTAGAGGGAAGCACCGCATTTATTTGCAGGAGAGCGTAAAGCTGTCACCGGCCGATTCATTCAAATCCGTCATCACGCTGGATGAGCAGGAACAGCCGCATGAACTTCGGGCCATTATTCGTGATGCATCGGGACGTATTATGATCTCGTATCAGCCCAAGCGCCCGGAGATCGAGCAGGTGCCTGATGCAGCTAAACCGCTCGCAGAACCAGCAGAATTAAAGACGAATGAGCAGCTGTATTTAGCCGGGTTGCACTTGGAGCAGTACCGGCATGCTACTTTCGAGGCGGATGCCTATTATCTGGAGGGTCTCAAACGCGACCCTGGCGATATCCGGATCAACACAGCGTATGGCACGCTGCTGCTGAGAAGGGGATTGTTCGCCAAAGCCGAGCAGCATTTCCGCCAAGCGGTCAAATCCTTGACTTGGCGAAATCCGAATCCATATGACAGCGAAGCTTATTATCAGCTTGGCAAAGCGCTGATGCTTCAGGATCGGTTAGAGGAAGCATTCGCCGCCTTCTATAAATCAACCTGGTCGGCGGCTTGGCAGGACAGCGGCTTCTTCTCACTCTCGCAGATCGCAAGCCGTATGGGGAATTACAGCGAGGCGCTGGAGCTTGTTGAACGTTCCTTAATCCGCAACAGCCGCAATTACCGGGCACGCCATCTGAAAGCGTCTTTGCTCCGGAAGCTCGGCCGCATGACGGAAGCTCTGGCTTATGCTGAGGAGACACTGAAGCTGGATGTGGCCGATTTTGGTTCAGCCAATGAGCTGCACTTGTCCTTGCTGGCAGAAGGCAGCAAGCAAGCGGCAGAAGAAGTGCGTGCTGATTTGAAACGGCTCATGCGCGGCGATGCCCATAATTACTTAAGTCTGGCCGCGGATTATGCAGGCGCAGGACTTTATGACGAAGCGATTGCCGTCCTTGGCTTCGTTGTACCCGATTCGGATGCAGATGTATATCCTATGCTGCAATACTCGCTCGGCTATCTGCATGAGCAAGCAGGCCATATCGAAGAAGCGGCTGCTCATCGCCGGAGCGGTCAAACGGCGGCATCGGATTACTGCTTCCCGAACAGTCTGTTTGACTTGATTGTGCTTGAGAGCGCCTTGAAAACAAACCCGGGTGACGATCGGGCTCATTATTTGATTGGCAACCTGCTCTACGATAAGAAACGTGCGGAAGAAGCAGTCATTCATTGGGAAGCATCCAGGGAAAATCGTGATGATTTCCCTACGGTTCACCGGAATCTGTCACTGGCCTACTTCAATAAACAGAATAACGCCGAAGCGGCGCTTGCATCGCTGGAATATGCTTTTGCCCTCAACAAGCAGGACGCCCGCGTCTTCTACGAGCTGGATCAGCTTTACAAGAAATTGGGTCAGGACCCTGACAAGCGCTGCGCGAATTTGATCGCGCATATGGAGCTGGTTGAGAGACGGGACGATCTTTACCTTGAATATGTAACGCTTCTTAATATAATGGGAAGACATGAGGATGCCGCAGCTGCGCTTATAGCGAGAAATTTCCATCCTTGGGAAGGCGGAGAGGGCAAAGCAGCCGGCCAATATGTGCTCACCCATGTGGAGCTGGCCAAACGCTGCCTGCACGAGGGGGAGAACGAAGAGGCGCTGACACTTCTGCAGCAAGCGCTTGTCTACCCGGTTAACCTTGGCGAGGGCAAGCTGGCGGGCGCCCAGGAAAACAGTATTTATTATTACTTGGGCTGTACTTATGAAGTGCTCGGCAAACAAGAGGACGCGGCGGGATGCTTCCGGATTGCTTCGCAGGGATTGGAGGAGCCTGCCAGCGCGATGTTTTACAACGATCAGCCGCCGGATATGATCTTCTATCAAGGCTTGGCATGGAAGAAGCTCGGGGATGAACGGGAAGCGAAGCGCCGGTTCAATAAATTGATCGATTTTGCCGAGAAGCACTTGTTCGATCATGTGAAAATCGATTATTTTGCTGTGTCGCTGCCTGATTTTCTGGTATTTGAAGATGATCTGGATAAGCGCAACAAGATTCACTGCCGTTATATGAGAGGACTCGGACTGTTAGGATTAGGGCAGAGCCTGGAAGCCGCGGCGGAGTTTGGCGAGGCGCTGCGCCTGGAGAGCAATCATCAGGGGGCGCGCGTGCACAAAGCATGGTGTGAGCGGGTATAACAATGGGGAGATGGACAAAAGAGAATCAAGAGGGTTATGACGTATGGGCCGGAGAAACAGACGCGGTCTCGATCCGTGTGATCCCAGAGCTTGGCAGCAAGGTGATTTCCCTCGTGAACCGCAGGTCGAACCGGGAATGGCTGTGGCGAAGCGGAAAGGCTCTCGGCAACCAAGGATTTGGTTCGTCCTTCGGAGCAAGCGACGAAAGCGGTTGGGATGAGATGTTTCCCTCCATTAACGAATGTTTGTATCCAGAGGCGCCATGGATGGGGAACAAAATCCCCGATCACGGGGAAGTATGGTCAAGCAAGTGGCAGGCCAGCTGTACGGAGGGAGAATTGCACTGCCGGGTAGAAGGGGTCTGCCTGCCTTATTCGCTCGAGAAAAGATACTCCTTTGTTTCGGAGAATATCCTGCGCATGGATTATACGTTAACGAACCGATCAGATTCGCCGTTTTCCTTCCTCTGGGCAGCGCATCCATTATTCCGAATCCATGAGGGCATGCGGCTGAACGTGCCTGGCGAACTGTCAGAGATCGAAACTTCTTATTCACAGGATCAGCGTCTGGGTGTATTCCAAGACAAGCTGGCTTGGCCGATCATCGAGTCGGAACAGGGCATGCTCGATCTGCGTTTAATCGAATCGGCAGACAGCAAATCTGCGGAGAAATATTATTTCACTGGCAAGCTGGAGCTCGGTATGGCTCAGCTTAGCGATCCAGCGACAGGGGAAGCCGTGACGCTGCGGTTTCCTGCCGAAACGGTCCCCTACCTGGCGGTTTGGGCTAATTACGGGGGGTTCGGGGGCCATTATCATCTGGCAATCGAACCTGCAACGGGAAGAATGGACGATCTGGCCCATGCTGTGCTTCATAACGAAGCAGCTGTTATCGGTGCCCATGGAACCTACCGGTGGTTTTTAGAAATGGAGATCACATCATGAGGAAAGACACGAATAGAAATGGGCTGTTCCAGCGTCAAAGCTAAAGGATCATTAAGAAGAGGAGTGACTTCATTGCCGATTACTTATTTAGAGCAATCCAGAATTTTCGAGCTGCGTACGAATCGGACTTCCTATCTGCTTGGAGTTAACGACGCAGGTACGGTTCAGCATATCTACTGGGGCCAGCCGGTAGAAGCTTCGGAATGCGCACCTATGCTGAAGCGCAGACATCATAGTTCCTTTGATGCGGACGTGAACCGTGAAAGCGAGGAATATGGGGGATGGGGCGGAAGTAATTATGCCGAGCCAGGCCTTAAGGTAACGTTCAACGACGGCGTCAGAGACCTGAAATTAACCTACAAAGGTTACAGCCTTGATAAAGAAAATGAATTAGTCATCCATTTAGCGGATGTGTATTATTCGCTGCGGGTTGACATTCACTATAAGGTCATTCCCGAATATGATCTGATCGAGCGGTATGCAGCCGTTTCTAATGATGAGAACCATCCGATTCGAGTCGAACAGGTCATGGCCGCCGTTTGGACCGTGCAGGCCCAGCAGCAATATCGCCTGACGCATGTAACGGGCCGGTGGGCTGGAGAGTATCAATTAAGAAAGGAAATCCTGACGGAGGGCAAGAAGGTACTTGAATCCAGAAGGGGTTTCACCGGACCGCATGCTAATCCATGGTTCGCAATGGACAACGGAAAAGCGGATGAAACGTCCGGCAGGGTGTGGTTTGGAGCTCTGGGCTGGAGCGGAAATTGGAAAATCGTCGCGGAAAAGACGACCTTCGGCCATGTGCGCATCGTCGGCGGAATCAACGATTTTGACGGTTCCTTCTTGTTGAAGCCGGGAGAGACGTATACTTCACCCGTGTTTACAGGCGGCTTCACGTCCGGCGGGTTCGGCGAAATGAGCCGACTGCTCCACCGCTATGAGGGCGACTATATACTCCCTACGCGTAAGTTAAGAAAAGTCCTCTACAATTCCTGGGAAGCGACTGAATTCGCGGTCTCCGTCGAGGGCCAGAAGGAGCTTGCACGCCAAGCAGCCAAGCTGGGTGTTGAACGGTTCGTCGTGGATGACGGCTGGTTTGGCGCACGGAACAGCGACCGGGCAGGATTAGGTGATTGGCAGGTCAATGTGGAGAAATTCCCGAATGGTTTGAAGGAGCTGATCGATGAAGTCAAAGGGCTCGGTATGGAGTTTGGTATCTGGGTGGAGCCGGAATCCGTGAATCCCGACAGCCGGCTCTTCAGAGAACATCCCGAGTGGGTCTATCAATTCCCGACCCGGGAAGGCACTCAGCTCCGCAACCAGCTGCTGCTTAATTTGGGATTAGCCGAAGTGAAGGCATTCGTGCTTGATTTTATGACGGAGCTGCTCTCCTCCTACGATATCTCATTCATCAAATGGGATATGAACCGGACAGTTACCGAGCCTGGCACAAGCCCGCTGCTGCAGCAGGCCGGCGAGTCGATTTGGATCAGGCATGTCGAGCATTTGTATGAGATTTGGGCTGAGCTCCGAAGAAGATTCCCTCATGTGGAATTCGAGACCTGTGCGGGCGGAGGTGCAAGGATTGATCTTGGCATCTTGAGATACGCGGATCAAGCTTGGATTAGCGATAATACGGATGCACGGGATCGCTTGGCGATTCAGGAGGGGTTCACCTACGCCTACAGTCCTGCTGTTATGATGTGCTGGGTCACGGAATCTCCGCATGGTTTCAATGGCAGAAGCCTGCCGATGTCTTACCGCTTTCACAGCTCGATGATGGGCGGACTCGGCATCGGGGCGAATATCAGGAATTGGTCGGATGAACAGCTGGCCGAAGCAGGCGAATACGTCGAGTTATATAAGGCGATTCGACCTACGATTCTGCACGGAAGCTTGTATCGCCTGGAGTCGTTGGAGCACGGCAACATGGCAGCTTACCAGTATTTGAGTCAGGATCTTCAGGAGGCTGTTGTTTTCACGTTCCTGCAATCGCAGCATTTCGGTTCTGAAGAGAGATATCTGTTATTGCAGGGGCTCGATGCGAAAGCCTCGTATGAAGTGCAGGAGACGGATAAAGAACCTATTATCCTGCATGGCTCCAATCTTATGAATATAGGTCTTCCGGTTCTGCTTAGAGGAGATTATTCCAGCAAGCTGATACGGTTGAAACGGATTATTGAAGCATCTTAAACCATAATGAAATATTCGCCCGGCGCCTCTATTCCTGAATAGGGGCGTTTTTTTATGTCGGCCCAGTAAGTAGTGTAAGAAATCAGTTTGTGCTTTATTATAGAGAGGAAGGAGCGTTCATGCCATATAGGTTAGTGGGAACTTGCGCCAATCATGCGGGAGGTAATTCGCGTTGATCAAGATGCATACCTGTTATGTGAAGGATTTCAATGGTAAATGGGACATGGGGAAGATCAAAACGCAATATCACATTATGATCGTCGTGACGAAAGGGAAAATCATCTATTGGATAAACGATGAAACCGTCTTATTACAAAAAGGAGACGTTCTCTTTGTTCCGGCCGGTTCCATCCGTGGCGGGACTTCAATAGAAGGCCATCAGCGTTATGCTACGCATTTCACTATCGACGATAGGGATCGGGCACTGCTGCCTGTCCTTACTGAGAATCAGTACTGTAAGACGTCAATAAGCGGGTTTGAATATTTCAAGCAGCGATTTTTGCTGCTAAAGCATCACTGGCTCATGAGAGGGCCTTATACGGAAACAACCTGCTTTGCCATTCTTCTGGAATTGCTGGGCATCATCAATTATGAACGGGACAAGTGGAAACTGCCGGCCAAAAAAATCGATATGGCGGAAGATATTAAAAAATATATGTTGGATCATTACAAGGAGCCGGTTTCGTTGAGTGATCTAACCCAATTTACAGGAAGGACGCCAAACCATATCTCTCATCTATTCAAGTCCGTCACAGGATTATCGCCGATCGATTATCTCCATCATGTAAGGATTTCCAAAGCGAAAGAGCTGATGATTGATAAAATGATGCCGATCAGGGAGGTTGCAGAAGAAACCGGGTTTTGCGATCAAGCCTATTTCAACCGGGTGTTCAAGAAGCTTACGGGTTGTTCCCCCACCGCTTTTTTGAAGGGAAGGACAGATTGACCCTAATCTTGTTAACGCTAACATGAAAATCGTTGAATCGTACAAAAGAAAAATAAATTGTTACTCGAAAGCGCCCCCCGAAACCAATTATGATTAAGACAGGCTTATAACCAATCATCAGGAGGGGATTTTGGGTGAATCCATCATGCTTGCAGTACGCTTTGACGGAAGAAGAGCGCAAGACGTTTAACGAGACAGGCTATCTGATATTGGAAAACGCATTGTCACCGGAGCGGGTCGAGATACTGACAGCGGAATTCGATCGTATTTACGAGGGTAAGATTCGTGATGGACATGACTCGAAAACGGCTTTGTTTTATCCAAATTTTATTCCCGATCATCAGTCATTTATTGATCTTGTCGATTATGAGAAGATTCTTCCGAAGGTTTGGGGCATTCTCGGATGGAATATTTACTTGTACCACGCGCATATGATCGCGACACCGCCATCAGGGCAGGAGAAGAATGACAAAACGTTCGGCTGGCATCAGGACAGCGGGCGTGTAAATATGGAAATGGAATCCCATCCGCGTCCGCGCTTATCGCTTAAAGTCGCATACTTCTTGTCCGACATTTCAGAGCCGGACCGCGGTAATTTTTGGATTGTACCCGGAAGTCACTTGAATGACAATCTTGAAATATCGAAGAACCGCGAGGGCCAGCCTGAAGGAGCAATACCGGTTTGCGTCAAGCCTGGTACGGCGGTTTTCTTTGACCGGCGTCTATGGCATGCAGGATCGCCGAACTGGTCGGACATCACGCGCAAAGTGCTGTTTTATGGCTATGGATATCGGTGGATTCGCACGAAGGACGATATGACCGTACAGCATCTCTGGGAAAGCAGCGATCCGATTCGGCGGCAGATGCTCGGTGCCAGTGTAAACTGCAACGGACATTATAGTCCGACGGACGCCGATGTGCCTCTGCGAACATGGCTGAAAGAGCATCAACCGGAGATGTTTGAATAATTAAACGTACAGGAGCGAACAAATGTCAGTGAATCGAGATCATACCGTCATCGGGTTTATCGGAACAGGCGTCATGGGTAAAAGTATGGCTGGTCATTTAATCAAGGCGGGATACTCCGTTATCGTCTATAATCGGACAAAAAGCCGGGCGGAAGAGTTGATGGCTCTTGGCGCAGTCTGGATGGATACTGCAGCTCAGGTTGCGTCCAGAGCCAACGTAATCATAACGATCCTCGGCTATCCGAAAGATGTGGAAGATGTATATTTGGGGCAAAATGGGATTCTGGCTCATGCAAAAGCGGGTACCTATGTCATCGATATGACGACATCTACGCCGTCATTAGCCCGGAGAATTTATGCGGAAGCGAAAGAAAAAGGGATCTATGCGCTTGATGCACCCGTTTCCGGAGGCGATATTGGGGCACGAGAGGCTAGATTAGCCATTATGGTTGGCAGTGATAAAGCCGCATTCGAAGCGATGCTGCCTGTTTTTTCTGTCATCGGCAAAAATATTATCTTACAGGGAGAAGCAGGTTCCGGTCAGCATACAAAGATGTGTAACCAAATTGCAATCGCATCAAATATGATTGGTGTCTGTGAAGCGATGGTATATGCCAAAAGAGCCGGACTTCATCCGGAAACCGTATTGAAAAGCATTGAAACAGGAGCGGCCGGGAGTTGGTCGCTCAGTAATCTGGCGCCGCGGATGATCCGCGGAGACTTCGAACCCGGATTCTACGTGAAACATTTTATTAAAGATATGAAGATTGCGCTTGATGCCGCCGAAGAAATGGGAATCCTCACCCCGGGTCTCGAATTGGCTAAATCATTATATGATGAGCTTGCAGAGTCAGGAGAAGCGGACAGCGGCACCCAAGCTTTATTTAAGCTTCTAAACGGAGAGCTTTCTTGAAAGCTAGGTCGGTCAAGTTCTTTAGGCGATAGCTGGCTATGCTTGAATCAATAAAAGGACTCGATCATTTCACTTTAATAACCCGCGCTCCCCGTGCGGGTTTTTTAGTTTGAATCCGTTGCTGAGAAATTGCTGCTCTGTCTATCTACTATTAAGAGCAGCACATTACTGCATGCTTAACCTCTTTATCGGGTATTTTGACGCTGCCGTCTCCGGCAATCTGGTAGGCGATATCGTTTGTTTCCAGGCGGTTGATGAGAGCTTCTCGCAAATCGTTGTTAAGATTTTCTGATGAAGCGAATATAACGAAGTTTACGGGTTGTTTAGCAGCATGGTAGAACAAGCTTACGCCAGCTACAATAAGAATGAGAATTGCAAACATAGCTATTTTTTTCATCATTTCACTCCTAAAGCGGATATGACAATGTTAAAAAATGGATGTAAAAAACTGGAGATCAACTACAAATCCTTATATATCTCCCGCATGACATGCCGAAGCTCTGGTATAATAATCCGATTCAAAGCAAGCTTCACGGCTCCGCTCGAGCCTGGCATCGAGAATACGGCCTTGTCCTGACAGACGCCCCCAATAGCGCGGCTGAGGATAGCAGCGGTTCCAATGTCCTCGGCAAAGCTCAAATATCGGAAAATCTCACCAAACCCATGCATTTCTTTATCTAGCATATCCCGCACGGCTTCATAAGAAGTATCACGCTTTGCGATCCCCGTGCCGCCATTAAGCAGGATGGCTTCAACAGCAGGAGTGGATATCCCTTCTCGTATGGCTGATTGAATCTGTTCATATTCATCTTTCACAATCATGTAACCGGCAATCTGGAAGCCGGATGCTTCCAGCAGCTCCCGAGTCAAGCTTCCGCTCTTATCTGTCTCTGGTGTTCGTGTATCTGAGACGGTAATAATCATACAGCGAACATGCGAGGGAGCTTCGCTTCGATGAATTTCAACGGATGTTAGCAAATAGAATCAACCTTTCCATTTGTGTGGTTTATATCTGAACCTGAGTTATCGGGATTGGAACCGTAGTCGATGTTTTGTTTGCAGAAATCGCGAAGACGTACTGCGGAGAAAACCGCTTCACATATGCGAGAGCACTCTCGCTCGAATATTACTCCGAACGGAAGCCTTTTGCAACAGAGATTGCTTCAATCGGGCCGCTTCCGGTACCGGATATTTCTGAAAGCTGCGATCAAGCCGATCGTCTCCATGTAAGCATGAAGTGCTTTGCTTCGGCCATGAAGTAACGGGCAATAAACGCCTTACTTGATAGCATGGTGAACTAGACTCAGGTCTGGCTTATTTTCAGACTATAAGCCGATGCCGCTAAAGGAAGCTGCGTGTACAATAGGAGCAACAAATGAGAAAGTGTGGTCGGTCCAATGAAACATAGTGCGTTTAATGCGTGGAAAATGTTGGTGATGGCATTGCCAAAGGGAATTGCATCCTTCGTCGTGGTAGTCGCAGGTTTAGCAATAAGCTTGCCGCTTTCGGTATTTATAGTCGGACTACCTTTACTTACTTTAACGCTCGTCTTATGCCGCCGAATGATGGAGTCTGAGAATGAATACGCGGAACGTTGGATCCGGGGCATTCAACATAATCAGCCAGCGATAGGAAGTATGAAATCCCCAGAGAAACGACACGGTTGGAAATCTTTCTTATCAGTGTTGGGTCAAAAGCGTTCCTATAGAGGTTTAATTTACAGCTTCCTTCAGTTTCCAATCGGTATAGCCGCATTCACTGTCGCGATTGTGCTGCCCGCAACAGTTTTAGCGCTTATGCTTTCACCGCTCGCCTATGAGGTGAGCCTCCGAATGTACGACTTCGTTCTGTTCTCGAATCCCAGAGTCTTTAGCGGAATGCTGCCGAACTTGGAACCCTACCAGCTTTCTTGGGTAGTAGGTGGCTTTGGTGTACTGTTCGCATTGCTTCTCCCACTGACTCTGCGGGTGCTTGGCAGGTTCTATACCTCATGGCTGCAAGAGATTACTGGTGCAGAGCTCCTTCAATCAGATGAACGGTCGGCAAAAGCCTTAGAATATGAGGACATGCCGCAAGCGGAGAATGTTGATACAAATCCGCTCAGATTGGTATCTGGACTGAAAGATGGAAGGCCCGATCCTAAGGACAAGGCAACACGCGCCGAAATGATGCAGCTGATAAGCAAGCTCTAACCAAGTCATGGGGAGAGCAAATAGGGGGAAATCGGAGATTGAACAACCATAGGGAGGTTTCCCTGCTTGCATTCAAATATTTTGAAAGATATCGCTGTAAAGTAGGACGGGGGCGTGTCAGACGTTAAACTTAACAAAATGCACCAAAAAAATTATGAAACAAGATATACTGATTCTATAGCTTGGCTATGAATTTTATATTTAATCAGAACGAAGCTACAACTAAAGAAGGCGGTGAAATTGATGGGTAAACCTATAACATTCAGCATCATAGGCGGTGGTGGCTTTCGCGCACAATATTTTCTAAGAATTGCTCAGGCTCTTCCAGATCAATTTTGTGTTAGCGGAATGGTAATTCGTGACGAATCCAAGGGCAGGGCGATGGAAGACTTATGGCAAGTGACTACTTATCGGACACTGGATCAGCTCTTGGTAAATGAACAACCGGACTTTGTTGTACTATCTGTCAATGCATCGGCCGCTATCGATTATATGCTGCAGCTGGCGGAACGAGAAATTCCTGTACTTACGGAAACACCTCCTGCACCTAATCTGGATGGTTTACTGCAGCTGCACGACAAGCTTACCCGTCAAGGCGCGCGAATTCAAATTGCCGAACAATACCAATTTCATCCTATACAAGAAGCCCGGCATAAGATTATTACGTCAGGACAGTTAGGCAATGTTAATCAAGTGACAGTATCCATATCTCATTTATATCATGCAGTAAGCTTAATTCGGAAAATGTTAGGAGTGCGCTTTGAAGAAGTCAGTATTAAGGGTATGAGATTTGAATCCGATTGGGTCGCTGGGCCAAACCGAAGTGGTCCGCCTACAGAAGATAAATTAATCAAGTCAGAGAGAGATTTAGCTTGGTTGGATTTTGGCGGAAAGCTGGGGATTTACGATTTCACCAAGGATCAACATCGTTCATGGACCCGTTCAAACCATTTATGTGTTAGGGGGGAGCGGGGGGAAATATTCGATAATCGGATTAGCATACAAGATCCTTCCTGCACGCAGATTCAAATGGAATTAAAGCGCATCAATAAAGGTGAGTATGAGAACGCGGAAGGCTACTTCCTTAAAGGAATTATGGCGGGAGAACGATGGGTATATGAAAACCCTTACATACCTGCTAGGCTATATGACGATGAAATTGCTATTGCAGTCTGTTTGAAGAAGATGGCGGTTTATGCCAAGGGTGGACCCGGATTTTATGGTCTTCCGGAAGCTTCTCAGGACCACTATATCGGAATGCTGATTGAGCAGGCTATTAGATCCGGGGAGACAGTAGTGTCGATTCGACAACCATGGGCTGATAACGAATGATAAATAATGTCAGCCCATTTGGGTGCCATTAAATTTCGCCGTTAGAGTGGTACGGTGAACCTTACCATAAGTAACGGTAAATTTTCTTATTGTAAAATTGAAACCGATTGCAAGCAACAGTCGGGTTTACCATTTATTTGTCATTGCGAATAATCGTATCACCGATTGATCGGACAATGGAATTCTATTATATGAGCTTGGACAATTAAAGGATCAACGTTTTATTGCTGAGAGTGAGCGCATTGCGTTCTGGTATGGTTTTCATTCTGATTTATTGATTTATAAAGCTGATGAGAACAGCTGTATCCTGATAGGTGTTGGTCAAGGGATGAGCTCTCCAGTTATGCCGTTTGATCAACAGCTGCTAATTTCCGCTGAGTTGAAATTGCGATCGACGGAGCAGGGGATAAAGCTGCAAGCTACGCCTGTCAAAGAACTGGACAATTTAGGTGCGCAATTGTGTAATGAATAAGACGTTTTATGAAGTGATTGATTATCAAACCGGGAAGGCACGGCGCTGGCCGGGTCAGCTCTGGCATGCCGCCGGCTTCATTTCTTATTTTTACTTGGGTGTCTTAGGTATGGAGTATGAGGAACAAGGTCTTAACTTTGCACCGGCAGTGCCTGAGACGCTGCGTGATTTGAGAGTAGAGAACCTTCGCTACCGGATGGCCATTATGGATATTGTTGTCCATGGCTGGGGAACAGCATTTGTCATGATATGTGACGGCAAAATAGTAAAGCAGATTCCTGCCGATATGAAAGGCAAGCATGTCCTCGAATTTTGGGCTGTATAGCCGATGAAAGGTGAATTTAGAATGAAAAAGGATGTTTATAGACCGACCTATCATTTTATGCCAGAACGGAATTGGATGAACGATCCGAACGGGACGATTTTTTACGAGGGGCATTATCATTTGTTCTATCAATACAATCCTTACGGTGACAAGTGGGGAACCATTCATTGGGGGCATGCCCGAAGCTTGGATCTCGTGAATTGGGAGCATCTTCCGATTGCGCTTTACCCTTCAACGGATCTTAGCGAAATACATTGCTTCTCTGGCTGCGCCGTTCATGACGGAATTGAAGCCAAGATTTTCTATACGAGTATCGGCGAGGGCGAGAGAAATCCGGCGACGGGCGCCGAACAGTGGATGGCGACGAGTACAGATGGATTGTTGACCTGGAAAAAGCATTCGGGAAATCCCGTCATCACGTCCGAGATTCACGGTGGTGCAGATATTAGGGAATGGCGCGATCCTTTTGTATGGCGGGAAGGCGAGGACTGGTTCATGGTTACCGGGGGGGCGTACGAAGGCAAAGGCTGCATCACGATTTACAAATCGGCCGATCTACTCTATTGGTCATTTCTAAATTTTCTTTATGTAGATGCTGAGGTCACTCTGTGTGAATGTCCTCTGATTTATAAACAGGATGAGCAGTACGTTCTCATCTATTCCCCTGGCGGAGTTGTGAAATACTTAACAGGGACACTCACGGATTCTTATCAATTTGTTCCCGAAGTGAAGGGGATAATCGACCATGCAGGCTTTGAAGGTTACTATGCGCCTAATTTGCTCATAGATGATAAAGGAAGATGTATCCTGTTCGGGTGGATGCCTGATGTTGCGAGGGGTGATTTCGAAGGCGTTGCAGGTTGGTCGGGCGTTCAGGCGCTGCCGCGGGAGCTTGAATTGACAGCTTCAGGTAAGCTCGCAATGATGCCAGTCCCTGAATTTAGGAAGCTGCGCGGACGGCATTCCGGACAGGCGGACCTCGCTGCAGAAGGCGATAACCTAAGGGCAGGCATCGAAGGAAGGGCATTGGAGCTTATCGCAGAGTTCGACCTTGCCAGTTCAGAATCACCGTTCGGCATTGGCCTACTGCGCTCCGAAGACGGCCGGGAAGAGACGCGCATTGTTGTCGATCCTATCGCTAAACAAATAACGATCGACCGGAGCAATTCAAGTTTGTCACCACTGCCGCACAGCATGCCGATCACCGGCAATTACGAGGCGGAAGAGGGGCGGTTGAAGCTCCATGTCTTCGTCGATCATTCGACGGTTGAGGTATTCTGCAATGAGACGACGTGCTTGTCTGCCAGGGTCTATCCGACGCTGGAGCAAAGCACGGGAGTGCTGCTGTACGGGAAGCCGGCTCATGCGTCGATTGCTCAGTTCGATATCTGGGAACTTTCCGCAACGAAATCATATTAGAGTTCCAAGTAAAAAATGCCTCTATTCGAGAGCACTGCAAAAAGCCTTAAATTTGAGGAAATAGGTACTCCGAGATGGTGAAAATGATTGAAAAACCAAAAAATCAGCCCGTTCCTCGTCAGAGGATGGGCTGCTTTTAGGAAAGTCAGGACAAAAAACATATTCAATCGTACGGCAAATGATCGTCGAATAGCAATATCATTTTTGCTTTGTTCCTTATAAGGACTCATGATTAGGTGCTCCTCTTAGAAGCTGTAACTCTATTAAATTTTTAAAGTAGAGTTACAGATTTGCCTCGGGGGTAATGGGGGCTTATTATGCAAGATACCACGAAATAGAAAGGGATGGCAGAATTCGAGTAACTGTAACAAACGATGAGCTAGTAGAAGTTACGGGTAATGCTGTTTATGTTAAGGATTTTGAGGTGTCAATTTAATCGTAATTCAACTGATGAAGACGATAGTGTGAAGACGGCAGGATGCCATTTTGGATCGTGAATTTAAATAAATGATAGAGGCCCAGCGACTGAACTAAACGGGACACGATAGTTTAACAAAAGGAGCAGATCTTCCTCGGCAGTTGCTCCTTCTTTTTATTGAGCTAACAGGCAGGATAATGAAATGTATCAATAAATTGAAGTATATAAATTAGTAACTTTTTATATTTTTTATAGTCTAATAAGACATAACACATCACGATTTAACATAAAAGGATGAACTGACGTGGCCAAACAAAACAGATTATTATATTGCTTTTAATCGCAGTTGCCGTAACAGGCATTGGACTTGCAGTATGGCAAAGTTATGAATTGCGTATAGCGCATAAGAAAGAGAAACTCCATGTTTCTCAAACGGCATATCGCGGAGCCTACTTTCTACACACGACCCGAGGTTCAATTGATATCATTAACAAAGGAAACAAATGGGATGATATGAAGACAAGGAATTCGTTCCGTGTTTGGCTATCCTACGCACATGAGAGTCTGGACAATGCAAACTCGACATTGAATGACTTTCCTTCTCTTGTTTCATTTCAGGATAGAACAAATATGAATGACATCTCCTATTTTTATTCCCAATGGTGGGGTGAGGCGGCCAATATTCTAAGCAAGCCTGGACCATTAACCGATGAAGATAAAGCCCGTATATCCAAGCTGAGCAACATCATATCAAAAGTAGACGGATTTTATGTTACGCTTAAATTTAACGATTGGGATGGGATTTCGACTTCCTTGGCTGAATTACACGAAGAGTGGAAAAAAGCGATTGAAGAACAATAACAATTGAACTAAACGGAACACGTTAGTTCAATATCATGAGGGCTGTACCCCTTGTTTTGACGTAAAATTATCCATGAAATCGCGGTTGTGCCCACTCAGAGGTAATCCTTGCGGAACCGGGAACCGGTGAATTTATATTTTTTGGGGGACTGGCCAGTTTTCAAACAATGAACATTGTGGAGATCGCAAAGCGTTTTCGAAAAAGGATTTGTACGCAGCGTATCGAAGTTTTATCGATGGGGTGAACGATATGAGCGACTATGAGATTCGTTACAGCACCAAGGATATAGCCGATATGCTCGGCATTGAAGCCGTTACGGTGCGCAAGTATGCACTAGCTTTGAAACGGGCGGGGTATGTCATTAACCGTAGCGATGGAAAAAACCGTTCTTATAGCGAGCGTGACGCTATGGCATTCAAGTTCCTTCAGTCAATACGCGCACGGACTAGTGTAACGGTCGAAGAAGCTGCAATGGTTACTGTGCAGCGAGGAAAGACCGATATGGTAACAGCGCAGCATATCGAACGTAACGAAGGCGAAGTGCTACAAGTACGATACGATGGCCGATATGATATATTGGCATCGGAAATGCTCAAGATCCGCACAAACATAGAAGCGGTTAAGGATATGAACGTAGAACAAACCGAACGCCTTAATCGTATCTATGCCTTATCGGAACGATATGAACAGATGGTAGGGTTCCAAAAGGAATTAATGCAGCAACTGCAGCAACTAGGTGTAGCTGAGCATACTGCAGACAACCGACTCGAACGCGTGAATGAACAGCTGCTTGAACATAGTATCCGAACGCAGTTAAGGGAAAAAGCACTAGCCAAGTGGCATAACAAGCCGGAACGGGAACGAACCGTAAAGGCCGGATGGTTTAAGCGAGTGGAGAACGAGGCAGCGCGTGAGATCTTCGTTAGAACTTACATAGATGATAACTACGAAGCGGAATTGAAGAAAGCGTACGGTATGGAGCCTTGAATGGCGCTTTTTTTCAGAAGTGATCTAGCGGTATCGGTAGCAAGACTGAAGATGTCATGCCGCCAATAGGACAGCTCCGTCCCAAGGTTCGTTAGACGTGTAGTCTGTTTCAATAGAGCAGCTCCGCCGATCTCTGCCCGCACGTAGAACAAGCAATACGACAACAGTGCTCCCATAGTCGTCCATGTAGTCGGTTAGAATCCAAATCTGCCGGGCTTTGCAGGGCATGTGTAGTTAAGTCGGTTGTGAGAATGGCCAGCCACTCGTTTTTCTTCGAACGATGCCGGACGAATAGGACATGGACCGGTATGCCCGGAAAATTTATAGTATGGTAAACCATAAGGGAGGAGAGGAATTTATGGTCAAACAACTGATCGTCGGCGACGCAACGCATGAACTGGCCACTACGCACCGCATTCTGGAACGCTTGCCTGAGGAACATATGGCATGGAAGCCGCACGAGAAATCGATGACGCTTGGCGGGCTGGCCACGCACCTGATCAACCTGCTGAACTGGCAAGTCGCGATTTTCCAGTACCCGGAGTTCGATCTTTCGACCGTGCCGCTGCGGCGGGACGCTTTGGAAAGACGCGCAGACGTTCTCGAGGAGTTCGACACGAATGTCGGCAAGCTGGAAAAGCTGATCGCCGAATGCGACGAGAAAACGCTCGGCGAGGAATGGACGTTGCGCCACGGCGACCATATCATCCTCCGCGAGCCGCGGGCGATTGCGCTCCGCACCTTCGGATTAAGCCACATGGTCCACCACCGGGCGCAGCTCGGGGTATACTTACGGCTTCTCGATATTCCGGTGCCGGGCATCTACGGCCCCTCGGCCGACGAGGAAGCCCAATGAATTAAGTTTCTCGATCCGATACACGCCAAACAGTCGCAGGGCACCGGCATGACCGCCGGTACTCTGCGACTGTTTTTATTGTCGTCGAATAGACGCTCGCGATCTTCAAAGGCGAAAAACGATAGGGTATGACGAATGTCAAATCCCGGTTACGGTTTCCATTTCCCTTCCTGATGAGTGCTTCCCGAAAAGGGAGCAACAGTGGTGCACTGTGGTCGCTGGAGTCAAGCTATGCTGCTGCCGTGCACCCCAACTGTAATCGTAGGCTGCGTCATGATGGCGCTAGTAGCCTGGGGTGCATTCAAAAGAATCGAGGTCTTATGCAGATGTGCGCTTATTTTGTTTCCGCTACTTGCAATATCAATGGCTTTAATCGCCATCCTGTTAATACCAGATATGGAACCGACGAATATCTTCCCGATCTTCGAGAGCGATTGGACGAACTCGAAAAGTATATTGGCCGCACCATAAGAAGGGTCAGGTTTTTTTCTATTAAAATCGTTATAAAATGTTTTTATGTGGTCAAATATGATATTTTTAGGATGGTTCTAGCAATCAAAAGATGGTATCCATTAAGTGAGGTGAATGATTTTGAAAATTAGCAGAGAAGAACTTGAAACACTGAAGCTAAACGAAGAGACGATTGAACTTGCCGCATACCTGATTAAAGTAAATGGGTATGTAATTCTTGAAGGTGTTCTGCCGCAGGAGAAAGTGAATGAGCTTAGAAAAGCTTTTACGGACTGTATGGACTGGTTTATAGATAAGCATGGTAAAGAGATCTATGAGAATAAAAAGGGATTTAACGAAGGAACCAATCATTTGGGCATATTCCTCCCTTTTGCAGCGCCTTTTAACGATTCATTGGTTATCGAGCATCCGTTTGCTTTAGCTATCATCGACCGTCTCCTTGGAAAGGACTATTCCGTTACGCTATTCTCTTCAAATACGTCGCTCCCTGGCGGTAAAAAGCCGCAGCCCGTTCATCCGGATTACGGTGCTAGATTCGGCGATTTATGCAAGGTTGCTCTTCCGATCACTGATCTTGTGTTTAACATTCCTTTAGTGGACGTTCATGATGGCAATGGCCCGATGGAGATCTGGCCGGGAGGAACTCATTTGCTGCCTGACAACTATTACGGCCCAAATGGCCCTAATCCGGAAGATTTGGCTCCGCATATGCAATCAATGAAAGTTCATATGCCTGCAGGCTCGATTCTGATCCGTGACGTACGGATGTGGCATCGTGGAACACCGAACCGAAGCGATGAGATTCGTCCAAATCTAGCTTTAATTTACAGTGCCTTTAATAGAGATAATAGCGTTCAAATCCCGCAGGAAACCTATGATAAGCTTTCTGATCGCGCCAAGCATCTATTCCGCTGGCAAAAAATCGGATACCCTGCGATCGAACCAACACACGAGTAGAAGTATCGAAAAAGGACAGCAAAATCATAATGATTTTACTGTCCTTTTTATTATCCAAATTAAGGATTAGTATATGGACTTGGAAACAAAGCTGACAGAATGAAGCCGGCTCCTTATTCGTACAGGGATACCGGATTTTTGAGAGGTGAATCAATTTCATAATCCGAAGCCTTACGAGGCTTGAGTTTTTAGGGTATGAAAAAGGAGTACCTCCC
>NZ_JBHSOW010000034.1:0-1254 GCF_042656405.1 Paenibacillus solisilvae | reverse complement strand
AGATTGCCCTTCACCTAGAAAGGAGAGCCATCTAGAAGAAATCCCTTTAAGCCTTCTTCAAACCATGTATCAAACAAAAAGAGAAACCCATCGCTTCAGAAAAGAGTGGGTTTCTCTACAGCCTGAAACAGTCCAGCATAGCTGGACTGTTCACCATCTTCTTGACAGGCGGACGATCTAACGGAAACAGCACCTAAGGAGTGGAGCATAGTCCGGATCTCGCTCACCAAATTCAGCTCTCCCCTCGCAAATTGCTGAACGGTTGAAGCCGAAAGCACATACCCGGTTGGCACTGGCAAACGGTGTTGAAGCGCCTCAGCCAAATTCACCGCTTTACGTCCGTACAGATCAACCTCGGTCGCCTCATATAAATGTATCAGTTTCATTCATCATCACATCCCAGAACGATACCAGAGATCGTATCTATACGAATTTTTTGACCGCTTGTAACAGCTTCCGTAGCATTTCCGCAGCCGACAATACACGGGATGTTAAACTCCCTCGCCAAAATAGCAGCATGGCAAACGATGCCGCCCCGATCCGTGACAAGTCCTGCTATAAGCGAAGCAACCTCGATGAAATCAGGAGTGGTCATCGTCGTTACTAGAATGTCACCCTGCTTAACGTTCCCGAGCTCATCCTTGCTCAATATGACTGCGGCCGTCCCTTCGGCATGACCTGAACAGGCAACTTTGCCGCTCGTAAGAAATAATTCTCCCACAGAGACACTGTTATCTGCCGGTTCAATCTCTTGTCGCTCATTCAAGAGCACGCGAAGCTCCTTGCTCCAAGGCGCTTCATTGGCGTATTTCCCGATTGCTTTGCCTAACGTTGCATACAGATGTAGTTCATATATCGCCCGGTCAAAGCACATAATCAAATCGAACGACGTGAGCTGCTCCTGCCTGCCAAGAACTTTAATATAGCTGCTTTTATACGCAGGAATATGCTCGATAAAAACTTCCAATACCGGCGTTGTCAGAGCAATTGCTTCGCGCATCTGCAACTCAAACAACGACGTTCGTTCAAGCTGATACCTATGAATTTTTTTGTATACATCACGTACCAAAGGCTTAAGCTGTTCAATCTCTTCCTGATACCAAATTCTGACTCTGTTGAAAATAACCATCTCCTTCTCTGTCTTTCCGCTTCTAAATATGTCAAAACAAAAAGCCACTGCAAACAATCGAGGCCACTGAAAAAGTCCTTCTGAATAAAAAGGCACATCCCCTCATTTTTTTGAGGGGATGTGCC
>NZ_JBHSOW010000033.1:0-9797 GCF_042656405.1 Paenibacillus solisilvae | reverse complement strand
CCGGCTGCGCCGCGCGGTGCAGCTTCGCGCGCACCGCGCCAGCGCAGCTGCCGCAGCAGCGCAGCCGCGGCCAATGCGGCCGCGGCCGCGCCGGCGGCTATCGCGGCCATGCGCAAGCCGGCCGCGCCAAACCCCACAGCAGCCATAGCTGCAAGCCCAGCTGCCACCCACAGCCAGTCACCTCGAATCGCGGAATTCTCGCTCATTCTCGGCGACTCAGCCGCAGCTTCATGCGCAGCGCGAAGCTGCTCCATCTCAAACTCCCGCCATGCTTCCTCGAACACACGAGCCGCATGGCGGAGAGCATCCGGCTTCTCCGGCACTAACCCAAACCATTCATCTATAATAGTGTAAGCAGAGCTGCTGCCGTTACTTCCGTTACTTCTTTCTTCACTTCTGTTATCACTTCTATCTTCACTTCTGTTATCACTTCTGTTATCACTTCTGTTATCACTTCTGTTATCACTTCTGTTATCACTTCTGTTATCACTTCTGTCTTCAATCCCGTTATCACTTCTGTCTTCAATCCCGTTTTCACTTCCATTATTACTTCCGTTATCAGTTACGTAACTCCCGTTACTGTCACTGCTCCGGGCTTGACCTTGCCTCTTTGGTTGTCCAAGCTCGGTCTCCAGCTCGGATAATTCGTTCAACTGTTCTCTTATCGAGTGAAGCTCCGCCTCAGCTCGATTCCGTGTCCGGTCTGCTTCATTCATAGCTGCCCGCATCCCACGAACCGACTCGCGATCCGCAACCGTCACGCGCAGAGAGCGGAGCTGCAGCTGAGTCCAATCCGGTGCGATGCGGTACAATAATCGTTCCACCGCTTCCCGGTGCTCCCGCTGCTCCACTTCCAACTCTCTGCGCTCCAGCCGGGAGGCATTTATTTTCTCAACGGAGAGAAGCAGCGCCTCAATCTCATCCAAATGAGCCATTAATTCGCTGTTAACGGTTAATATCGATTTCTCTTGTTCCACCCGTTCAGCCAGCAATCTAACCCGATCCAGCTCCCTCTGGACACGATCACGTTCTGCTGCTAATGCCTCCCACCGTGTTCTGGCATCGGAAGGCAGAATAGCTGTTAACTCAAGTGCCTGCACTTCCTTTTCCAAAACCAGCCGATTGACCCACAGCGGCCAAAGCGAGCAAGCTCTTCCGAGCAATATTGCGCGATCGCGCAATATTGGAAGCCGTTTATCCAGCCCGTCAAGCTCCGCTTCCGTCCCTATCCGCTCTTGCGTTAATTCATTAAAGACAGCTATTCCATCGTCTAATTGCCTAAGCTGCGATTCCGTTTGTTCCAATGCTCGAACCAGCTTATTGATTTGCTGTGTACTCCCGCGAGGTCGATACAGCCCGTCCAGCTGCGTGCTGAGCAGCTTCTCCGTCCTTGCAATGCTCGTCCCTCCGTTCCAGCCCGCGTGGTAAAGCTGCTTCCCAAGCTCATCACCTTCCAGCATCCCGATTGCCTGCAGCTCAGTTAAGGTGATGGCAAATAACTGACGGAAGACTCTCTCATTCACCCCGCCCAAATAGTAACGCTCCCACATCTCTTGGGTTAACGTTTCCTGAACGTCCATTCCTCCAGCTTCAGCGGATGCCTCATAACGGCGAACATTCACTTTACTTGATGTATGACCAAACCGCTCTACCACATAACCCAGACCTGCTGAATCCCGAAAAAAAAGCCGCCCTCCGTGCCGCCCCCCGGCAACGGGCTCAAGGCGCTCCGATCTTTTTGCCTTTGAAGCAAAGCCGTAAAGCATAGATCTGATGAAAGCCAGCGTCGTGCTTTTTCCAGCTTCGTTAGCTCCGTAAATAACCGTTACTGGCGCATCAAAATGACAATGAAAATGATGCAGCTTCCCAAAGCCTTCAATATGTAATCCGGTCCATTTCATTATCAAGCATCCCCCTCGCCGGAATCCCGTTTCTCAGCCGGTGCTGTTTCCGATTCTTCGGTAAGAAGGCCTGCAGACAGCTCTCTTGCTTGCTGTAATAAGATCGGAGACCGATCCTTCAGTTTCGAACCTAATAATTTTCGCAATCGCGGATTCAGCAATAACGGAGCTAATGCTTCTTCAATAAAAGCTGCGCCGGCAGCAGCATCCTCTTCAAGCTCTAAGCTTTCGCGAATAAGCTGACCTGTGAAGCTGTCCTCCGCTGCCAAAGCAGCTAGGTCTATCTCCACGCCCGTTCGTGTTTCAAGCGCATAGATCCAACACCAGGACTGCGAGAGCTTATCCGTCCCACCATCTTCATCACTAAATTGAATTCTTAAGCCCTCCAGTAATTCCTGCGCGAACACAGGGTTTACCAAATGGCGGTGCATCGGGCCGCGGCCCTCTATCTTCAATTTAATCATGCAGGGCCTACCCTGACTTAACAATCGTTGTTCCTCTACCGCACGTCCCACAGCATGCAGCAGTGCATGTTCGGTTGCCAAATTAGCAATAGACACGGCCGCTTCCTCCCACCTTACAGCATCAAGCGGAATAAAAGTCAGCACCGTTTCCTTGGTCTGTGAAACTTCAATGAGATAACATCCTTTAGCCCCTGTCTCACGTGCATGTCTGCCCTGCGTATTTCCCGGATACACAACATGAGGATAGGTATGCAGAATTTCTCGGGTATGGATATGGCCAAGAGCCCAATAATTAAATCCGGCACCTGCTAATTCAACCAGTGAACAAGGCGCATAAGGATCATGTTCTGCCGAACCGTCGACATTGCCGTGCAGCAGCGCAATATGGTAATGCTCTTCTGCTGTATTCGGCTTATATCCAGCGGCGATATTATCCGTTACAGCCCTTGAACCGTATGACATACCGTAGATATAGGCAGCCAGCTGACCATCTCTCCGGAAAGCAGGTACACTTTGAACGCTGTCTGAATGGAATGTATATACATTTTCCGGCCATTTCAAATTTGCCCGGCTGCCTGACAGATGGTCATGGTTCCCGTGAATCACAAAGAGCTGCACACCATGGGCATGCAGCTGCTGCCATTCTCTTTGGAGCGCAAGCTGCGCACGCAGGGAACGATTCGACGTATCATAGAGATCACCGGCAATGACGACAAAATCAACCTCATTGGAAATAGCGGTCTGGACGAGATTATGCACCGCATCGAAGGTTGACCTGAACAATGCCTCCTGAACATAGGAAGGTGCTTCTGACAGTCCTCGGAACGGACTGTCCACATGCAAATCCGCCGCATGGATGAAACGAAACGATACGCTCATCATTTCATTTCCCCTTTCTTACTCCGTCGCCTCGGACTGCGGATTGATTTCAAGATACACTTGCTTGAGTTGAGAGATTACCCTCTGCAGAGAGTAAACCTTCTTCGCTTTATTCCAAGCGGTACGAGCCAGATTATATCGGAAGGTAGGATCACTGATTACCTTCTCCAGTGCATTGGCTAATGCAAGCGGGTCCTCAGGCGGTACAAGCAGCCCGTTAGTCCCGTCTTCAATCTGCTCTGCAATCCCGCCGACATCCGTCCCGACGAGAGCCAGCCAACATAACGCAGCCTCTGCAAATACGGAACCAAATGCTTCCGCCCTTGACGGGAGCACAAAAACATCAAAGAAAGGCATGAACTCCTCCGGATGAAGCATATAGCCGTAGAAAATAATGTCGTCATACAAATTCAGCTGCAAAGCAAGCTGTTCCAGCTCGGTCCGGATTGGACCGTCTCCAATGATATGAAGCACAAACCCCTGCCCCCGCGCTTTGAGCTCTGCACAGGCATGCAGCAGAATATCAAGACCTTTTGCAGGAACAAGCCGGCATACAGTGATCAGCTGAACAACTTCATTTTCATGAGAAATCGGTTTGAACCGCTTCTCATCAAAACCATTGGGGATCACATGAATGGCCTCGGGCCGCTTCACATAAGGCGTCATATATTGACGAAATGACTCAGACGCTGTTAAAATCCGGTCCGTCTTCGCTTCGAGCTCTCCATAAATGGAAGTCAGGAAACGATGTTCCGGACCGCCCTCGATGATTTTGCCATTCAAAATCAATTCACGCTCATAACTCGAATGAATGGTCATGACAAGCGGGGTATCCGGATAAAGCTGCTTCATCACAAGCGCAGGAATAGGATGGTGGGCATGAATCAAGTCATAGGACTTGCTCATCCGCAGTTTCGTCCACCAAACGTAATCACGGTAGGTTTGCAAATACTTATCAATCGTCGGATTGCCTTCGTACAAAGCAACATCAAAGGTTTCGAACTGAACAGCTTCCTGCCCTTTTCCTCTAACCCGCTTGGGCAAGGAGAACAGCTCCGTCGGCCACCCGAGCTTATTGAACCTCTCTTGTATATAAGGAACCATTGAGGACACTCCACCCGGTTGTTCCGGCGGAAAAAACAAAGCTTGTAATATATTCATGCGCTTGCCCTCCTAAGCGTTTCATCAGAAACGCACTTCGTAAGCATATTCTTGACGTTTCATCAGAAACGCGAATTCTTCAGGTAGAATCGTGGTATTCGGTCTGCCAAAATTATGATATACTAGAACATATGTTTCTGTAAAGCTGGCCTATCAATGATCCCGATCGTAATCAGCTATGAAATAAATATCATCTTAGGTGGTTAAATCATGTCGATTTTGCAATGGCTGGCCGGGTCAACCGGTCAAATTTTCGCATCCGCTTGTGTAATAACCATACTGCTGCTTATGCTGTTTATGTCTGTTCGTCTTTACAAAAGCTACCGCCGCAACAAAACTCATCGCATGTTAATCTTTACGCTTCCCGTTGTCCTGCTGCAGAATGCTGCACTCATCAGCTTAACTTTCCCGAGTATGTCCCATTCTCCCTACTTGTATTTGATTCATTCGTTCACGGGACTTCTCTCCTTTATTATTATAAACTTTGTTTTCATGAAATTGTATACTCCGCCTTCAATTAGATTGAAAGGCATGCCATTTCTGCTTATGTTGATCGGGCTTGTGCTTATTACTGCCGCACAAATCGCTTTTACGCCTGATATACTGAACCAACCAATCAGCCAGGAAGGATTGGAGCTTCTGGCTGTTGATTTTTATGGGCTCGTATTAAACTTTGCTATCCTGCTCAATTTGCGCGGAATCGAGCAGCGATTCAGCTATTCTGCTAGTTTAATTGTTTATTTTGTTTACCAGCTCTCACGGCTTGCAGACAGTTATGTCTTCCATGGCAAGGTTCCGATGCTTGTCATCCTGAGCCATTTGCTGCCGGTTGTATATTATACGCTTCTCTTCTTACTCTTGTTCGAATGGGTGCTTGACCGACTTCTATTGACTTTCCAGTCCTCTATAACAGACGGCCTGACCAGCTTGTATAACAGGCGCCACTTCCACAAG
Source organism: Paenibacillus solisilvae (assembly GCF_042656405.1). Classification (NCBI taxonomy): domain Bacteria; kingdom Bacillati; phylum Bacillota; class Bacilli; order Caryophanales; family Paenibacillaceae; genus Paenibacillus; species Paenibacillus solisilvae. The sequence continues at coordinate 4,438 of NZ_JBHSOW010000033.1, read as the reverse complement.
AAAGCTGAGCAAATGCTTCGTCAAACCAACCGAATTGCAATTATTTTCTGCGATATTGATAATTTCAAGAAGCTTAATGATACTCAGGGACATCACAAAGCGGACGGCGTGTTAAAGCAAGTAGCCGACATCATTCGCGAAGAAACGGCCGGTATTGGCGCTGCTGGGCGATATGGCGGTGAGGAACTCCTCGGTCTAGTAGCTGCCCCGGGCATCAAACCGGAAGAAGTAGCAGAGACCATCAGAAACCGTGTTGAGAAAGAAACGATGGTTACGATCAGCGTGGGAGTGAGCGTTTCGCGAGATGGGATAGCGATTGAGGAAGTTATTAAGCAGGCCGACGAAATGATGTATAAATCCAAAACCTCCGGTAAAAACAGAGTCTCTCTTCATCCCTCGATGCAGCGGAGCCGCTCTCGGTCTTCTGAAGACTCACCCAAACAAAAGGCTCAAGGCTGATTTCAGACTGCTTCATCGCGGAAAAGCAACCGGTTGAAGCAGTCTATTTAAATTTCTAAATTTCTATTAAATTTACTAGGAATTGATAGGTATGAGAGATTTATTCCTGCTATACTTGTAGCTATGGTTTTGATGCTGCGGTTTTACGATTCATGCTCCCGTTGTAGATCGCTTTCCTCATTATCAAAAACATTCAGCGGTAGAAAGCCATCTACAAAAGTCGTTCGAATTCGCAAAACCTCCGCTGCAGTTGTGAATACGGCTTTGTGCTTCTGATGCGAGTTATTACTCGGACTCGCAAAAACGTTTAGGAGTTGAAAACATGCTAACTAAGATAAGATCGTCATTATTGGTTGCCAGTTCCGCACTTCTGCTATTTTCAGGACTTTCCACCGTTTCAGCTGCTTCTGTTGTCCGCAAGCCAATCAGCATTATGCTCGACGGTTTTCCTTTACCTTTTCCAGCTGCCCCTTTTGCCATGCAGGGGACAACGATGGTTCCTTTCCGCGCCATCGCTGAAGCTTTGAATATTCAAGTCATGTGGTCTGAGAAATCCCAGACTGTCCTTGCGACGAAGTCCCGGAACGGGAAATTGACTCAAGTTGTTCTTCACAAGAATGACAAGAAGGCCCTTGTAAATGGTCAGCAGAAGCTTCTAACCGTTCCCCCTTTGGCCAAAGACGGTTCGATCTTCGTTCCGCTAAGCTTTTTCAGCTCTCAGTTCGGCGCAGCGGTAAGCTGGAATGGCGCTTCACAGACGGTTTCCATCACATCCCCAGTAGAGAAGCTTTATACAGAAGCTTTTTATGCGATCTCTTCTTTCAAAGAATTAAGCTATGTCAAGAAATTCAATTCCGTTTCCTTTGGTTGGACTCGTATTGATCAGACAGGCAATTTGACGCTTACCGGAAAAGATTTCTATTGGCCGGAAGCTGCAGGAAATATTACACCTGAATCAATCATATTGGATTCTGCAAATGCCGGAGGCAAGCCTAATCTTATGGCTGTAGCTACTGACGGCAGTGGAGAGCTTACTAAGCTTCTACAAGACAAAAACCTGCAGACAACCGTTATCGAGCAGCTTGTCACGCTTGCCTCTGAGAATAATTTCAGCGGGATTACGCTTGATTTTGAAGGTCTCGGTCTAACAGGCGATATAGCCGCTGTCCAGCAATCCTATAACGAGTTCGTTCGTTTGCTCGATCAAAGCGCGCAAGCCTCGAATCTGAAGCTAACGCTTGCGCTCCACCCGCTCAATGGTTCATACCGGGGTTATGATTATAAGAAGCTTGCCTCCTATGCCGATGAAATTATCATCATGGCTTACGATTATGCATACGATAAAGCCCCAGAACCATTAACTCACGTTAATCAAGCTATTCTGCTTGCAATGAAGGAAGTTCCAAAGAGTAAGCTTGTGCTCGGAATTTCGATGGGCAGCGAAACCGCTCAGTCCATATCCGGCAAAATCGGATTAGCCAAACGTTACTCTCTTAAAGGGGTGGCCTTCTGGCGTCTTGGTCTCCTTGGCGCTAACACATTGAGTGAAATCCAAAAGTCCATCGAGCTGGAATAACGAATTTTCGGAACTAACCGCGATAAGCAGACAATTTAGACGCAGCTATTTGCGACCGCTTCCCTATTCACCCTAGGGAAGCGGTCGTCTCGATTTTTTGGGCATAGAAAAATCCCCACTGGTTAACAACATAAACTCATCATTAGAGATGGCGTTTTCGTTGTCAGCCATGAGGATATCTCCTATTGCAGAACCTCTGCGCTCTTCATTTAACTTTCCATCAGCTGCCGCTTCCAGAAGCCTTCAGCGCTTTCTATAAATTCCCACTCCTCGGTTGTATACGTGTGTTTGACTTCTAATATCTCAAGAATTGGGCAAATCCATACCTTTTTTTCAGTGTGCTGCGCCTCTTTTTCCATAGTTTTTCCACCTTTTTCTTATTATTATTTAAATCTGACGCGGCGGAGTTCCTTTATCAAAATCCGCAAACCATGTTTTCTCAACGTTCCCTGCTTTATCAATACTGCGCCACTCCAGGTTATGTGCTGCAGCTGCCTGAACAGTGAACGTATCGGTATAGGTGACCCATCCGCCACCATTAATACGATATTCTGTCCTGCTTACTCCAGAGCCGGAATCCGCTGCGGTAAGTTTTACGGTCAAGGCAGTTACTTTATTCTTCGTTGACCGCACTGGAGTAAACGTACTCTGCGTTACAGGAGCTGTCATGTCCTTAGAAGGGCTGCTGTCTCCATTCTTTTCAAGATCCCATCCACCTTGAATCGGCGTTTTTGCCGGGTTCCCTTTTGAATCAATAGGCCAATATGTCCATTTGATTTTCCCGAATTTGATAGCAATCGATTCCGTTAGGTCATCAAAGCTATAACTGCTTACAACAATGTTCTCGAATTCGAACGTCAGAAACTCAACTTCCTGGCCCTTTCCTGCTTGGCGTGTAAATGCAATTTTGCCTTTAGAAATATGGGTTCCTTTGAACTCATTCAGCATTAATGGAATGGAGGAAGAATCGAAGTTTTTCTTGAAAATAAAGCTATTGAAGCTGATCTTTCCATCTGCATGGCTTGGATCAAACGCCGTTAATTTCCCGGAAATTTGATAACTGACAGAGCTAAGATCAATCCACTTTTCGTAACGTTTATCTACGGAATCCCCAGAAATGCCCTCCAGCTTCAAATACACATGATTGTTGCCATCGGCCGCGGCAGCTGGAACCACACTGAAAGTCAGAACCAACAAACAAGCCGCAAAAATAGACAAAAGATATTTTCTCATGTACTTCGACTCTCCCTAAAGTCTTTTTGATACAATATGTATCTTTAGAACTAGTATATTCGGTATTCGAGGGTTTGTATAGAGTGGCTTAATTTCCGGAGTCCTATGTATCTTCAGGATGTTTCTTGCGAGGTGAGGAAAGGTATTTTCTAACTAGTTATGGTTTTGAACCTATATCGGTTGGATCGCAATTACCGTTCAAAGATCTCTGTCGTATCAGGTGATGGAAGGACAATGAAGTGAAATCGAGTTATTTTATTATATGCCGGTACTGTCAAAAAAAGCTGCCGAGGCGCAGCGAAAAAGACATTTGTTCCGGTGCAGCTGCGCCGCAGCGATGAGACAAAAAGAACATCTAAAAACCTAAGTTTATTTCGAAAAATACGGGATATACAAACCATTGAAATACGAATATACTAGTTCTAAAGATACATAATGTATCAACAACTATTGGGGAGAGTTGATTTATTTGAAAAAATTTCTTTTGTCCGTTTTAGCAGCTTGTTTGTTGGCGCTGGCTTTTAGTGTGGTTCCCGCTGCCGCAGCTGATGGTAACGTTCAAGTGTATTTGCAGCTGGATGGTATTTCGGGGGAATCCATTAATAAACGTTATGACAAGTGGATCGGTCTCACGTCTGTCAGCTATCAAATGTCCGGGGATTCAAAATCATCCGGTTCAGGCTCGGGTTCGGGTTCCGCCGGGAAAATCAACTTCGACAGCTTTGCTTTCACGAAAAATTTCGATTCTTCTTCCATTCCATTAATGATGAGTGAGTTCAAGGGGACGCATATCTCAAAAGGTAAAATTGCATTCACGCGCCCATCCGGAAAAGGTCAGGAGGTTGAATTTCTGACCCTCGAATTCGACGACATTGTGGTAAGCAGTTATAGGTTCGATGATACGGAAGAATCGATTGAATTAAAATTTGGAAAAATCAAATGGACGTACTGGCAATTTGATGCAAAGGGCAATCCATTAAAGCCGATCCAAGGCGGATGGGACCTCGCGCAAAATAAGCCAATATAACCAACAAAAGCCTCAAACCCACATCGTGGGAATAGAGGCTCCTTAATTTTCATCAGAAAGTCCGTGGGCTCCCTATCGAGGCCACTGAAAAAGTCCTTCTGAATAAAAAGGCACATCCCCTCATTTTTTTGAGGGGATGTGCC